>CAZXRG010000007.1:11167-32166 GCA_964642935.1 uncultured Rhodobacterales bacterium | reverse complement strand
AAACTCAACGCCGACATAATCTCCGCCAGAGCTTTCACGAACCTGACCAGCCTTTTGGACTATTCGGTCCACCACGGCAGCAAAGACGTCAGATGCCTGTTCTTAAAAGGCCAAAGCCATAATACCGAATTGACGGAGGCCCGAGAAAGCTGGAATATCGACGCTCAGAGCATTCCAAGCCTAACAGATTCGTCTGCTCGCGTTCTTAAAATCAAGGAAATCTCTCGTGCACAATAACGGTGAGCCAAAGGTTATTGCGATTGCCAACCAAAAAGGCGGTGTTGGCAAGACAACAACAACAATTAACCTCGCCACAGCGCTGGCCGCCATTGGCCGTCGGGTTTTGATGATCGACATTGACCCACAAGGAAACGCTTCGACCGGGCTTGGGATTTCCACCTCGGATCGCGAAAAATCCACCTATGATCTCTTGGTAAATGGCGAGGATATTGAAGCCATCGCCCAAGAAACAATCGTCCCCAACCTGATGATTTGCCCCGCCAACGCCGATATCAGCTCAGTAGACATCGAACTCTTTTCCGACAAGCGCCGCGTATTGCGGCTCCGGGACGCCTTTGAGGCGCAGGCCGAGTATCTCTCCAGCTACGATTACGTCATGATTGACTGTCCGCCATCGCTCAACCTTCTGACGATCAACTCACTGGTCGCGGCCAAATATGTGCTGGTCCCGCTCCAATGCGAGTTCTTCGCGCTAGAGGGATTATCCCAATTGGTGGCATCGATTAAAGAGGTCCGCGAATCCATCAATCCAGACCTCTCCATACAAGGTGTTGTGTTGACTATGTTCGATAGACGCAACAACTTGTCCCGCGAGGTGGAAGATGACGTTCGCAAGAACTTCGGGGATCTCGTCTACAAAACCATAATTCCGCGAAATGTCAGGCTCAGTGAAGCCCCGTCCTACTCCCTTCCCGCTCTGATCTATGATCGCAAGAGCGTCGGGAGTGTCGCATATCAAAAACTGGCAGCAGAACTGCTGAAACGCATGAAAGATACGGTCGCGGCTTAAGCGGTCGATAAGGGAGAAATCGGGTGGCAAACAAAGGTAAAACAAAGGGTTTGGGGCGCGGGTTGAGCGCTCTGTTGGCCGATGTCGACAGCGGTCCCGAGAGTGCGGGGGCAACATCCAAACCAAACGCCGGACAAGCAACCTCCGCGATCGAGAAAGTGCGCCCTAACCCCGATCAGCCGCGCCGCGATTTTGCGCAGGCCGATATGGATGACCTGATCGCCTCGGTCAAAGAAAAGGGCATCATCCAACCGCTCATCGTGCGCGTTGATCCAGCCGACAGCAGCTTCTTCCAGATTGTCGCCGGAGAGCGCCGTTGGCGCGCAGCCCAAGCCGCCCAGATCCACGAAGTTCCAATATTGGTGCGCGATCTCACCGACACCGAGGTGTTGGAACTCGCGATCATTGAGAACATCCAGCGCGCAGACCTAAACGCGATCGAGGAAGCGCTCGGATACCGCCAGCTGATGGACAGTTTCGGTCACACGCAGGAAAAGATGGCCGAAGCGCTCGGTAAAAGCCGTTCACACATCG
Source organism: uncultured Rhodobacterales bacterium (assembly GCA_964642935.1). Taxonomy (GTDB): domain Bacteria; phylum Pseudomonadota; class Alphaproteobacteria; order Rhodobacterales; family Rhodobacteraceae; genus CAKZTM01. Next base: position 30,602 of record CAZXRG010000007.1, on the reverse strand, counting down.
CCAACCTTCTACGCCTTTTGAACCTGCCTGACGATGTGCTCACCCATGTTCGCCAAGGCCGCCTCTCCGCAGGCCACGCCCGAGCGTTGGTCACCGCCGAAGATCCAAGCGCTCTGGCCAAGACCATTATCGCAGGCGGCCTCTCGGTGCGTGACGCGGAAAGGCTCGCCAAGGGTCCATCCGACGCGAAGCCAAAACAAAGCAACCCCGGAAAGTTCGAGAAAGACGCCGATACCAGAGCCATCGAGGGCGACCTCTCAGCCCAGCTCAAAATGCGCGTTTCAATTGATCCGGCTAACGGAAATGACGGTGGTAAAGTCTCGATCCGATATCGGGACTTGGATCAGCTCGACCAGCTTCTCCAGCTTCTCTCCCAATAAATCAGGCAAGCAACTCCTGAAGGATCGTGTTCAACACGGGCCTCCCTTTGGGGGTTGCCTTGATGCGATCCCCGTCTTGGGCGAGATATTCCTGACTAATTAAGTCAACCATACGATCCCCCGCCAAAGCCCTGCCAGACAAGCTCTCAAACCTCGACAATTCCAGCCCCTCTGCCAGCCTCAAACACATCAACGCATATTCAGACCCGGCATCAGACCCGCTCAAAGCCTCCTTCGACTTAACACCGTGCCCAGCCTGACCAACCGCTGACAACCAAGCCTCCGGATTAGAATAACTCACAGTCTCCGAGCGCGCATCCCCCCGCAAAAGCCGCCCATGCGCGCCCGGACCAACGCCCAAGTAAGGCCCATAACGCCAATAGGTCAGATTATGCCGGCACTCCGAACCGTCCCGCGCATGATTGGAAATCTCGTAAGCCCCCATGCCCGCCTCATAGCAAATCTCTTGCGTCAGTTCATACATATCCGCCGCAAGCCCCTCTTGGGGCAGCCCCCTCAACTTGCCGCGATCATAAAGATCGCCAAACCGCGTTCCGGCCTCAATGGTCAACTGGTAGAGCGAGAGATGATCCACAGCCAACCCAATGGCATGGGTTAGCTCCGCCTCCCACTCTGCCAACGTCTGGTTTTGCCGCGCATAAATCAGATCAAAACTGATCCGCTCAAACGTGTTCCGCGCAACATCAAACGCCGCAATGGCCTCAGTCGCGGAATGCATCCGCCCCAAGGCCTTCAAATCAGGATCATTGAGCGCCTGAATGCCCATAGAAATGCGATTAACGCCAGCCGTTCGAAACGCCTGAAAACGCCCTGCCTCAACCGACGTCGGATTGGCTTCCAACGTCACTTCGAGATCATTGGCCACATGCCAAATGCGCGAGACTTCATCAATCAAGGCCGCAACCGTGGCAGGCTCCATCAGGCTCGGCGTGCCACCCCCGAAAAAGATCGAGGTGACCATCTTCTTATCAGTGGTTTCCGCCTGAAACCGCAGGTCCCTCAGCAGAGCCTCTTTCCAAGCGGAGTGATCCACGCCCGCCCGCACATGGGAGTTAAAATCGCAATAGGGGCATTTGGCAGCGCAAAAGGGCCAGTGGATATAAATCCCAAATCCGGCGCGATCAGACATCGCGCGACAGAGCGCCCTTTAGCATCTTTGCAAACGCATCAGCACGATGGCTCATATCGTTCTTCTTGGCAGGGTCCATTTCGCCGAACGTCAGGCTCTCCCCGTCAGGCATGAACACCGGATCAAACCCGTGGCCCAACTCACCCTTCATGGGCCAAACCAATTGGCCAGACACATCACCCCGATAAATCTCGTCATGCCCGTCAGGCCAGGCAATGCACAAAGTACAGACAAACCGGGCCGTGCGCGGCGCCTCAGCCCCCTTGGCCTCCAGCAAATCCTGCACCTTTTTCATGGCCATGGGAAAATCACGCCCATTCGGCGTCTCCGCCCAATCCGCCGTGTAAACACCGGGCGCACCGTCCAGAGCATCCACTTCCAACCCGCTATCATCCGACAGCGCAGGCAATCCGCTTTCCTTGGCCGCGAAATGCGCCTTGATCCGTGCATTTCCGGCGAAGGTATCTTCCGTCTCCTCAGGCTCCTCAAAACCAAGATCACCGGCGGACACGACCTCAATCCCCAAAGGCTCCAAAAGCGCTGCGATCTCGCGCAGCTTGCCCTTATTGTGAGACGCCAGAACGATCTTGGTCTCGGTCAATTGGCGCATCTTAGGAAACAGCCTTCAATTGAGCCGCAACCAAAGCATCAACGCCCAGCTCCGCCAAATCCAGAAGCGTATTGAAATCATCGCGGCTAAAGGTGGCCCCCTCAGCAGATCCCTGAATTTCGATCATCTGCTTATCGCCGGTCATCACGAAATTCGCATCCGTGCCAGCTTCCGAATCCTCGGCATAATCAAGGTCCAACACAGGCTGACCGCCAAAAATCCCGCAAGAGACCGCCGCCACATGCCCCGTAATCGGGTTGGTCTTCAAATCACCCGCCTTCAACAGCTTGTTCACGGCCAGTTGCAATGCGACCCAACCCCCAGTGATCGAGGCACAGCGGGTACCGCCATCCGCTTGCAGCACATCACAATCCACCGAAATTTGCCGCTCACCCAGAGCCACCCGATCCACGCCAGCCCGCAAGGACCGCCCGATCAGGCGCTGAATTTCCTGAGTACGACCCGACTGTTTGCCAGCCGTCGCCTCCCGTCGGTTCCGCGAATTGGTCGCGCGTGGCAGCATTCCATACTCCGCAGTCACCCAACCTAGCCCAGAATTACGCAACCAGGGCGGAACCCGCTCTTCCAAAGAGGCGGTACACATCACCCGCGTATTCCCGCAAGAGATGATGCAGGAGCCTTCCGCATGCATGCTCACACCAGTTTCAATGGTAATCGGGCGAATTTCGTTGGTTTGACGGCCGGACGGGCGCATATAAGTCTCCTTAAGGATTTTGTGGGGTCATACCGCAGAAAAACACGCCTGCCAATTGTCGTCCTGAAACAAAGTCGTATTGTTGACCTGCCCCACCTGAGTTTCTAGTTTAATGATCGTTCTCAGATAGAATCGAGCCCATGCAGCCCACCCCGCTTTCAGAAATGAACGATAGAAGTCGCGAAGTCTTTCGCCGCGTGGTGGAAGAGTACATTGCCACGGGCGATCCGGTCGGCTCGCGCACCCTATCGCGCACTCTTTCGGAGGGGATTTCCGCCGCGACCATCCGCAACGTCATGCAGGATCTCGAATTCCTAGGCCTTCTCGACAGCCCACATACCTCCGCAGGCCGACTGCCCACCGAACTGGGCCTGCGCATGTTTGTCGACGGTGTCATGGAAGTGGCCAACATCAACACCAACGAGCGCCATGAGATCGAAAGCTCCATGTCCGCGCCTGATGACGACATCGCCAACACGCTTGACCGTGCGGGTGAAGTGCTCTCGGGCCTCACCCATAGTGCCTCCATCGTGCTTTCCCCCAAACGGGACGCCACCACGATCAAACATGTGGAGTTTCTCTCCCTTTCCTCCACCCAAGCTCTAGCCGTTTTAGTGACAACTGACGGTCAGGTCGAAAACCGCCTGTTCGAACCACCCAAAGGCATGACCCCATCAGCCATGCGCGAGGCCGCTAACTTCCTCAATGCCGTGCTAGAGGGCCACTCCCTTGATGCCATGCGCGGGATCATCGAAGCACAGATCAAAGCCCGCCAGAACGAGCTCGATCTGATCAGCCAAGAACTCATCAAAGCAGGCACCGCCGAATGGATCACCCAAACGGGCAGCTCCGACCGCCTGATCGTGCGTGGCCGCTCCCAACTGCTCTCAAACGGCGCTTCCGAGCAAGACCTAGAGCGCGTCCGCCAGCTATTTGACGACCTTGAGCAGAAGGAAGGCCTGTCCCAATTGCTCGATCTGGCGGAGGATGCGGAGGGCGTGCGCATTTTTATTGGCTCAGAGAACAAACTCTTTTCACTTTCGGGTTCCTCTTTGGTGGTTTCCCCTTATATGAACGCTGATAGAAAAATCATCGGAGCCGTCGGTGTTATCGGCCCGACCCGATTGAATTATGGACGTGTTGTGCCAATTGTCGATTTTACGGCGCAATTGGTTGGTAAAATGGTCTCGGACCGCTGAGGAGAATAGATGATGACGGATGCAAACAAAGCTCCTAATTCAGATGATGAAAATGTCGACGCGCAGGAGGAGAAGAAGGTGAGCCTTTCTCCCGAACCTGATGGTTTTTCCGAAGACCCGTTGATGTTTGAAGAAGACGAGGGCGGCTTTTTCGATGACCTCGAAAGTGAGCTGACATCTGTGCGTGCAGAGCGTGATGACATGCGCGACAAGATGCTCCGCGCTTTGGCCGAGGCCGAAAACGCCCGCAAACGCGCCGACCGCGACCGTCGCGACGCCGAACTTTACGGCGGCACCCGTCTGGCCCGCGATCTTTTGTCCGTTTATGACAACATGAACCGCGCTTTGGACACTATCGACGACAGCTTCCGCGAGCAGGCCAGCGCGTTGATCGAAGGTCTTGAGCTGACCAAACGCGAGCTGATCTCGACTTTCACCAAGCATAAGATCGAAAAGCAGGAGCCTGAGTTCGGCGAAAAGTTCGACCCGCAACTCCACCAGGCCATGTTCGAAGCCCCCGTGCCAAACGCACCGGCTGGCACGATCATTCAGGTGATGAACCCCGGTTTCACGATCGGCGAGCGCCTGTTGCGCCCCGCTCAAGTGGGCGTCTCCTCAACACCTGCTGGAAAAGCGGCACCCGCAGAGGCGACAGAATCAGAGCCAGAAGCAGGTTCCGACTAGATCACGCCCCCCAATACTTTAGATCTATAAAAACGACATGACGCCGAGCACAAAAACCCTGTGTTCGGCGTCCTCAGTTAAATTTAGTTGTTTATTTTCAAAGACTTAAACCCATATTTTTCACCCAAACACCCCCCCAAAGCCAAACTCTCTTAGTTTTCTCTTAGAATCTAAAATTTGACCCCACTCCAACCAGCACCGACATTAAAGGCCACGAAACCCTAAAACCGGAGGCTATTATGGCTTGGGCAAAACCAACACTCATCGAGGTCGCATGCGGCATGGAAATCAACATGTACGGACCGGCTGAAGACGAAGGCGGCGCATACCCGCTCTTCTGATCTGAATACCTAGCGCTCGGGAGGCTCTTTTCATGACATTCCGAGCGCTAGTATTAGGAGCCGCCGCTGGTGGTGGACTCCCTCAATGGAATTGCGGCTGTCGAAACTGCAACCTAGCCCGAATGGGCAAAATCCCATCTCAAACGCAAAGCTCTCTGGCCGTCACCGCAGACGATAGCTGGACCATTTTGAACGCGTCGCCGGATATTCGCACCCAATTGGCCGCCGCACCTGCATTGCACCCAACCGGACCCCGCACGCTGCCCATCGCGAATGTCCTTTTGACCAACGGGGACATTGATCATGTGGCAGGCCTACTCACACTTCGCGAGCAACAGCCGTTCAACCTCTACGCCACACCGGAAATCCTGCGCATCCTCGACGAAAACCCGATCTTCAACGCGGTCAACAAACAGGTGGTCACGCGAAAACCCATCTCCTTGGACACTCCGTTTAAATTGAGCGACGGCCTCACCGCTGAACTCTTCGCCGTTCCCGGAAAAGTCCCGCTCTATAACGAGGGCGAAGAGGTCATCACCGATCTGGAGGGCGAACAAACCGTCGGCGTCGCGCTCACCCACCAAAATCAGCGCATCTTCTACATCCCCGGATGCGCTCTCGTGACCGAAAAACTGGCCGCACGCATTTCGGGCGCCGATATGGTCTTTTTCGACGGCACCTTGTGGCGCGACGACGAAATGATCACCGAGGGTCTCTCCCAAAAGACCGGAAAACGCATGGGCCATATTTCCATGAGCGGAGAGGACGGCTCCATCGCCGCCTTCAAACCCCTCAACGTGGCAAGGCGCATCTACGTCCATATGAACAACACAAACCCGGTGCTCCGCCCCGACAGCGAAGAGCGCAAAATAGCAGAAGAAAACGGCTGGACAGTCGCAAGTGACGGAATGGAGATTTCATTGTGAGCGCATCAAAAGCAGATTTCGAAGCCCGCCTCCGCCAGATCGGGGCCGAGCGTTACCACGACAAGCACCCGTTTCACGACTTGCTCCACGGGGGAAAATGCACGCAACCCCAAGTGCAGGCTTGGGTGATCAACCGCTATTACTACCAATCCCACATCCCGCTCAAAGACGCCGCCTTCATGAGCCGCGTGGATGATCCCGCACTCCGCCGGGCTTGGCGCAGCCGCATTGAAGACCACGACGGAACCGCCGAAAACGAAGGAGGTATCAAACGCTGGCTCCGTTTGGCGGAGGCCGTCGGGCTCGATCCCGACTATGTGGCTTCCGAAGCAGGCGTTCTGCCCGCCACCAAATTCGCAGTCGACGCCTATGTCCGCTTTGTGCGCGATAAAACCTTGCTGGAAGCAGTCGCGGCCTCACTTACCGAGCTGTTCGCCCCGAAAATCCACGCAAATCGCATCCAAGGCCTGCTCAAACACTATGATTTCGCCGATGACAGCAGCCTCTCCTACTTCAAGAACCGCCTCAAAGAAGCGCCGAAAGACGTGGCCTTCGGTCTGGCTTGGGTGCTCGAACATGCGGATACAGCGGAAAAACAGGACGCCGCCGCCAAGGCACTCGAATTCAAAACCGACGTGCTTTGGTCCCAACTGGACGCCCTTTACAGCGCCTATGTTTCCCCCGCCCGCATTCCACCGGGCGCGTGGAGCGATGATCAAACCATCAGCCTGAAAGCCGCCTCGTGAGCATCGCGCCGACCGACATCATCGTCATCCCCAGAGGCGTGCGCGTCCATCAGGACAAAATCCGCAACTCCATCGTCCTGCTCGCCCCCGAACGCGCCATAACGCTCGACCCCATCGGCCAAGCCATTCTGGACGCCATCGACGGGGAGCGCGACTTTGAGACCCTAACCCAATTCCTCGCAGAGAAATACGCAGCCCCCGTCGCCCAAATCGCCGAAGACTGCGCCGGTTTCATCACATCCCTGCTCGACCGCCGGATATTGGAGATCAAAGCATGACCAATCCTCCCATCGCGATGTTGGCCGAACTGACCCACCGCTGTCCGCTCTCCTGCCCCTATTGTTCCAACCCTTTGGAGCTATCGCGGCGCGATCAAGAGCTATCCACCGAGGATTGGTCCCGCGTGTTCCAAGAGGCCGCCGATCTGGGCGTGCTCCAACTCCACCTCTCCGGTGGCGAGCCCGCCTCCCGCCGCGACCTCACCGAGCTGGTCAAAGCCGCAAGACAGGCGGGGCTTTACACCAACCTCATCACCTCGGGCATCGGCTTGACCGAAAAGCGCCTCAAAGAACTGGACGAGGCCGGATTGGACCACGTCCAACTCTCCCTCCAAGGCACGGACGCTCAAATGGCCGACATGATCGGCGGCTATAAGGGCGGGTTCGACCGTAAAATGCAGGTGGCTGAATGGATCGGAAAAATCGGTTTTCCTCTGACCCTCAACGCCGTCATCCACCGCAAAAACGTCCACCAACTTCCCCAAGCCATCGACATGGCCGTGAACATGGGTGCCCGCCGGATCGAGGTTGCAACCGTGCAATTCCACGGATGGGCCGAGAAAAACCGCGCTGGAATGATGCCGACGCTCGAACAAGCCAAAGAGGCCACCAAAATCGTCAATGAAGCCCGCGTGGCCCTGCGCGGAAAACTGGTGCTCGACTATGTTCCGGCTGATTATCACGCCGATTACCCCAAACCCTGCATGGGCGGTTGGGGTTCAACGGGTCTCAACGTGACGCCCGAAGGGAAGGTTCTCCCCTGCCACGCGGCGGAAACCATCAAAACGCTCGATTTCGAGAATGTTCGCGACAAACCGCTCAAGGACATCTGGTATGAAAGCTCCGCCTTCAATGCCTATCGCGGTGACGATTGGATGCAGGAGCCTTGCCGCTCTTGCGAGCGCAAAAACATAGATTTCGGTGGCTGCCGCTGTCAGGCTCTGGCCCTGGCAGGCGACGCCGCCGCCACCGATCCGGTCTGCATGAAGTCCCCGAAACACGTGGACCTGCAATCGCTCGCTTCCGACTTCGCAAGCGCGGACGATCCGCTGATTTACCGCGATCAGCCTAAGTAGGGTCCAAAACGGCCAGATGAATATGCGTATCCCCGTATTTGCGCACGTCCCGAAGCTTGAACTCAGGCGGCAAAGCAATCGCCTGCCCCTCTTCCAGAACAACCAGAGTATCCGGTCCAAACCAGTTCTGCGCTAAAGCCCCCGTCAGAGCCTTTTGCCCAAGCCCGACCCCATAAGGCGGGTCCAAAAAGCAAATATCGTAAGGATCACCCGCGTTCGCACCCAGCTTGGTCGCGTCTTTGGTCAAAAGCGCACAGCGATCCGCGCAACCCAACTGCTTCATATTCCCGCGAATAATCCCCTGACCGACCCGTCCTTTCTCGACAAAAGTGACATGATCCGCCCCACGCGACAGCGCCTCAAACCCGAGCGCGCCAGTGCCGGCAAACAAATCCAGCACCCGCGCCCCGTCCAAATCAGGAAAATCGCCGTGTTCCAAAACATTAAACAGGCTCTCGCGCACACGATCCGAAGTCGGCCTCAACCGCCCCTTTTCATCCCCGCTCCCGACACTGACCAGAGCGCGACCACTAAAGGAGCCGCCGACAATCCGCATATCAAACGCTCAGCGTCTTCAATTCCAGAGCAGTGTCGCCAATCTCATCGGGGTTGGGCGATTTCCCGGCCTCAATCCACCGCTTCCCCATCATATAAGACCGCGGATCGTTCATGGCATCGACCGCCAAAAGCGTCTCGCCCTTATAATACCAAAACGAAATCGGCCCGTCGCTGTCACGCGTCACCACACGATCATAACCCGCATTCAGCCCGGCAATCTGCAGCTTCACATCATACTGATCCGACCAAAACCAAGGCTTGGCCACATATTCATCCGTCGCGCCAGTGATAACATCGGCTGCAACCTCCGCCTGATCAATGGCGTTGGGCACGCTTTCAAGGCGAAGGCGATCCCCGCGATAGGGAAAAGACGCACAATCGCCAGCCGCATAAATCGACGGGTCCGAGGTCTTGCAAAGCCCGTCAACCTTGATGCCATTGTCGATTTCCAAACCAGCCGCCTCGGCCAGATCCGTATCCGGCACAATCCCGATGCCAGCGATCACAAAATCAACGTCAATCTCGCTCCCGTCGCTCAAAGCGGCACCAGTCACCCGATCCTCCCCGATAAGACGATCAAGCCCGACACCCTCGCGGATATCAACGCCATGTCCGGTGTGAAGCGCGCGGAAATAATCCGAAGTCTCAGGAGCCGCCACCCGCTGCAAAATCCGATCCGCCATCTCCAAAACAGTGACCTTTAGCCCCCGTTTGGCCGCAACCGCAGCCGCTTCCAGCCCGATATACCCACCACCAACGATCAGAGCGTGACGCTCGCCGGAAAACTCCTCCGCCATCGCGTCAACATCCGCCAAAGTGCGCACCACATGCACGCCACCAAGGTCTCCCCCAATGGCGGCAGGCAAATAGCGCGGCTTGGATCCGGTCGTAATCGCCAAAACATCATAGCCAATCGTCTCACCACCCAGATCAATCGTCTTGGCATCCCGATCAATGGACTGAACCGTCGCATCCGTGCGCAGAGTGATATTTTGCTCTTCATAAAACCGCTCGGGGCGCAAAAACAGACGCTCCAATTCCATCTCGCCCGTCAAATACGCCTTGGACAAAGGAGGCCGCTGGTAAGGAGGTACCGGTTCAGCACCAATCAGAGTAATCTCCCCATCAAACCCCTGCTTGCGAAGCCGCGCGACCAAGGAAGCGCCCGCTTGACCTGCACCAATAACAACCGCATGTGACATGTAATTCCCCCAATTCGAACTGGTCGATCCGTTCGCGTCCATCTATGTTTGGCCCTAACTAACCCCTCAACGCATCCAAAGGAAGAGACCATGGCAATTTCAGTTGGCGATAAGCTCCCATCAGCAGTTCTTCGCACTATGACCGCGGACGGACCGGCCGAGCACAACACGGACGACATGTGCTCTGGTAAAAAAGTTGTCTTCTTCGGCCTTCCGGGCGCATTCACCGGCACCTGCACCTCGGCGCATCTGCCAAGTTTTATGCGCACCGTTGATCAGTTCGCGGCCAAAGGCGTTGATACGGTTGCATGTGTGTCCGTGAACGATGTGTTTGTCATGCAGTCTTGGGCGGAAAGCACAGGCGCGGACAAATCCGCCGTTCAAATGCTCGCCGATCCTGACAGCAGCTTCACCAAAGCTTTGGGCCTTGATTTCACCGCCCCGCCCGTTGGTCTGATCGACCGCTCCAAGCGCTATGCGATGCTGGTGGACAATGGCACTGTCACAGCGCTTGAGATCGACGAAAATCCGGGCGAATGCACGATCTCCGCAGGCGAAAGCTTCCTGGAAAAAGTCTAAGCGGCCAAATCATCCATCTTACGGGCGAGCTTGATATCAAGCTCGCTCAACCCGCCCACATCATGGGTGGCCAAAGTGACCTCGACCGTTTTGTAGACATTGAACCACTCGGGATGATGGTTCCATTTCTCCGCCCAAAGAGCAGCTCGGGTCATAAACCCGAACGCATCCACAAAATTCTTGAACTGATAGGTTTTGTGGATCGCATCCCGCCCTTCAACCAAAGCCCATCCGGCTTCCAGTAAAGGCGCCAAAAACTCCGCGCGGTCTTGGTCCGTCAGCTTGCTCATTCCTGCTCCTCCACATCGGCCTTTTTGAACGGCCCGTAGCTGGTCAAAATCTCGATATCCTCATCAACCGCCATGCGCTCGGCCTTTAGGTATTGCGCAACCGCTTGGGAAAAACTCTCATTGGCCATGAAATGAAGCGAATAAACAGGCGTCGGAAGATAGCCGCGCGCCAGTTTATGCTGACCCTGCGCACCCGCCTCAACCCGATCCAAACCATGCTCAATCGCATAATCAATCGCCTGATAATAACAGACCTCAAAATGAAGGCAGGGATGATGCTCCGCGCACCCCCAATAGCGCCCGTAAAGCGTGTCGCGACCGATCATATTGAGAGCGCCGGCCACCCATTCGCCATCCCGCTCGCACATGACCAGCAAAATATCATCGCGAAAATCCTCTTGGGCGATGTCGAAAAACTTGCGCGACAAATAGGGAGAGCCCCATTTGCGCTCGCCCGTATCCTGATAAAACTCCCAAAAGGCGTCCCAATGCTCCGGCTCGATCTGATCGCCCGTGAACTGATGGATGGTCCCGCCAAAAGCCTGCGCTTGCGCACGTTCTTTACGGATGTTCTTGCGTTTGCGCGACGACAAATCCCCAAGGAACCCATCAAAATCGGCATAATCCCGATTTAGCCAATGAAACTGCTGACCGATCCGCTGGAGGAGATCCGCTGACCCGCCCCGCTCAAACTCCATCTCCGTGCAAAAGGTCAGATGAAACGAGGAAAGATCGTTTTGCATGGTCAATTGCACAGCCGATTGCAGCAAAGCCGAGGTCGCAGCCGCTTCAAATTCAGGTGCCGCCAATATCCGACGCCCCGTGGCAGGGGTAAAAGGCACGGCAGATTGCAGTTTGGGATAATATTGCCCACCCGCCTGATGCAGCGCCTGCGCCCAATTATGATCGAAAATATACTCGCCTTGCGAATGGCTTTTCACATAAAGCGGCATCACCCCGATGATCTGCGCGTCCAACCGCGCCACAAGATGCTGGGGCTGCCATCCGGTTCCATGTCCAACGGACCCGCTATCCTCCAAAGCTTTCAAGAAACGATAGGTCGTAAACGGATCAATCGCCCGCCCAACTGCGGCCTCAGGACAAGCGCAAGCATCCCATTCCGCCTCCGAAATATCCTTCAGACCGGCCAAAACAGTAATTTCTACGGATAGATTGTCAGGCATGGGATGGTTCTCCTGCCTTCCAATATAGCCCCAAGATCAGTCGCGTCGAGCCGGAGTATACCCTTCAAAGGTCACATTATCCGCAACCAATCGCGCCCGCACCTCATCCTCAGCACTTCGAATGGTCCAGCAAAACACGGGCAGACCCTTGGATTTCAACCCAGCCACAACCGAAGACGACAGGTCTGCCTGCTTATGCGAGATAAAATCAATCCCGAGACCATCTGCATCCGGAATACCTGCCAGCTCCTCCCGCCGCGCCTTTGGCACATTCGGCCAATCCCCCGCCTCAAACGGATCAGTCACCAACCCGATAGGCATGTTTGGCGCGGCTTTTGCGACCCCCGCCATGATCGCCGGACTAAACGACATAATTCCAACCGGACCAGAATAGGCGAGCGCGGCTTCACAGACTTTATCATGGAATTCACCAACATTCGGCCCCAACCGCATGTCCTGATCCTTAATCTCGATCAAAAGCGGCACCCGACCATCAATCACTTGCAAAACATCGGCAAGCGTCGGGATCGTATCCGTTGAACCAGTGAGTGGAGTCGCCGCCAGCGCCTCAACGCTTTTCGATCTAATTGGCCCAACCGCCCCTGTCAGCCGTTCCAGCATATAGTCATGAAACACCATCGGCGTCAGATCATCCGCAGGCTGCACATCAATTTCGATTCCATAACCCTGCGTAACGGCAGCCCTGACAGCACCCATCGAGTTCTCGATAATCCCGTTGCTCTTGTCATGCAGACCACGGTGAGCGATGGGCGCGGAAAAGAAACTTTCGTGCAAGCGGCTCATGAGATTTCAAAAACCCCGTCGATTTCAACAGCCACATTCAAAGGAAGAGCCGCTACGCCAACCGCCGCACGCGCATGCGCACCCTTTTCTCCAAGCAGCTCCCCGAACAGATCGGATGCACCGTTAATCACAGCCGGATGGTCGGTGAAATCAGGTGTCGAACTCACAAAACCAGTTAGCTTCACGACTTTAACCAACCGCTCAAGATCGCCCTCACATGCCAGCTTCACTTGCGCCAGCAAAGAGAGCGCACAACATGCAGCCGCGCGTTGACCTTCCGCGACACTCACACCGGCTCCCAAAGTTCCGGTGATCAGACCATTCTCGTCTTTGGCGACCTGTCCGGATACGAAAATCAGATTTCCCGATTGAACAAATCCAACATAATTCCCTGCAGCTGCGGGCGCATCTGGTAAAACCATGCCCATTTCTGTGAGTTTAGCTTCAATTGACGATGTCATGGCAAACCTTTGGCATTAGGAGAATTACCAAAAGGATAAAGCGTTTTTGAAAGCTAGGAAATCTAAAAAGAAGCGCCCGGAAACCGAAGCTCCGAGCGCTGCTTATATCAAGTTACTCTTCGCGGAATGCGCGGTTGAAGTAATCCATCAATGGCTTGGTCAGATAAGCCAAAGGTGTGCGGTCATTTGTGCGGATAAAGCTTTCCACGGGCATGCCGGGAAGCAACTCCAAACCGTCCAGCTTCTCCAGCTCACCGTCCTTGGGAAGGATCTCGGCAGAGTAGTAAACCTGTCCGGTTACCTCATCGGTAAATACGTCCGCAGACACTTTGGTGACATAGCCCTCAAGTTCCGGAGTAGTCCGGCTGTTGAAGGTCGAGAATACCAGCTTGGCATCCTGCCCCTGATGAACCTGATCGATGTGAATAGGCTCGATCCGGCTGTTAATCACAAACGGGCTGTCTTTCGGAACAATGTACATGAGCGGCTCGGCTGGACGTACAACAGAACGCAGCGCGTAAATGGTTGTGCCATAAACGATGCCCGAAGCAGGGGCGCGCACGTCCATGCGCGACAGTGTTTCCAGAGTGGACAGTCGACGCTGTTTCAACTCGATCTCATTATACTCAAGATCACGCAGGGTTGTGATCGCCTCTTCGCGCAGGCTTGATTCCAGTTTGAGAATCTCGATCTCTGTCTCTGCAATCCGGCCACGGCTTTCCGCAACCGCCGCGGTCAATTCGCCAACCTGTCCACGAAGACGAGCCTCTTCCCGTTGCAAGGCCAATACCCGAGACGCCTGCGCCAATCCCTTTTCCAAAAGCCCTGTTTGATCCGCAAGCTCCTCAGCCAAGAGTTCGTTTTGCCGCTTAAGAGCCTCTAGCTGCGACTCAGATCCTTCGATCTGGCGTTCGATCTGAATCTTGCGCTCTCCAAGCTGCTCCGCTTCTTTCGCCAAAGACGTGCGACGGGCGGCAAACAACCGCAACTGACCTGCCTTGAGGTTCTGAATGTCAATTTCGCTTTCAGGCGCCAATGTTTCGATTTCCTCAGGGAATGCGATCCCCTCAAAGCCGTCACGCTCAGCCTCTAGACGTCCACGACGGGCGATCAGCTCGAACAGCTGGCCCTCGATGATCGACAATTCGGACCGCAAAAGAGTGTCGTCAAAGCGAACCAAAATGGCACCCGCCTCAACAACGTCACCGTCATCCGCAAGAATTTCGCCCACAACACCGCCTTCGGGGTGTTGTACGACCTGCCGATTGGCCTCAACCTCGATCATACCGCTGGCAACGATCGCGCCCGCAATATTGGCCATGGCCGACCAGCCACCAAGACCCACAACCAGCGCAAACAGAGCGATGAACCCGATGACCAGCTGCTTTGTGGACTTCCAACGTTTACCCGTGGATTCTGCACTCATGACGTTTTCGCCCCTTTGGTGATGGCTCCGGCAACCTGATTGTAGTTCTTCAACTGCTCGCGCAGCACTTCATCGCGCGGCCCGAAGGCTTTGCGCATTCCACCCTCTACATAGAGGATCAGGTCGCATTCTGCGATGGCAGCAGGGCGGTGAGCCATGATTATCACTGACTTGTTATCCGATTTCATCTGCCGGATCGCCTCGTTCAGCGCCTCGGACCCGATGCTATCAAGGTTGGAGTTCGGCTCGTCCAGAACCAGCAACACCGGATTGCCATACATGGCACGCGCCAGACCGATCCGCTGCTTTTGACCACCGGACAAACGCCCTGTACCGGCTGTAATCTGCGTATCATAACCGTCAGGCATTTTCAGGATCATGTCATGGGCACCGGCCTTCTTGGCCGCCTCCACAACAAGCGCTGGATCAGGCTGGGTCGACAAACGCGCGATGTTTTCCGCGATTGACCCGTTAAACAACGCAACATCCTGCGGAAGATAGCCAATATACTGACCAAGCGCATCCGGATCGTAATTGTCCAAAGAGGCACCATCCAGGCGCACCTTACCAGAGGCCGGACGCCAAATACCGAGGATCGCACGCGCCAGAGTGGATTTACCCGCACCTGACGGACCAATCACACCCATGGCCTGACCGGGCTCGACCCGGAACGACACCATGCGCAAGGTTGCAACCTGCTCACCTGGTGGAACCACAGTGATCTGCTGACCTTCAAGAACCGCACGAGGGGCCGGAAGCTCCGTGCGCTCAGGATCGACAGGCGTTTTGGTGAGCAGCTCGCTCAAAGATCCCCAACCCTGACGGGCACGGATCACCAAGGGCCACTGGCCAATCGCTTGCTCGATCGGTGACAAAGCCCGACCCAACAGGATCGAACCGGCAATCATCGCACCAGGCGTCATTTCGCCCTGAAGCACCAGATAGGCACCAAGACCAAGCATGGCGGACTGAAGGAACAGCCGGAACGTCTTTGAACCGGTCGAAAAAGTGCCCGTCAAATCCGACGATGTAATCTGCGCCTCAAGCGCCTTATCACGAGACCCGCGCCAGCGCGTCAGAACCGACCCGCGCATGCCCAAACCTTGGATCATTTCGCCTTCTTCGCGCACGCTTTCGGCAAATTTATCCGCAGCCGCAGCCATACCATTGGCCTCATTCACCGGTTTGCGGGTGAGCAACTGATTGAACATGGTCACAGAGATCAGGATCAGTCCACCAGCAACAGCCAACCAACCCAACATCGGATGGAAGAGGAAAATCGCACCGATAAAGATCGGCACCCATGGCATATCAAACACCGCAAATAGGGCAGGCGAGGACAACAACCGCTGCACCGATTCCAGATCCCGCAGACCCGTCGCAGGCGCAGAGCGCTCAATTGGCACAACCGAGCGTTTCAGAACCGCCTCAAACACCCGTCGATCCATGGAGCTTTGGAACTCCGCACCAACACGCGCAAGGATACGACCACGCGCATAATCAAGGAAACCCATGATCAGATAGAGAATTGCGATCAAAACGACCAAAGCCACCAAAGTCGCCTCGGACCGGGACCCGAGCACGCGGTCATAGACCTGCAACATGAACAGCGGTCCTGTGAGCATGAGCAAGTTCACAAAGAAACTAAATAAGCCAACGGTCAGGAAAAGCCCTCGACCTTTTGCCATTGCGGCGCGCAATTCTTGGGCGCCTTTTATATGTGCTGGATCCGCTGCCATTTTATGCCTTGATTATTCGTGCTTGTTGGGTCGTTGATGATGATGCACATTTTCTTCGCAGTCTCTCAGAAGAAGTTGACAAAGATGTTAAAATTCCAATTAACAAGTGCATGCTGTTTGATCTTCTAGCATCCGTTCCTAGGATTGAAAGATGGTAAATTTTGGGCATCCGCGCCTCATAGAGTTATTCAAATTATAGAAAGAACCGAGCAGTTGCCAGATATCGCAGGTCTTATTAGGCGCTTTCCCACCTACATTGTGGTGATATTAATCACATTTTTGGGCGGATGTGCCTCGGATGATGGGCTTTCTTCCGGTTTTTATGACCCTTTGGAGCCGACCAACCGCGCGATTCATGGATTTAACAAGGGAGCCGACACATTTGTGCTCCGGCCCGTGTCGCGTGCCTATGGCGCAATAACGCCCGATCCCATCGAAAATATGGTCGAAAACGCAGGCGATAACCTGAGCGCGCCTGCAGATGCCATCAACCATCTCCTCCAAGGGGACCTCACCAAAGCCGCAACCATGCTCGGTCGATTCGGGGTGAACTCCACCATCGGCATCTTGGGCTTCTTTGATCCGGCCACCAAACTGGGCTGGACCGAGACCGAAACCGACTTCGGAGAGACCATGGGCAAATGGGGTATCGGAGAAGGCGCCTACCTAGAGCTCCCCCTCCTTGGACCTTCCACCGTGCGCAATACAACAGGCCTCGTGGTCGACTTCTTCATCGATCCAATCGGCACGTTTGTCACATCTCCGGAAAGTGATTACATTTTAGGAGCAAAGGCTCTGGATATTGTCGACGGGCGACATAGATACACTGAACTCATCGACCAGGCGCTTTATGAAAGCGTAGACAGCTATGCAGCAACCCGGACCGGCTACCTCCAGTCGACCAGAACCCTGTTGAAAGGTGAAACTGATGCATCCGACCTCGAAGATCCGTTCGCATTCGAATGATCTGACGCGCCGAAAAGCGCTTGGTACTGGACTGTCCGCCCTTCTTCTTACCGCTTTGCCCATAGGGGCCACGGCCGCAACCAAACAGGATGCGGAAAAACTGATCTTCAAGGTGGTCGGTGAGGTGCAAACCCTGATCAACTCCGGCCGTTCCGAAGCCTCGATGATCAAAGCCTTCGAGGGCATCTTTGTAAACTATGCCCATGTGACGACCATTTCCCGCTCCCTCCTTGGTCCGGCTTGGAACAGCGCCTCGGCGGCTGAGCAAAAAGCCTATGTCACCGCTTTGCGCGGCTATTTGGCCCGCAAATACGGAAAACAGTTCCGCAGCTTTATCGGAGCCTCCATCGAAGTCACCAAATCCACCGATTTCGGAAGAAAAGGCATCATCGTTGAAAGCATCGTAAAATCCCCGAAATTCGCACCCACCCGCGTTGAGTGGCATGTGGTGGAATCCGGCGGCCAACTCAGGTTTTTCGACCTGTTTGTGGAGGGGGTCAAACTGATCTCCACCGAACGCTCGGAAGTCAGAGCCGTTCTGGATAAGAGCGGAGGGTCCGTCGGAAAACTGGCCCAAGCGCTAAGTGGTATGGGCTGAATTAGCATATTACGACGCGATAATACCTGACACCTCCTAATAATGAGACAATCGCCCGGTATTTCCCACTGGTTCTAGGTTAAAACTACGCATATAGTTTTAATTCTAACGAACGTGGGTCCATGGGGAGTACTGGTAATGCGTGGTTTTGCTATTTTAGTGTGGTGTCTTGTCACCGCTTTAATGTTCTATTCTGCTTGGCGTTATAAAGCGCCAGAAATTGAAACTGATATCATGACGCGCGTGAGCGAAGTTGTGACCGAGGCTGGCGGCGAAGAGGTCGCAGTCGAAGTTGACGGTCGCCATGTCAACCTGCGCGGCTTCGTCAAAAGCGAAGATCAAAAGGCGAATTTCCTTGATACCGCAGACAATACATATGGTGCTCTTGGACCAATCGACGGTCTGATGCTGCCAAGTGCGCCTGCACGTACATTCCTAAGTGCGGCCCGTACAAGCGACGGTGTTGTGCTCTCGGGTGTTGTTGGATCGGAAGCCGAGCGTGAAGCGCTCGTCACACAAGCCGCATCCGCAGGACTTGGCAACATTCAGGACGATCTGACAGTTGCGGACGGTCAAATCGGCTGGTCTGGAAATGCCGCGACTGGCTTTTCACAGCTCGCAAGCCTTGATAGCGGTCATCTTTATGTCTCCGACGATCTCAACACATTGTCCGGTAACGCTCCAACAGCCGAAGTTGAAATGGCTGCAAGTGCGCTGGGCGACGGTTGGAACTCTTTTGTTGCAGGCCCGGTTCAGGTCGATCCACGCATCGCAACATTGGAAGGCGACGTGGCAGAGCGTGATACGCAGATCACTGACCTCACTGCATCTTTGACGGATCGGGACGACCAGATCGGTCTTCTCAACACACAGATCACCGGACTTCAAACTGATCTGACCAACAGTCAGAATGAAGCGGCGACCTTCCAGACGACGATCGGTGAAAAGGACGCGGAAATCGCCCTTCTCTCCCAAAATCTGGAAGCCAAGGACGTGATGATTGGCGATGCGGGCGTGACTGTGGAAACACAAGCAGGCCGGATCACCGAACTGGAAGCAGAGCTGGCCAATAAAGCGACGCTGACAGGCAACATGGAAGCCAAGATGGCGACGATGACATCAAGCCTTGCTCTTCTGCGTCAAGATGGTGGTGAGCAAACTGCGAACCTCGAGGCGGCTCTGGCTGAAAAAACAGCCGAAGTGACCACATTGGAAAACGAGATGGCTGCACTGAGTGCATCAAGCGATCAGACAATTTCCGATCTCAACACAACGATCGCGGATTTGACGGCGCAAAAGGATGAAGCTGACACAACACTGGTAACAGCCAATCAGGCACGCGTTGACGAACAAGCCGCATTTGCTGAAGAGATTGCGTCCCTCAAAACAGAAGTAGAGACACTCAACGGCTCATTGGTCACAACCAATGAAGCCCGCGTGGCTGCTTTGGATCTGAACAATGATCTACAAGCACAATTGGGTGTGAAAACGGCTGAAGTTGAAACGCTGACAGGCCAGCTTGC
>CAZXRG010000007.1:0-11067 GCA_964642935.1 uncultured Rhodobacterales bacterium | reverse complement strand
AGGCCAGCTTGCTGAGTTTGACGCCACACGCGCTCAGCTGGGTGAGTTGGAAACAACGGTGACAGATCGGGACGCTAAGATTGCGGCTCTGATGTTGGACCTGCAAAACCAGCCAACCGGCGATCAGCCTCAAACGGTTGCCCAGTGTAACGACACGGCCACTGGCCTTCTGGCGTCTGGCAAAATCAACTTTGTCACCAACTCTGCAGACATCCTCGATGAATCCGCCCCCCTCTTGGAGCGTATCACCGGTGTTGTTCTGGCCTGTTCGGGTCCAGAGACGGGTGCAAGCGTAACGGTTGCCGGTCACACAGACAGCCGTGGCGGTGACGATGACAATCAGCTTCTCAGTGAAGCGCGTGCATCGTCAGTGGCTCGGTTCATGATTGATCGTGGCGTTGATCCAAAGGCACTCCAGCCTGTCGGATTTGGCGAGACACAGCCGATTGCGGACAATGAAACAACGGAAGGTCGCGCCGAAAACCGTCGCATCTCCTTTGAATTCAAAGCCCAATAATAAAATCACACAAAAAACACTGCCGGAGCAGCAAGGCTCCGGCGGCATATAAAACAACGAACGAAGAACGGTAAAATCTATGACATATCTTCTGACACAAATGACACTTTACATGATCTGCGCCCTCCTTTTGGGCCTCCTCCTTGGCTGGTTGATCTGGGGCCGCTTGGCTGCCCGTCTCCGTCAGGCCGAAGCAGATCGCGCCGATATGGCGGCACAGCTTAAGAACAGCGGTGACGGATCAGAGTACAAGATGCAGATCGACGGCTTGAACAACGAGCTCGACGATTGCCGCCGTGCCCGCAAATCCCAGCAGGCCGAAATCGAGCGTCTGAACCGCGAGTTGGGTCTGGCCGAAGAGCGCGCCTCTATGTCCGCCTCAACACCAGCCGCAGCCGTGGCCGCACCAGTTGCAGCGGCAGCCGCAGCCGCACCTTTGATGAGCGCAGGCGAAGGCTCCAAGCCCGCGACCCTGACTGCTGCACGTGGTGGCAAGGCAGACGACCTCAAGCTGGTCAAAGGCATTGGCCCGAAGATGGAGCGTATGCTCAACGGCATGGGCTTCTATCACTTCGACCAAATCGCCGCTTGGACCGGTTCCGAGCTGGCTTGGGTCGACGACAACCTCGAAGGCTTCAAAGGCCGCGCCTCTCGCGACGAGTGGGTTCCACAGGCGAAAATTCTGGCCGCTGGCGGAACAACCGAGTTCGCCTCGCGCAACTCCTAAGCCCGACCTAAACGACCTAAATCAGGCATCCGGTGCACATAGCATCGGGTGCCTTTTTCGTTTCAATGCTCAATACCTCTGCGTAAACCGCAACGCTATCGACTCCATCCCGCTGTTGCGGAAATTATCCCCGCCAAACAGCTTGGCCATCCGCGCATGACTGCGATGGTCACTCACAACCGACAACCGCGCATTCTCCCAAATCTCGACACCCACTTCCAGATCAGTGCGAAACTCCAAAGGAAACCCCAAATCCACATCATTGGACGGGTTCCACACGCCCAGAAGTGCTGAAATCCCCACATAAGCCGGAACAGGGCCAATCTGGAACTGTTGCTCCATATGCCCGCCAGCCCCCAGATAAACGCCACCTTTCGTGGTCAAAGAGGCATCCCACATCACCTGCACAGGGCCAATCTTGCGCGGTGTAAAGTAAGACAGGCGGAACTCCTGACTGATCTTCTCGCGATCCTCATAGGTCTGCCCGATGGAATAGGCCAATCCCGCTTGGGCCGATCCCGGTGCCAACGGGTCCGCCCAATCTGTGCGCCAAAGTGATAAAAGAGCGAATGCAATTCCGATCGCGCCATTTTCAAACATGTGGGGTGCCTTCAATGATTTTAGGAAGGCTTACCCAAATAAAAAGGGCTCTACCAGCCTTGCTCTGGCGATGGGCGGGAAGTGCGATATTAACCCTTCACCGCCTCCAACAGAGCCTTCGTCGGCCAGCCATCCGCAGGGAGCCCCGCTCGCGCCTGCTCCGCACGAACCGCCGCCCGCGTTTTGGCCCCCAAAATACCGTCGACCTTCCCCACATCATGGCCAAGTCCCTGAAGCCGGTTTTGAAGCAAGATCATCTCATCTCCGCTAAAGGCCGGATCAGGAGAGCCCTTCAGATAAGGCGCGGCCCCACCCAACCGGTTCGCCAAATAAGCCGCCGTGGTCGTATTCACGAGCGACTTATTCCACTCCAGATACACATTCCTGAAATTGTGAAACGCCAGAAACTTCGGACCCTTCCGCCCCTGTGGCAAAAGGAGAGACGCCTCCAACGCTCCATTCACAGCATCACCGCGCGGGACAACGCCAAGACCAGCCCAGTCCGAAACCAAACGCTCGCTCCCAAACCCGCTCAGTCCCCAATCCAGATCATCAGGCGCAGTCACCTCCACCAACCAAGGCTCACCGGAGCGCCACCCATGATGCTCCAACATCTTCGCCGCCGAGAGGATCGCATCAGGCGCGGAGGTCTTGATGGTCACCCGACCATCCCCATCCCCGTCCACGCCCCGCTCCAGAATATCTCCGGGAAGCATCTGCACATGGCCGATCTCACCCGCCCAAGCACCTGTCTCCCCAATCGCCAAATCCCCTTGCGCAATCAGCTTCATGGCGGCAATCAATTGCGGACGAAACAATTCGGGCCGCCGACAGTCATGGGCCAAAGTCGCCAAAGCACTCAGCGTATGAAACTCCCCCATGCCCGCGCCATAATCCGTCTCCATGGCCCAAAACGCCAAAATCACCTCTGAAGGAACGCCGAACTCACGCGAGACCCGATCAAACACCGAGGCATATTTCGCTTTCATCTGCGCCCCACGCGTCAGCCGATCCTTGGAGACTGCACGCCCTGAAAACTTCAAAAACGACTGACGAAACACCGATTGGGAGCGATCCCGCTTCAACACCACCTGATCCTGACGAAGCGCCCTAATCACATCTTGGGCCACATCCACGGGCACACCTTGGGAAATCCCTTCCTCCCCAACGCTCTTTCGAAACCCGTCCCACGTCCCGCCGCATTGCTGGGCAAACACAGGACCAGAGATCACCAAAAAACACAAAACCAGAAGACGCATGGGGGCTGCTCCGCTTCAATCTATTCAAAAATTAACCTTCATCGGCAATATGGCGATAAAACGATACCAAGTGTCAATTCAACTTGCCAAAAAGCCGCCTTGGACCGACAGTCCCCCCAACCCAAATCATTGCCGGAGCACCAACCCCATGAACATCGACCTTCTCAAAGCCCTTTGCGAAACCCCCGGAGCCCCGGGCCACGAGCACCGTGTACGAGACCTCATCACCAAAGAAATCAAAGGCCTGTTCGATGAGGTCAAAACCGACCCCATGGGCTCGCTCCTGTGCAAGCGCAACCCGACCAAAAAGGGCAAAGCCGACCCGCTCAAAATTCTCCTGTGCTGCCACATGGACGAAATCGGCTTTCTGGTCTCCCACATCTCCAAAGAGGGCTTCATCAACGTCCAACCTGTCGGCGGTTTCGACCCCCGCGTCCTCCACGCCCGCCGCGTTCAGGTCTGCACCGACAAAGGCGACTATAAAGCGGTGATGAACCCGGGCGGAAAAGGCCTGCACATCTCCACCCCCGAAGAGCGCAAAAAACAGCACACAGTCGGCGAGTTCATCATCGACACCGGCATGGGCGAAGACGCCAAAAAGAAAATCCAGGTGGGCGACTTTGTGGTCATGGACGAGCCTTTGATCGAGATCGGCACCAAAGTCGTCTCCAAGGCGCTCGACAACCGCATCGCCTGCTGGCTCGGCATCGAGGTCATCCGCGAGCTGGTCAAAGCAGACGCCAAACACGAATGCGAAATCCACGTGGCCTTCACCGCTCAGGAAGAGGTCGGCCTGCGCGGTGCCAAAACCGCTGCCTTCGCTATCAAGCCCGATATCGGCTTTGGCATCGACACCACCTTAGCCTGCGATACGCCGGGCGTGCCTGATAAAGACGTCACCACAACACAGGGCGATGGTTTCGGCCTTCACGTCAAAGACAGCTCTTTCATCGCGGATCGGGATCTCGTGCTGGAAATCGAGAAACTGGCGAAGAAGAAAAAGATCCCCTACCAGCGCACCCTTCTGGCCGCTGGCGGTCAAGACGGAGCCGCCGCCCAACAGGCCGCCGCAGGCGCCCGCGCCGTCGGGATCGTGGTGGGCACCCGCTACATCCACACGGTCACCGAGATGATCGAAAAGTCCGATCTGGAAGCCGCCAAGGACATTCTGGTCGCTTATCTGGAACAGGCTTAACTGCATCAACCCATGGCCGGTTCGAAATCTGAAATCGGCCATGGATGCTTGGATTACGAGCGAACGGCGCGTTAATCACGCCAAACCCCGTTTCGCGTCATATGCGTTTCACGCGGAAATCATATGCAAATCATACGGTGATTTTCGCCCAAAAACCCGCGTTAACCTTTGATTCTCTTAGATAAAACCTGTGGCGCGGGCCAAAACACCCCCAAACGTATGACTCTAGTTCCGAGACCCAAACAACCCGTCGAACAATTGATCAATGATGTTCCCACGCGGCTCAACAGGTACCCCACCCGCCGGAATCTGATTGCCAACAACCTCAGCCCCAGCCGTGCTCATCGGCAGAGGCTTGGGCGGAAGACCCACATGGATACGCGACATCACCTCCCGCCAAATCTCCGCTGGAAGCCCGCCTCCAGTCACGCCAGACAGCTTTGAATTGTCGTCATAGCCCATCCAAACGCCGGTCACATAATGGCCCGTAAACCCAATAAACCAAGCATCTCTGGCCCCTTGGGTCGTCCCCGTTTTCCCGGCCGCTTGCCGATCCGACAGACGCGCCCGCTGACCTGATCCCTGCTCAACCACAAAGTTCAGCATATAAACCAAATCCGCCGTGGCGCGTTCATTGATCACCGTCTGACCAAACTCTCGACCGGTCTCAAACAGCGCCGTATCATCCCCGCGCAGCCGCAATTCCGTCAGCCCATAAGGCTGGGACTGCCGCCCGCCATTGAGGAAACCCGCGTAGGCCCCCGTCATCTCCAAAAGCGTCGCCTCAGACGTCCCCAGCACAAATGCCGGACCCGGCGCAAGCGGCGAAGACACCCCAAAGTCCTGCGCTACCGCACGGATCAAAGGCGTCCCAACATTCTGACTAAGCCGAATAGTCGCCGCATTCAAAGAGTTCCCAAGCGCATAAGACAGCGACACCGGACCGAAGTATTCCTTGGTGTAATTCTCCGCAGTCCAAGGGCCAGAGCCAGGCACATCAATGGTGATCTGCGTATCCTCAACAATGTCGTTGGGCGTAAAACCCATCTCCAAAGCGGCCGCATAAACGAACGGCTTGAAGACCGATCCGGTCTGGCGCAATGCCTGCGTCGCCCGATTAAACTGACCGGGGCTTTTCCCGTCCAAAGAACGCCCGCCAACCATGGCCCGAACGGCGCCATCGGGTGACATCACCACAATCGCCGCCTGTGCGCGCGAGCCCGCTTTAACCTTGTTTTCAAACACAAAATTCAAAGCCTCTTCGGCGGAGCGTTGAATATTGCGATCAAACGTCGTCAGAATTTCCACATCTTCTGTGGTCTGGGTCGTCAGAAAATCCGGAGCATCCTCCATCACCCAATCTGCAAAATAACCACCCGCCCGACGCTCTGCCGCTTTGGACAGAACCGCAGGTTGCGCCCGCGCCGCATTGGCCTCAGCGCTCGTTATCAGGTTCTGGGTTTCCATCAGCCCGACAATCACACCAGCCCGATTTTGGGCCACGGACAGGTCGGTGGTCGGCGAATACCTTGAGGGGGCCTTCAACAGTCCGGCCAACATAGCCGCCTCCGGAATGTTCACCTCACGGGCCGACTTCCCGAAATAACGCTGACTGGCCGCCTCAAATCCGTTTGCGCCCGCGCCCAAATAAACGCGGTTCATATAGATCGAGAGAATATCGGCCTTCGCATATTTAAGCTCCATCGCCAGAACGATGGGCACCTGTTTGATATGCCGCTCCAAAGACCGCGCATTGTCGAAAAACAAAAGCTTGGCCACCTGCTGGGTGATGGTCGAGCCACCTTGAACCACCCGCTTGGCCTTAAAATTCGCAACGACCGCCCGCGCCACACCAATGGGATCAATGCCAAAATGGCTCATGAACCGTCGATCCTCAGTGGCCACAACAGCGTTCACCAGATGCGGAGACGAAGCACCCGCACTCAGATTTCCACCAAACTGCTCCCCGCGCCACGCAAACACTTCACCGGAGCGATCCGTCATCACGACAGAGCCTCGTTCGCGCCCGTCCAAAAGCTCATCAACCGCCGGAAGGGTGGCATAATAGTAAAGCACCGCCCCCCCAAGGATCAGGAGCGAAACCACAGCAATGCGCAGCGAAAACCACCAGATCAACCGCCAGACACCACGAAAGACCCAACGCACAGCGCGCGTCAGAGCGTTAGGCTTTTTCTTCGCCGTCTTTTTCGTTTTCTTGGTTTCGGCCATGTTTGGCCACCTGCTCGTTTTTTGTTTCGTCAAACCTAATACGTTTGACGCGCCTTGTGGAGACCCCAAGGCAAACTTAACGCCCCTGTTGCAGGTTAAAAAACCCCAACGTGATCCAAGCCGATCCCCGCAAGAACCTCTTGATCGGCAATTCCCGCCATGCCACTACTGGCCATGGTTAAAGATATTGAACGCGGGCATTTGCCCATCATCACCTCCAAACCCTTTGAAGCGCGGAATTTCACCGACGCCTCTAAGGCCGTGGAATATGTAACTGAGCTCTACAAGGACGCGACCAGTTTCCTGCGTGATCACTTTCTTGCGGTCATGAAAGGCAATCCGCCGGAGGGTCGCTACCGTGGGTTTTATCCGGAGGTCTGTTTTGAGATCACCAGTCATGCAAAGATCGACAGCCGCTTGTCGTTCGGCCATTTTTCCGAACCGGGTATTTATTCCACAACGATCACCCGCCCGGATCTGTTCGAGACCTATCTGACCGAACAGTTGCGACTGATCATGGAAAATCACGGCGTTTCCGTTGAGGTGCGCCAGTCCGACACCTCGATACCGGTCCACTTTGCGGTGGGCGAAGCGACCGTTGTCGACGGAGACAGCGAAGCCGTCAGCCAGCCTTTACGCGATCTTTTCGACGTGCCCG
Source organism: uncultured Rhodobacterales bacterium (assembly GCA_964642935.1). GTDB lineage: Bacteria > Pseudomonadota > Alphaproteobacteria > Rhodobacterales > Rhodobacteraceae > CAKZTM01. The sequence goes on along the minus strand of CAZXRG010000007.1, from coordinate 3,882 downwards.
AACTGGCGGATATCGACGACGCGATTGTCAATTCAATGTGGCTCCATACGCCCGGAGAGCAGGGTCCCTTAGCGCCATTTGCCGCCCCAAGGATCGACTATTCTCTGGCGCGCCTGTCTCACTATACCGCAACGCGCCCCGAGCACTTCCAAAGTTACGTTTTGTTCACCAACTATCAATTCTACATCGACGAATTCATAGCCTTTTCCAAAGCGGCTATCGCTGATCCCAATTCAGGCTACACGATGATGGTCGAGCCGGGCAATATCGAGCACACGGCCGATGGCATCAAAGGTGATCCCATTGGCAAACTGCCCCAAATGCCGACGTACCATTTGGTGCGGGAAAACGGCGAAGGGATCACGATGGTTAACATCGGCGTCGGTCCGTCCAATGCCAAAACCATCACCGATCATATCGCTGTTCTCAGGCCGCACACATGGTTGATGCTTGGCCATTGCGCGGGCCTTCGGAACTCTCAATCCTTGGGCGATTATGTTCTGGCCCATGCCTATGTGCGCGAGGATCATGTGCTCGACGCCGACCTTCCAACCTGGATTCCCATTCCGGCTCTTGCCGAAGTGCAGGTCGCTTTGGAGAATGCGGTGGCGGATGTCACCTCGCTCAAAGGCTACGAGCTGAAGAAAATTATGAGAACCGGAACGGTTGCCACCATTGATAATCGCAATTGGGAACTTCGCGATCAATCCGGACCAGTGCAACGCCTCTCGCAATCTCGCGCTATCGCTTTGGACATGGAGAGCGCCACGATCGCCGCCAACGGTTTCCGCTTTCGCGTTCCATACGGCACGCTTTTATGTGTCTCCGACAAACCGCTCCATGGCGAGTTGAAGCTCCCCGGAATGGCTACCAGTTTTTACAAACGCCAAGTCAGCCAGCACCTGCTCATCGGCATCAAAGCGTTAGAGCTCATCCGGGAGATGCCGCTGGAACGCATTCATTCGCGAAAACTAAGAAGCTTTGACGAGACCGCATTTCTGTAAATCCGGGCACTCAACCCTATGTTGCACCACAACATGTCGGCAAAAACACGCTATTTTGCCCAATATTCGGTTGTTTTAAGGTATTCTACGATTGAGTTTGTGGGTCAAAGCGGTATCTTGCCTTAAATCCGAAGAATACGGATTTTCATTAAACAATAAACGAAAGGGGATCAGAGCATGGCCCAGAAACCAATGACAAAAACGCAGCTGGTAGCCGCACTCTCCGAGGAAATGGGATCGGACAAGAAGACAGCCAATGAGGCTCTTGAAGCGTTGGCCACAATTATCTCCGATACAATGGCTGCCGGTGGCGCTGTGACGATGCCCGGCATTGGCAAGTTTGCATGCCGCGAGCGCCCAGCCCGCATGGTGCGCAACCCAGCAACTGGCGAGCAGATGCACAAGGACGCGGATCGCGTTGCAAAAGTGACTATCGCTAAAGCGCTGAAAGACCGCGTTAACAGCTAATTTTTGCGAACTTTCTAAGAAAAAAGGGCACCGTTTGAGTGCCCTTTTTTGTGTTCGAAAGTTGCTCGGACGCGCCATCGACGCGCCCCTATTTTCGTTAAGACCGTTCAACTCAGGCGTGAATTGCTCCGTCGCCACAAGCAAGAGCAGCCTCACGCATTGCCTCGGAGAATGTCGGATGGGCGTGGCATGTCCGCGCCAAATCCTCAGCACTGGCGCCAAATTCCATTGCAACACAAACCTCATGGATAAGATCACCAGCAGCAGGTCCAATAACATGGCACCCAAGAATGCGATCTGTTGATGCATCGGAGATCAGCTTAACAAAACCTTCAGTCACGAAGTTCGCCTTAGCGCGGCCATTGGCAAGGAACGGGAATTTTCCGACCTTATACGCACGACCATCGGCCTTTAGCTGCTCTTCGGTCAGACCCACATTTGCAACTTCCGGTGACGTGTAGATAACGCCCGGGATCACATCATAGTTCACATGACCGGCCTGACCAGCAATCGTCTCAGCAACCGCCATACCTTCGTCTTCAGCCTTATGAGCAAGCATGGGTCCGTCAACCACGTCCCCGATGGCATAAATGCCCTTCACATTGGTCTGCCAATGCGCGTCAATCTTAACCTGCCCACGCTCGGACATTTCAACATTAAGACCCTCAAGACCAAGTCCGGAGGTGTATGGCTTACGACCCGTCGCTACCAAAACAACATCCGCATCAATGCTCGCATCACTGTCGTCTTTTTTGAGCTTATAGTTCACAGTCGCTTTGGTCTTTGTCGCTTTCACGCCCTGCACAGCGGCACCCAGAACAAAGTTCAGACCCTGTTTCTTGAGGATCTTCTCGAACTGTTTGGCAACTTCCGCGTCCATTCCCGGTGTAATCGCGTCAAGATACTCGACCACGGTCACTTCGGTTCCAAGCCGCGCATAGACCGAGCCCATCTCAAGCCCGATCACGCCCGCACCAATCACGACCATCCGCTTTGGCACCTTTGGAAGCTCAAGCGCACCTGTTGAGGTCACAACGATTTTCTCGTCCACCTCAACGCCTGGAAGGGTAGAGGGCTCTGATCCGGTTGCAATCACGATGTTTTTGGCCTGATGAACGTCGCCATCAACCGCCACTTCCGTCGCTGACTTGATCTCGCCCCAACCCCTTAGATAGTCGACTTTGTTCTTCTTGAACAAAAACTCGATACCTTGGGTGTTGCTGTCGATCACGCTTTGCTTGTATTCGACCATCTTTTTGAAATCGACCGACGGGGATTTGCCCATCAAGCCCATCTTCGTGAAGTTCTCGGTCGCTTCATGGTATAGCTCAGTGGCATGCAAAAGCGCCTTGGATGGAATACATCCAACGTTCAAGCACGTCCCGCCAAGAGCCCCTCTGCCCTCGACACAAGCCACCTTCAAACCAAGCTGCGCGCAACGAATGGCACAGACATATCCACCAGGGCCACCGCCCACAACAATCACATCATAGCTGGACATAACTGCCCCTTTTTTAGTTTGATTTAGAGATCCATCAGCAAGCGACGCGGGTCTTCAAGCGCCTCTTTGACCCGAACAAGGAATGTCACAGCACCTTTACCGTCCACGATGCGGTGATCGTAGCTGAGTGCCAGATACATCATCGGCCGGATAACAACCTGACCGTTAATCGCCATGGGACGCTCCTGGATTTTATGCATTCCAAGGATACCGGACTGTGGCGGGTTCAGAATTGGCGAAGACATCAGCGAGCCGTAGACACCACCATTGGAAATGGTGAAGGTTCCGCCCTGCATTTCAGCCATGGACAGTTTGCCGTCACGCGCGCGCGCGCCCAGCTCCGCAATCTGCTTCTCAATTGCTGCAAAACCCATCTGATCGGCATTGCGCACAACTGGAACCACAAGACCGTTGGGCGTGCCAACAGCAACGCCCATGTGAACGAACTTCTTGTAAACAATGTCTGTGCCATCGATTTCCGCATTAACTTCCGGAACTTCCGCAAGCGCATGTGAACAGGCCTTCGCGAAGAAGGACATGAAGCCAAGCTTCACACCATGTTTCTTCAAGAACAGGTCTTTGTACTCGTTGCGAAGCTCCATCACGGCCGTCATATCCACCTCATTATAGGTGGTCAGCATGGCCGCAGTGTCCTGAGCCTCTTTCAGGCGACGCGCAATTGTCTGACGAAGACGGGTCATTTTCACACGCTCTTCGCGAGACGCGTCATCCGCAGCCACAGGCGCACGCGGTGCTGGCGCAGCAGCAGGAGCCGGTTTGGCAGAGGCGTTCAGAACATCTTCCTTCATGATCCGCCCGTCACGACCTGAGCCGGTGACATCCTTATCGGACAAGCCTTTTTCAGCCATAAGTTTCTTGGCAGAAGGCGCGTTTTCTACGTCCTTACCA
>CAZXRG010000006.1:0-38390 GCA_964642935.1 uncultured Rhodobacterales bacterium | reverse complement strand
CGGTTCGTTGTGTCGATTGGTTGATTTTGTTTGGCTAGCGGCCACAAAAAAACGGCGATGGATATGACCATCGCCGCTTATTATCATTTAGGTTTTGTTTCGCTTTACGCGAACCACCAGCGTTCGGAGATTTTGTTTCCGTCGTTTTGCCAGTTAGCAGCGATGTCCGGTCCATGTGCCAGTGATTTGTCGTGGGCCAGGATGAAGTTTGCCCACATGGCCACAATCGCTCCGCCGTCGTCGTGGATGAGCTGTTGGGCTTCCGCGTATTGCGCCTGACGGGCCACATCGTCTGTTTCGGCCCGAGCTTGCACAACCACTTCGTTGAAACGGGTGGCTGCAGGCGTGTCGCGCCATGCGGTGTCGTTCCAGTTGTTGTCGGCCGTGTAGGCGGAGGAGTACATCCAGTCTTGGGTTGGACGTCCGCCCCAATAGCACGCACACCAGCCTTTTTTGTTCCAGACGTTGGACCAATAGCCGTCGTTTGGCTCGCGGACCAATTCGATCTCGATCCCTGCTTTTTTGGCGGAAGCGGCGATTAACTGGCCTGCGTCAACGGCACCTGCGAAGGCGGCGTCGGCGACGGACAGTTGGATTGGGCCTGAGTGGCCGGATTTTTTGTAGTATTCGGCGGCCTTTTCAGGGTCGTAGGAGCGCTGGGGGATATCCGCGTTGAAGAAGGGCATTGCGCCGTTCACGGGGATGTCGTTGCCCGCAACACCGTGGCCAAGGAGGATTTTCTCCACCAACTCGTCGCGGTCTATTGCCAGTTTGAGGGCCATGCGCAGGTCGGCGTTGTCAAATGGTGCCACATCCAGACGCATCGGGAAGGTGTAGTGCTGGGTTCCCGTCGTCTCGACAATGTCCAAAGTTGGAACGCGGCCCAGAAGGGCGACTGTTTTGGGATCAATCGAATCTGCAAGGTCCACGTCGCCGTTCAACAGAGCACTTTGGCGGGCTGTTGGGTCGACCACGGACAGGAGCTCAATCGCGTCAAAATGAGCGCTGTTCTCTTTCCAGTAGTTCGGGTTGCGCGTGAAGTCGGCGCGCACACCTGACTCATGGTTGGAGAGCATGTAGGCACCGGTGGAATTGTCCATGGCTTCAGGGTTCACATTGCCTTCACCGTCAGAGGCCATGATCATGAAGTGATAGTCGCTCACAAGGAACGGGAAATCGGCGTTGCCTGATTCCATCTCAAAGATCACGCGGTTGTCGCCGTCTTTTTTGATGTCCGTGACAGCTGTGACCAGCGCTTTTGCCGCTGAGGTCGTATCCTCACCACGGTGGATGTTGAAGGTTGCGATCACATCATCTGCGGTCACTGTCTTGCCGTTGTGGAAGGTGACGTCTTTGCGCAGGTTGAAGATCCAGGTTTTGGCGCCATCGGCAGGCTCGAAGCTTTCGGCCAACTCACCGCGCAGCATGCCGTCCTGACCGATCTCGGTGAGGTGGTTGCCGCGTGTGTAGATCACGTTTTGGGAGAAGCCGTTGGTGGATGTGGCCGGATTGATCGTGTCGGTGGTTCCGCCGTAACCTGTGGCATGGCGCAGAAGGCCGCCTTTGTTCGGGGTCATCGCCTGAGCGTCGCTGGCCATTGTAAGAGCCGTTGGCAGGGCGACGCCTGCGGCAACCATGGAGGTTACAAACTGACGTCGGTTGATGCCGCCTTTGCCGAGTTTCTCGGTCTGTTCCTTGATAAATACCTGTTTCATAAGTCTCATGTATTTCGTCTCCCTCTTTATCCAAAAACTCTTTTCGCGCCCGTTGAGACCCAACGAAAGCCATAGAGAATTTGTCAAATCGAAACATAGATAGGGCTTGAGTGCAAACACTTGGCTCTCATTTTATGATTTATCGCGCATCTTTGCCTTTCACTTTATTTTTATCTCCGCTGGCTGTTTACAGTTGGCGCGTTGCTGGCATAGCCTATCAAGAAAGCAAACTCGCCAGATAGGGTGAGCGCAGGCAGTGGGTTGGGAGGCCAGGTTTGCATCCGGTTATTTCAACAGTCCTTGGACGGCTTGCATTGGGTCTTTTGACCCTATTTCTCGTCTCGATTATTATTTTCTCCGCGATCTCGATGTTGCCGGGGGACTTTGGGGAACAGGTGTTGGGGCAAACGGCTCTTCCGGAGACGGTTGAGGCGTTCCGTCGTGAGTTAGGGCTCGATAAGCCTGCTTGGCAGCGGTACCTGAATTGGATCGGGGCTGTGATGCAGGGCGACTTCGGGACGTCTTTTTCGGGGCGGGCGGCATCGGGCAATGATGATAGTCGTTCGGTGGCGGAGCTGATTGGGCCACGCTTGTGGAATACTCTGTTTTTGGCAGGTGTGACCGCATTGGTCGCGGTGCCTTTGTCGCTGTTTTTGGGCATTACAGCGGCCCTTAAGCGCAATTCGCTTTATGATCGCGCGGTGAATGCGGTGACGTTGACGACCATTTCTTTCCCCGAGTTTTTTCTGGCTTACCTGCTGATCGTCTTTCTGGCGGGGCATTTTCCGACCCTGTCCAATGTGACTGAGGATATGGCTTTGGGGGAGCGGCTTCATAAGGTGGCCCTACCGGCTTTGACCATGACGCTCGTGATCGTGGCCCATATGATGCGCATGACCCGTGCCGCGATTATCAATCTGCTTTCGAGCCCGTACATTGAGATGGCCCAACTCAAGGGCGCGTCTCCGACCAAGGTTATTCTCAAGCATGCTTTGCCAAACGCTTGGGCGCCCATTGCGACGGTGATGGCGTTTAATCTGGCTTATCTGGTGGTAGGCGTGGTCGTGGTTGAGGTGGTCTTTGTCTATCCGGGCATCGGGCAGTTGATGGTCGATAGTGTGAGTGCGCGGGATATCCCGGTGGCGCAGGCCTGTGCGCTGATTTTCGCGGCGACCTATATTCTGTTGAACCTGCTGGCGGATATCATCGGCATTGTAACCAATCCAAGGCTTTTGCATCCCCGATGAGTGATAATTCGAACATTGAGAGCGGTTCTGAAGGGTATTCAGCCGCAGGTGAGGCAGGGCAGGCGCTTGTGAAGCGGTCTCGCTTGTCTCGCACTTGGATCGCTTTGAAGAAAGCGCCTATTTCCGCGTGGTTTGGTATGATCGTCATTGCGATCTATGCGTTTGTGGCAATTTTTGCCCAGCTTATCGCACCATTTGGTGAGGCTGAGGTGTTTCCGTCCGCTGATCTTCCTTGGGCTATGCATGGGGGCGATGAGAAGCATCTGTTTGGGACGGATCAGATCGGGCGGGATGTGCTTTCGCGGCTGATTTACGGGGCGCAAAATACCATCGGGATTGCGCTTGTGACGACCTTGCTGTCCTTTCTGATTGGGGGATCGCTTGGATTGATTGCGGCCATCAACCGCTCTTGGCTGGATCAAATCTTGAGCCGTGGTGTGGATGTGTTGATGTCGATCCCCAGTCTGATTTTCGCGTTGATGCTGCTGAGTATCTTTGGTTCATCGATCCCATCGTTGATTCTGATCATCGCGGTGCTTGATTCAACAAGGGTGTTCCGATTGACCCGCTCGGTGGCGGTGAATGCGGTAGTGATGGATTATGTGGAGGCGGCAAAGCTGCGCGGTGAAAACCTTGGCTGGATCATGCGTCGTGAAATCCTGCCCAACATCATGCCGCCTTTGGTGGCCGAGTTTGGTCTGCGGTTTTCATTCGTGTTCCTGACCATTGCCGCTTTGTCTTTCTTGGGGCTTGGTATTCAGCCGCCCACAGCCGATTGGGGCTCTATGGTGCGGGACGGATCGCGGTTTATTCAGTTTGCGGCTTACGATTGGACTGTCGCTTTACCGTCCTTGCTTCCGGCAAGTGCGGTGGCCCTTTTGACGGTGGCTGTGAATTTCGTGGTCGATTGGTTCCTTCATAAAACAAGCGGGTTGCGCGATGAGTGATCAAGATCAATCGGACGCGCGGGGAGAGAAGGGCGAGATCCTTCTGGAGATGAAGGATGTGCGCATCGACGGGTTTTCCGACGAGCGTTGGCACAAGATTATCAAGGGCGTTGATCTTACTTTGCGACGGGGCGAGGTGCTTGGGCTGATTGGTGAATCCGGTGCCGGTAAGTCCACGCTTGGGAAGGCGGCTATGGGCTATGCGCAGCCCGGATGTCGTATCCTGTCAGGCACGATCAGGTTTGATGGTATTGATCTGATGGCGGCCAGTGATGTGGAGAAACGCGCGCTTTGGGGCTCTCGCATCGCTTATGTGGCGCAATCGGCGGCGGCCTCGTTCAATCCGGCGCATCGGCTGATTTCCCAGACGGTTGAGGCGACTGTCGGGCACAATGTAGCCGAGGATGAGGCTGCACGGAGTGACGCGGTGGAACTTTATTCTGCTTTGTCCTTGCCCAATCCGGAGAGTATCGGGGAGCGGTATCCCCATCAGGTTTCAGGCGGGCAGTTGCAGCGGATTATGACGGCCATGGCCATGTCCCCGCGCCCTGATCTGATCATTTTTGACGAGCCGACAACGGCGCTTGATGTGACCACGCAGGTGGAAGTGCTTCTGTCCATGCGCTCCATTGTCGAGAAGTTTAATACGGCGGCGATTTACATCACCCATGATCTTGCCGTGGTCGCGCAGATGGCGGATCGGATTAAAGTTCTGCGCTATGGCGAGGAAGTGGAGGAGGCGGAGACGCAGCAGATGCTCTCCCATCCTACGCAGGATTATACGAAGTCCTTGTGGTCCGTGCGTGCCCTTCAAAAGCCGGAGGTGAAGAGCGAGGATATCGCTTTGTCGGTCAAGAATGTGGATGCGGCTTATGCGCGGTCATTGAAGGTCTTGGATGACATTTCGATTGATGTGCCCCGTGGACGGACCGTGGCGATTGTCGGGGAGTCCGGGTCAGGGAAGTCTACGACGGCGCGGGTGATTACGGGGTTGTTGCCCCCCACGACTGGGACGATCGAATTTAACGGAGAGCCGCTTCCCCCCGCGCTTAAGGATCGCAGCAAGGATCAGCTTCAGCGCATTCAGATGATCTATCAAATGGCGGATACGGCCATGAACCCCAAGCAGACTGTGGGGGAGATTATCGGGCGTCCTCTGGAGTTTTATCATGGGCTAAAGGGCTTGGCGCGTGCGCAGCGGGTGTCTGAACTGCTCCAAATGATCGAGTTGGATGACAGTTTTGCGGATCGATTGCCCAGCGAGTTGTCTGGTGGTCAAAAGCAGCGGATTTGTATAGCGCGGGCTTTGGCGGCGGAGCCTGATCTGATTATTTGCGATGAGGTCACCTCGGCCCTTGATCAGATCGTGCAAGAAGGCATCTTGAAGCTGCTCTTGAGGCTGCAAGAAGAGCTGAACATTACTTATATTTTCATCACCCATGACATTGCGGTGGTTAAAGCGATCTCGGATGAGATTGTGGTGATGTATCAGGGGCGCGTGGTGGAGCAGGGGCTAAAGAGCAAGGTGCTGGCGCCCCCCCATGAGGATTACACGCAGTTGCTGTTGGATTCGGTTCCTGAGATGGACCCCAATTGGCTTGATGAGGTTGCGGCTGCGCGAGGCGGCTAGGGCAGCCTGATCGGAAATCTCTCTCTGAGGGCCCGGTCAATGTCTGGCGGGAGCGCGGCTGTGGATGGCTCGGCCAGAACGCGGTCTTTATGGGCCGATGCGGCTTGGATCAGGTCTGGTTTGCCGACCTCTTCCCACTCTTTTGGACTTAAGCGTTCGGCGACACGTGGATAGATGTATTCGGTCTGCATGAGGCCAAGTGTTTGGGGCTGACCCAGATAGTGACCCGGTCCGCCCAGGCAGACATTTCGCATGGTTTCAAGGGCGAGCGTGTCGTCGTTCACCTCGATACCGCGCGTGCATCGCAGCGCTTGGCCGACGATATCATCGCCAAGGATCAGGCTCTCATGGGAGAAACCAAGGAGCGAGGCGTGCATTCCAGCGGCCTCATAGACCATGTTGAGACCTGACAATCCGGCCAGAACGTTGGAGCACATCTGCTCCCAGCCCGCTTGCATGTTGGGGACTTTACTATCGGCAATTCCGGCGGCTGCACCACCGGGAAGCCCGTAGAAATGGTGCATCTGAGCGCAGGCGGCGGTGAGAAGCGCTTGTTCGCCGGACCCGCCCGACATCGCGCCTGATCTTAGGTCGGAGACAAAGGGCCAAGTGCCGAAAATGGCGGGATGGCCGGGTTTGATGGCGTTGACATAGACCACGCCTGCCAGACATTCGGCGACGGCTTGTACGATTGCGCCAGCGATGGGAGCGGGGGCGGTGGCACCTGCTTGTCCGGCGGAGAGCAGGAGAACGGGAAGGCCTGCGTGGATGCACGCCTCCATGCTTTCGCAGCTTTCTGTGGCGAATTTCATGGGCGGAACCACGAAGCAGTTGGAGTTTGACACAAAGGGTCGGGCGCGGAAGGTTTTTTCGTCCCCTGCGAAGGCGTAGAGGAACTCGATCAGGCCGGGCATGAAGCCGGGTTCGGAGAAGGACGTGCCCACATGCTTGCTGGTGCCGGTGCAGCAGGCGTAGATGGTGTTGAGGTCCATTTCGAAGTTGTCGGGAATGTCGCGTGCGACGATGGGGCGTTGGAGAAAGTGGATGTTGTCCAAGGTTTGCACGATTTTGGCGGCGTCATGGAGGTCTTGGAGGGTGCTTTCGCGGTAGGCGTTCCCTTCGACGTCGACCATATGCACGGCGGCTCCGGCGGTTCCGAAATGGACGTTTTTGCCCGACAGGACCAGATCGTGTTCAGGATCGCGTCCGTGGAGCGTTATGTTGCGGGCAGCTTTGGCGAGCATGTCTTCGACGAGCGCGCGGGGGTATCGAAGGCGGTTGTCATCGCCCAAGATCGCTCCGGCTTTGACCATATAATCGACGCCTGATTGGGGCGCTTCACAGAGGCCGATTTCTTCCAGCGCGACAAGGGCGGCTTCGTGGATTTTGGCGATATCGATGTCGCTGAGCGGCTTATAGGTCCCACCTGTGAGACCTGCACGAACGGGGCGGGTTTCACGGGATAATGGGGCTGCGCGGAGGGCTTTGCGGGCGGCGCGACCACCGGAACGTCTGGCTTGTGTCATGTTACTCTCTGATTTTGTTGCATTTATTGAAATACAATCAGAGAGGTGATCCTCTTGCGGCACGACCGCGTGATGCACCAATTGTGCGGCTCACTAAGGTGGTCATCCAGTTTAACGCGATCATTGGTCGAGTTTCGCGGGATTATTGCGTGAGGCTGGCCTGTTTGCGTCAGGAATGTCGGTTTTGACGTGTGGGGCTTTGGTTGGTGTGGCTCGCGTTAGAGATTTGAGTATTTTGGGGAAATCGAAGTCAGGGTTGGGCGCCTTTTTCGAGAAGTGCGTCGATTGTGTCTCCGCTGATGCCTCCAAGATGCGAGAAGTCTCCATTGTTGAGCATGTTTTTTGCGGCATCGAGAAGCGTTTTATGGGTTGCGCGGGCCAAAGCGGCTCCAAGGGAGATGCGGGCTACGCCGGCTTTGGCGAACTCTGAGTAGGAGTTTTGGGTGAATGTGCCGGCTGCCAGGACGTTGATCGGTTTGGAGGTGGCATTCACGATGTCTTTGAGAGCGTCCATGTTGGGCGGGAGAGGGACGTAGAGGCCGTCTGCTCCGGCTTTATCGAACGCTTGGATGCGACGGATGGCTTCTTTCATGTCGTAAACGCCGTTCATCACGCCGTCGGCGCGGGCGATTAGGAAGAAGTCTTTGGGTGTGTTTTTCGCGGCTGAAGCGGCGGCTTTGATGCGCTCGACTGCTAGTTCAAAGTCGTAGGGTTTTGTGTCTGGGAGGGCTGCGTCTTCGATGCAGATGCCAGCCAGTCCGATCTCGCCGGAGAGGCGCACGGTTTCAGCACATGTGTCGGGGTCATGGCCAAAACCGTTTTCAAAATCACCGGAAACCGGCAGAGAGGTTGCGGCGATCAGGTCTTGGGCGTGAGTGAGGGCTTCATCACGGGTCACATGGCCCATGTCGGGTTTTCCAAGGGTGAAGGCGTGGGCGGCGGAAGACGTGCCGATGGCTTTAGCGCCAAGAGCGGCCAGAACTTGCGCAGAGCCTTTGTCCCACGCGTTTGCCAGAATGAACGGATTGCCGGGCTGATGGAGGTCGCGAAAGGAGGTCATGGGTTTTCCCTTAGCCATTTGAGGACCTGTTCGGTGTCTTGGTCGGGCGGGAAGATCGGGTAGAAGGTTTTTGCGATTTTGGTGTCGCGGATGATGAGGGTTAGGCGTTTTAGGAGGGTGTTTCCCTCGACCGTGAAGCGGGGCAACTTGAGCGCGTCGGCGAAGGTCAGATTCGCATCCGACAGGAGCGGGAAGGGCAGATGCAGACGGGTGGCCGCTTCGGTTTGATAGTCTGTGGATTGGGTTGAGAGGCCGAAAAGCTGGGAGGCTCCGGCTTGGTGGAGCTCGTCGTGATGGTCGCGGTAGGCGCAAGATTGGGGCGTGCAGCCGCGTGCGCCGGGGATGTCGTTCCAGCCATCTGGTAAGACGCCATTGGCGGGGCCTGTCATGGGATAAATGTAGATGATTGTGGTGCCGGTCAACTCGCCGAGATCGGTGTTTGTGCCATTGGTTGCGGGAAGTGTGAGGTCGGGCAAGGGCGACCCTGTCAGGTGGTCTGTGGCTCCATCATCTTTTGGGGCTGGCAAAGAGGCCCAATCGGGCGCGGACAGGCTTTGGCTCATAGTTTAACGCGCTCCATTTTGGGATCGTAAAACGGCTTGAGGCTTGGCTCGGCTTTGTAGCGCGTGCCTGCAACCTCGATCTCATAGGTGCTTTCGAGCAGGTCTGACGCGCTCTCACCCTGACAAGGCACATAGCCCATGCCGATGGCGGCGCCCAGATGGTGGCCGTATCCGCCAGAGGAGAGGTAGCCAACCGCTTCGCCGTTCCGCATGATCATTTCGTTGTGATAGAGGAGCGGTTCGGGGTCTTGGAGTTTGAACTGCACAAGGCGGTTTTCAAGGCCTGTGTCGCGTTTCTTAAGAACCGCGTCGCGACCGATGAAGTCCGGTTTGTCGGTTTTAACAGCAAAGCCGAGGCCTGCTTCCAGAACATGGTCTTCGCAGGTGATGTCATGGCCGAAGTGGCGGAAGCCTTTTTCCATGCGGCAACTGTCCATCATGTGCATGCCGCACAGGCGCACGCCGAGGTCAAATCCGGCATCGGCTAGGGTTTCGAACACATGGCCGCACATGTCGGATGAGACGTAGACTTCCCAACCCAATTCTCCCACGTAGGTGACGCGGTGGACGCGGGCGAGGCCCATTCCGATCTCGATCTCTTGGGCGGTTCCGAATGGGTTCACGTCGTTGGAGAAGTCTCCGGGGGAGACCGCTTGTAGGAGTTCGCGGGATCGTGGGCCCATGATCGCAAGGACGCCTTCGCCAGCGGTAACGTCGGTGATGACCACGTTGAAATCGCCCAGATGTCGCTGCAACCAGACCTGATCGGCCTGACGGGTGGCGGCCGGGGTGACGACCAGATAGCTGGTCTCGGTGAGGCGTGTGACGGTCACATCGGCTTCGATGCCGCCCTGATCATTGAGGAATTGGGTGTAGACGATTTTGCCGATTGGCACGTCGTATTGGCCGCCTCCGACATAGTTCAGGAATGCGGTGGCGTCGCGGCCCTCAACGCGGATTTTGCCGAAGGAGGACATATCGTACATGCCGACGTTTTGGCGCACGGCCATATGTTCTTCGCGCACGTTGTCAAAGAAGTTTTGGCGCTGCCAGCTGTACTCGTATTTCGCTTCCTGAGCCTCGCGGGCGAACCAATTGGCGCGTTCCCATCCGGCCAGCTCGCCCATGACGGCGCCGCGCTCCAAGAGATGGGCATGAAACGGGGTGCGTCGCACGCCGCGGGCTGTTTCTTTTTGGCGGAAGGGGAAGTGATCTGCGTAAAGCAGGCCGAGCGTTTCGGTGGACCGCTCCACGAGGTAGCGTTTGTTGTTTTGGAAGGGCTGCATGCGGGCGATGTCCACGTCGCCTAAATCAAAGGGGCGTTTTTCTTTGTCCATCCATTCCGCCAAGGCCCATCCGGCACCGCCGGAGGATTGAATGCCGATGGAGTTGAAGCCTGCAGCCACATAGAAGTTCTTGAGGTTTGGCGCTTCGCCCAAGTGGTAGGCATCATCCGGCGTGAAGCTTTCAGGGCCGTTGAAGAACGTGTGGATGCCTGCGGATTCCAAGAGCGGCATGCGGTGCATGGCGGCTTCCAAGATAGGCTCGAAATGGTCGAAATCCTCAGGCAGTTGGTCGAATTCGAAGTCTTTGGGGATGCCATCAATGGCCCATGGTTTGGAGACGGGCTCAAACGCGCCTAGAAGGAGTTTTCCGGCATCTTCTTTGAAATAGGCGCATTCATCGGGCACGCGTAGGACGGGGAGTTGTTTGAGGCCTTCAATGGGTTCGGTGACGATGTAGAAATGCTCGCAGGCTTGAAGCGGGACGTTGACGCCCGCCATCAGTCCGACCTCGCGCCCCCACATGCCGCCGCAGTTGACGACGTAATCGGCGGTGATTTGGCCTTGTTCTTGACCGTTATCCCAAGACACGCCGGTGACTTTACCGTCGTCTTTGTGGATCGCAGTGACGGAGGTGTTCTCCAACACCAGACCGCCCCGCATCCGAGCCCCTTTGGCCATGGCGAGGGCGACATTGGCGGGGTCTGCTTGGCCATCTCCAGGCAGGTAAACGGCGCCTGTCAGATCGTCTGTGTTGAGGTGCTCGTAGCGGCGTTTTACCTCCGCGAGATCAATCTCCTCGACTTCAACTCCGAAGGCGCGGGCCATGGAGGCTTGACGTCTGATCTCTTCAAGCCGCTCATCGGTCTTGGCTACAGTGATCGAGCCGACTTTCTTGAAGCCCGTGGCCACTTCCGTTTCTTTTTCAAGGTCGACCAGAAGCTCTTGTGTGTAACGGGCCAGTTTGGTCATGTTTTTGGACGCGCGAAGCTGTGCGACCAGTCCGGCGGCATGCCATGTGGTGCCCGAGGTGAGTTTTTTGCGCTCTAAAAGCACCACATCCTGCCAGCCCAGTTTGGTCAGATGGTAGGCGACGGAGCATCCGATCACGCCGCCTCCGATGATCACACAGCGGGCTTTTGAGGGAGGTGTTTTCAAAGTGGTATCTCCGCAGTTCGGGTGTAGCCTTCTGTGTCGAGGCGGTCTCTGATCTTGGCGATATGGGCGGGGCCGATTTCACAGCAGCCCCCGACCATATCTGCACCATCGTCCGCCCAGCGAAGCGCGTAATCCGCATAAGCGTCCGGTCCGAGGTCTTGGCGGGCGGTCAGATCGGTGACCACCTGTTTGGGCTTGGCGAAGGCTTCGGTGATCTCGGTGAACCCGTTGGCATAGGCGCCTTTGGGCCACGTATCGGGCATCATCGGGATGGATTGGGTCACAACTTCAGGCAATGAGCAGTTGATTAGAAGCGCTTTGACGGGGAGGTCTTTGATGCCGTCGAACAGCTCTGTCAGGGGCTCGCCTGAGCGCAGACGGGTCCCGTCTTTATCGTCCACGGTTGCGGCCAGCCAGATCGGTTTATTGGGGACGGATGCGCCCATGACGGCTCCGCGTGCCTGATCGACGGAGGCCATGGTTTCAAGGAGAAAAAAGTCCACATGGGGTGCTTGGATTTGGGCGATCTCCGCGTAATATTCGGCCGCCTCATCCGCAGGGGGCGCAAGATCGGGGCGATAAGAGGCCATCAGCGGCCCCATGGCACCTGCGATATAGCCGCTGCCATGGGCGTCGCGGGCCTCATTGGCGATTGAAAGTGCGCGCTCGTGAAGGTCGCGAAACTGATCCTCCATATCGAAATGACGCAAGCGGTCGCGGTGGATGGCGTAGGTGTTGGAGGTCGCCATGATCGCGCCTGCATTGAAATAGTCCGTATGAACTTCACGGACCAAATGGGGGTGGTCGATCATGACTTTGGTGGACCATAGCGGGTGGGGATCATCGCCTGAGCGGTGGATGAGTTCTTGTCCCATGGCTCCGTCTAAAAGGATCATAGTGCGGCCTCTAGTGTTTGTGCGAATGTTGAGATGCTTTGAAGGGCATCCGCCAGAGTGTCATCATCCACTGTAAGTGCGATGCGAATATGGCCAGCGGCGGCATTTCCGAAACTTTCGGCCGGCATAACCGCGATGTGTTTTTCCGCGAGCAAGCGATGTGCAAAGTCTTTGCCCGACAGTCCGGTTGCTCGAATATCGAGCATGACGTACATGGCCCCATCGGGTGGGGATATTTTGATGCTGTTGGACCCTTCAAGCGCTTCTAAGGCCCGATTGCGTCTGCGCGTATAAAGAGCGGCTGTTTCAACCTCGGTGGCCGCACCTTTTTCAAGGGCCGTTAGGGCGGCCTCCTGAATGAAGCCTGCAACCCCGTAGGTGGTGGCGTTAGTGAGATGGGTGAGACCGGAGATCAGTTCCGGGGGGGCAACCAGCCAGCCGATCCGAAATCCGGTCATGATGTGGGATTTGGAGAAAGAGCCGATGGTTAGAGTGCGCTCGGCCATGTCCGGTAGGCTGCGCACAGAGATATGAGTCGTGCCATGGGTTTGGGTGTCATAGACCTCGTCGGACAAGAGCCATAGGTCGTTATTCAGCGCCGTTTGCCGGATCGTGTCGAGCGTGTCTTGGGTGTAGACTGTGCCCGTTGGATTGTTCGGTGTGTTGATCAGAAGGGCGGAGGCGTTTTTGCAGCCCTTTTGAAGGTCATCTCTTACCGGCTGGAAATGGTTTTCGGGGTAGGTGGGGATGATTTCCGTTGTGCAAGAGGCGGCCCGCACAGTGGCCGGATAGGTGGTGTAATAAGGATCAACGATGGCCACGGTTTGCCCCGGATCGGTCACGGCCATCATCCCTGCAAAAAGAGCGCCCTGACCGCCTGTTGTCACAAATATATTCTCAAGGCTGGTTGGCGTGCCCGTGGCTGCCTCCACACGTTTGGCAATGGCTTTTCGCAGTGCATCCGTGCCGGGAATAGGCGCATACCGCGTGTTGCCCGACCGCGCCGAGCTTTCCATTTTATCGAGCACAAAACCCGGCGTGTCCGTGTCATGATCGCCAATGGACAGGTTGGTAATAGCAATGCCCGCATCCATCATGTCGCGCGCTTTATAAAGCACGGACCAGCCGTCATCCTTGACGTCTATTCCGTTGATATTGGTCACTCGATCTGAGATTTTCATCGGCAATGTCTCGATACGTTAGAGGGTGGTGTTGCGGGTCGGCTCTTGCTCATGCGGGCCTCCCCAATTGCCGGATATAGTAGCGAATGATGGCCTTATGGAAGGGCAAAACTGCGATGAGATAAATTTTGCCTAAAGTTGCATTGAACCAGATTTGCGTGGTGATCGAGACCTCCGGGCCTTCGTTCTTTTCCACGGTGATCAAGAAGTCGAGATGTTTGTCTGAGAGACCTGATGTGAACAGGCGGTCTGTTTCCTCAATGACGGGCATGGAGGCGAGAAAATTGACGCCAAGATCTTTTGGTTGACCTTTCAGGCTCGTCTTCAATCCGATGAGATTGGCGAAGAAATTGCGTAGGGAAAACAGCCCGTGGAACCAACGGGGCGTTTTTGTCAGGGCGAAGCTCAGCAAGTCTTTCGCAGTTTTGTCCCCGTGGGCCAGCTTACCGGAAAACACATCCGCATAATCCGGAGCACGGGGAGGAACAGTGAAACGCTCGCTCATGCGCGAATACGCTCGTTTTCTGGGTCCCAAAGCGGGGCGTCTTCCATGACCGTCGCTTTGCAGCGCTGACCGTAGATATCGACCTCAAGTTCGGTGCCTGGCGTGGTCAGTTCGGCTTTGAGCATTCCAAGCGCGATGGAGTGATTGACGCGGTATCCCCAGCCCCCAGAGGTGGTTTCGCCGACCACGCTGTCCCCGTGCCAGAGGTTTGACATGTAAGGCGCGTCGCACTCTCCGGCCTCGACCTTGAGCGTAACAAAGCGTTTGGTGACGCCGTTTTGTTTCTCGCTTAGAAGCGCGGCTTTGCCGGGGAAGTCTTGGGGTTTGTCGAATTTGACGAAACGCTCCAATCCGCCTTCGAGCATTGAATAGTCGGTGGACAGGTCGCCTTTCCACGCGCGGTAGCCTTTTTCGAGGCGGAGCGAATTTAGGGCGTACATGCCAAAGGGTTTGAGGCCGTGCTTTTGACCAGCCTTAAGCACCGTTTCATAAACTGTCGCCGTGTCGTCGATCTTGGAGTGGATTTCCCAACCCAATTCGCCTGCAAAGGAGACGCGCACCAATTGCACCCAAGTCTCACCTATTTGAGCGGATTGATGGGTGAGCCAGCCAGCCGAGAGATCGGCCTCGGTCACATCGGCCAGAACATCCCTCGATTTCGGACCGGTGAGGATTTGGCAGGAGAATTGCTCGGTTACATCGTCAACGGTGAACACGGCATCTTTAGGCATATTGTTTTTGAGGAACTCATAATCATGCCATTGCGCCGGAGCGGCGGTGATCAGGAAGAAGAAGTCATCGGCCAAGCGCATGGCGGACATTTCGGTGACGATGCGGCCGCGTTTATCTGCGAAGTAGAGGAGGTTGAGGCGGCCAACCTTGGGAAGGCCTCCCGTGCATAGGCCGCGAAGCCATTCCGCAGCTCCTTCGCCCTGAACTCTAAAGCGGGAGAAGCCCGGAAGATCGAGCAGGCCAGCGGCATCGCGCACGGCCTCGGCTTCCTCGCGCACCCTTGGTTCCCATGGGCCGGTTCGGGTCCAGACCTGCGTGCTTTCCTCGGATGTATCGTCGCCGTCTTGCGCGAACCAATTGGCCCGTTCCCAGCCGTTATAAGCGCCCATCACCCCGCCAAGCTCTCGAATTTTGGCATCCACTGGCGAGAGTTTTTTGTCGCGACCAGCGGGCCATTCGTGCTGGGGGAAGTGCATGGCGTATTCATGGCCGTAGGTTTCAAGCGCCTTGGACAGACAGTAGTCGTGATCGGCGTGCGCGGTGTAGCGGCGCGGATCGACAGCCCACATATCCTGATCGGTTGCGCCTTCCATGATCCATTCAGAGAGCACCTTTCCCGCGCCTCCACCTTGAGCGATGCCGAAGGTGAAGGAATGGCCCTCAAAGGCGTTTTTGACGCCGGGCATGGGGCCGACCATGGGCAGACCGTCGGGCGCGTAAGGAATGGGGCCGTTGATATTGCGGCCAACGCCTGCGGTGCCAAGGGCAGGGACGCGCTCCATGGCGTCCTCGATGTAGAACTCCAAGCGCTCCAGATCATCTGGGTAGAGCTGGAAGGAGAAGTCCTCGGGC
The DNA here is from genome assembly GCA_964642935.1 of uncultured Rhodobacterales bacterium. Taxonomy (GTDB): domain Bacteria; phylum Pseudomonadota; class Alphaproteobacteria; order Rhodobacterales; family Rhodobacteraceae; genus CAKZTM01. Next base: position 23,095 of record CAZXRG010000006.1, on the reverse strand, counting down.
ATGGGATCATCAGGCGTCACCCAATGGGCTTTGCAGTTGCGCTCATAGGGGCCGAGGTTGAGACCGTTTTTGTCCTGTCGCAAGTAATAGGAGATGTCCACGTCGCGGATCATCGGCATTTTATGGCCCTTTTCCTTCGTCCATGCGGCCAGTTCGGGGATTTCGTCCGTAAGGAAATATTGGTGTGACATGACCACCATGGGCACCGTGCGACCACCAAAGGGCTTGAACATCTCACCCACGCGCTGTGCGTAATATCCAGCGCAGTTGGCCACGTATTCGGCGCGGATATCGCCCTTATCAGTCTTGACGATCCACTCATCGCCGTCCCGCTCGATGCCCGTAACAGGGCAGAAGCGTTCGATCCGACCCCCCGCATCCCGCGCGCCTTTTGCTAAGGCTTGGGTTAGCTGGGCGGGATCAATGTCGCCGTCCAAGGGATCCCAAAGACCGCCTTCAAGATCATGGGTCTCCATGAACGGGTTGTGTTCCTTGAGCTCGGCGGGCGTGCAAATGTCCATGTCGAGACCCTGATAGCGCCCCATGGAGGCGACACGCTCGAACTCCTGCATACGCTCCTTGGAATGGGCCAGACGCAGGGCTCCGGTGACATGGTAGTTCATCGGGTAATCGACGTCCTTGGCCAATGTCCGGTACATCTCCAACGAGTAGCGCTGCATGTTCATCACCGCCCATGAAGCGGCGAAGTTCGGGCAATTGCCAGCCGCATGCCATGTGGAGCCTGCGGTCAGCTCGTTCTTTTCCAAGAGAACACAATCCGTCCAACCGGCCTTGGCCAGATGATATAGGGTCGAGGTGCCAACGACGCCTCCACCGATGATCACGACGCGCGCAGTTGTGGGGAAATCAGCCATGATAATATTCCTTACTCTAGAGCCAGACGGGCGGCGAGGCCCCCGAACATGATTGCGGAGATTTTGTTTAGGAGGCGGGTTTTGTGGCGCAGCTTATCGGCCATGAGGCCTGCGAATGCGCCAAGGGCCATGACGAATAGGAAGCCGAAGAACTGGAAGATTGCGCCCAGGATCAGGATTTGAAGCCAGATCGGTCCGATGTCGGGATCGGTGAACTGCGGGATGAAGGCGAATATGAAGAGGGCCGTTTTGGGGTTGAGCACATTGGTCAGGAACCCGCGACGGATTGCGGCGTATGTAGACGAGGCGCCTCGACCCGTCGCCAGATCGCCATGCGCCCGCCAAGCTTGTAGGGCGAGATAGGCGAGATAAGCCGCACCGATCCAGCGGATTGCGTCATAGGCGGCTGGATTGGCCAGAAGGATCGCGGATAGGCCTGCGGCTGCCAAAAGAACATGGAGCGTAATTCCAAGATTGATGCCCATTGCTGCGGCCATTCCCATGCGCGGACCTCCCGAAATGCCGCTGGCCGAGACGAAAACAAAGTCAGCGCCAGGCGTGATGTTCAGAAGAAGGCCTGCGGCGATGAAGGCCGCCAGAACTGTTGGATCAAAACTGAGAAGCGTCTCTAGGATCATAGCTGAGGCACCCCGTCGGTGATTTCGTAATAGTCGCCTTTGTGGGATGTGTAGATGTGTTTGGAGATGCTGAGCCCTGTGGCGTCTAATGTTCCGGCGCCAATGGATGTTCGCCCTTCGCCCTCCATTCTCCAAAATAGACTGGAGCCGCAGCGCCTGCAGAACCCGCGCTCGGCAGTCTCGCTCGATTGATACCACTCTAATGTCTCGTCATGGGTCAGCCGGAGATCTTCATCATTTACCTGAGTGGCCGCCCAAAAATGCCCCGACGTTTTGCGACATTGGCCGCAATGGCAGGCCACGACGGGGCGCAGATCGCCGATGATCTCGAAGGTGACACCGCCGCAGAGACAGGACCCTTTGTGGGTTGTGTTAGACACCATTGCCTCCCTCAATAAACTGGCGGCGAGATTACCCAGATGGCAATCGCGGGTTCATTATGGGGGTTTTCCCATCGATAAGGCTCGCCGCGGACGCGGAAACTGTCGCCTGTGGCGAGATCAAAGCGTTTTTCGCCGATCCACATGGTCAGAGCGCCATTGATGATCGTGGCAACTTCCTGCGTGTCGCGCGAGATTGCTTTTTGGCTGCCAGCACCGGGGGCGAATACGCTGTGGATGACTTCGAAATCGTCGGTGAGATCGGGAGAGATGAGAGATTCTGTGAGCCCATCCGCGCTCCCGATGGCGCGACGGTTTTTGGCGCGCACCACATAGCCCAGCTCCTGATCAGGTGCATTTGTGTGGCCAAAGAAGAGCGACAAGGGAACTTTGAACGTAGCCGCAATCTTTTGCAGGTCATCGATGGAGGGCGCGGAGAGATCGCGCTCCACCTGACTGAGCCAGCCAACCGAGCGATCAAGGGTCTCGGCCATATCCTCCAGCGTGATCCCACGCGCCTTGCGCAATGCCCGCATGTCGGCACCAAGAGAGCTGAGAGGATGGCTTAGCTTGTTCATTATCGCTCGCGCTTGAGGTCAGCCGTGAAATTTAGAGCGATAATTTCACGGCCTAGGTCGCATTGGCAAGCGCAAATGCGACCCCCTTATGTCGTTTCTACTTCAATTCCTCGGGATACTCGGGCTCAAGCTCGGTGACGTCCAGCTTTGATGCGCGTGTGCTGCGATAAAGGATGGTTGCCCCCAAGATACCCGACGTGATTGATCCCATCAGAACACCCATCCTCACAGCGTTGGCCATGGCAATATCGTCAAAGGCCAGCGAGCCGATGAAGAGCGACATGGTAAATCCGATACCGGCCAAACAGGCGGCGCCGTAGATCTTCTGCCAGCTGAGTTCGTCTGGCTTGGTGGCAAGTCCTAGTTTGACGGCGCCAAACACAATGCCGAAGACGCCCACCTGTTTTCCGATGAATAGGCCAAGCGCGATGCCCAAAGGAAGCGGGGCGAGTAAGGTGTCGAGCGTGACGCCAGACAGAGGCACACCTGCGTTGGCAAAAGCAAAGATCGGCATCACGAAATAGGCGACCCATGGATGGAGGGCGTGCTCATAGTCTTGTGCGAGAGATCGACCGTTCTTGTCTGCCTCTAGAGGTATCAGGAAGCCCAATGCCACGCCTGCCAGTGTGGCATGCACGCCAGATTTCAAAACCGCGACCCAAAGAACAATGCCGAGCAGGATGAAGGGTGCACCTCTTTTAAATCCGGCAAGGTTGAGTGTGAGAAGGCCGATGAGCGCGGCTCCGGCGACGCTGAGTGCGTAGATGGAAAGGGAGTCTGTGAAGAACAGCGCAATAATGATGATGGCGGCCAGATCATCGACCACAGCCAAGGCCAATAGGAAGGTTTTCAAAGTGGGGGGGATGCGATCCCCGAATAGTGATAGAACACCTAAGGCAAAGGCGATGTCTGTGGCGGCTGGAATGGCCCAGCCAGCACTCTCTGCACTTTCAATGCCGACAATGGCCAGAAAGACCAGAACGGGGGCGACAATACCGCCGATGGCGCCGTAAACGGGCAGTGCGGCGCGTTGCCATGTGGATAGTGCACCGCGTTTCACTTCGCGTTTGATTTCAAGCCCGACGAGGAGGAAGAAAATCGCCATCAAACCGTCGTTGATCCATAACAGAAGGGCCTTGGAGATTTTGCCGTCCCCTACGGCCACCGTCATTTTTGTGTTTAGGAAGGAATCGTAAAGCGGTTGGAGTGTCGGTACATTCTCGACAATCAATCCGGTCGCTGCTGCTGCTGCGAGGAGTAATCCCGCAAAAATTTCAGGTTGTACTCCAAATACGCGACCCGCCATGTCTTCTCCTGTTGTTTATGTATACTTTAGAAATGGGTAGCGGGTCATTTCAGGCAAGGTCTTCCCTTGCGACAAACCGCCGCAAACAGATCGATTTTGGCCAGATTAAGCGGTGGGTAAATCGGCTCCGGATCGCGGGCTTGATTTTTGGGGCTCAATCAGCGAAAAGGCTCACATGAGAACGATGATTTGCATTTGTGAGATTTGCATTATCCGGTGACTAGAAGTCGCGCGGGACCGTTCTTTGTTTTCAATTCCTTAGACAGATGGTAGGCCCCGCGCGAGGCAGTAATTTGTGCGAAAGATGGGCTTATGACGATCAAATTCTGGAATACGGCGACACGCACCAAAGAGGTGTTTACGCCCATCGATCCTGAACATGTGCGCCTCTATGTGTGTGGTCCGACGGTTTATGATCGTGCGCATCTGGGGAATGCCCGCTCTGCGGTTGCTTTTGATGTGCTCCAGCGTCTTCTGCGCTATGCTTATCCGGCGGTGACTTACGCGCGAAACCTCACGGATGTAGATGATAAGATCAACGCGCGTGCGGCTGAGACGGGTCGCTCGATCTCGGATATCACCGAAGAGACGATCGGGTGGTATCACGACGATATGGGCGCATTGGGCGTGGCTCTACCGGATAAGGAGCCTCGCGCGACCCAGTATATCGATGAGATGATCGCCATGAGTGCGGATTTGATCGAGAAGGGCCATGCTTATGCGGCGGAGGGCCATGTGCTGTTCCGTGTGCGCTCTTATGAGAAATACGGGGCGCTTTCTGGGCGTTCGGTCGATGATATGATTGCAGGGGCGCGTGTTGAAGTGGCGCCTTTCAAGGAAGACCCGATGGACTTCGTTCTCTGGAAGCCTGCGGGTGATGGGCCGGGTTGGGAGAGCCCTTGGGGCCAAGGGCGTCCGGGCTGGCATATTGAGTGCTCGGCCATGGCTAAGGCTTTGCTGGGGGAGACCTTTGACATTCATGGCGGTGGATTGGACCTTCAATTCCCCCATCACGAGAATGAAATTGCGCAGTCCGTCTGCATGCACGGCGCGCCCATGGCGAACTATTGGCTGCACAATGAGATGTTGCAGGTGGAGGGGAAGAAAATGTCCAAGTCTTTGGGCAATTTCTTCACAGTGCGGGAATTGCTTGATCAGGGCTATGCGGGGGAAGTGATCCGCTTTGTGCTGATCTCGACGCAATACTCAAAGCCTATGGACTGGACCAAGCGTAAGGCAGATGAGGCGGAAGCAACGTTGCGCAAATGGCGTAAGATCATTGCTGAGGTTGATCAGGTTGACGAGATTTCCGCGAAGGTCTTCAAGCCTTTGGCAGATGATCTTAATTCACCCGGCGCAATCACCGCACTTCATAAGATTGCGGCCCATGAGCCTGAGGTTTTGGCGGCGTCTGCGGGGCTTCTTGGCTTGCTCGGCGATGATTTGGGTGGTTGGGATAAAGCGGGTGACGATGTCTCGGCTACGATTGAGGCCCTTTTGGAGGAACGCGTTTCGGCCCGTGCAAATAAGGACTTCGCGCGTGCTGATGCGATCCGTGATGCGTTTAATGCGGCTGGTGTGGAAGTGCGCGACAGTGCCGATGGTGCTGAATGGTCGCTTATGCCCGGATTTGATGCAACGAAGCTGGAGGGGTTGTGATGGGCAAGGAAAAGCTCTCTCTCTTTGATACGACCCTCAGGGACGGTCAACAAACCCAAGGCGTGGATTTCTCTGCGGATGATAAGCGGCGCATTGCTGTGGCTTTGGACAATCTGGGCGTGGATTATGTTGAGGGCGGTTGGCCCGGTGCCAATCCCACGGACAGCGAGTTCTTTGACAGCCCTCCGAAACTGAAAAACGCCACTTTGACGGCCTTTGGGATGACCAAGCGGGTCGGGCGCTCGGCGGCCAATGATGATGTGCTGAATGCGGTGGTGAATGCGGACACGCCTGCGGTGTGTTTGGTGGGCAAGTCCCATGATTTCCATGTGACAACCGCGCTTGGTGTCACTTTGGAGGAGAACCTTGAGGCGATTACCGACAGTATCGAGCATATCGCGGCAAAAGGGCAGGAGCCTCTGTTTGACTGCGAGCATTTCTTTGACGGGTATAAAGCCAACCCTGAGTACGCTTTGAAATGCGCCAAGGCCGCTTATGATGCGGGGGCGCGTTGGGTGGTGCTTTGTGACACCAACGGGGGGGCGCAACCCCACGAGATTTCCGACATTGTGAAGGCTGTCTGTGAGGTGGTGCCCGGGGATCATGTGGCGATCCATACTCATAATGACACCGAGCAGGCCGTTGCAGGCTCACTGGCGGCTGTGATGGCGGGGGCGCGTCAGATACAAGGCACTTTGAATGGTCTGGGGGAGCGGTGTGGCAATGCCAATCTCACCTCCATCATCCCGACTTTGCTGTTTAAACAGCCCTATTGCGATATGTTTGATATCGGGGTTGGTGATGAAGGTGTTTCTGATTTAACGCGTGTTTCCCGCATGTTGGACGACATTCTTAATCGCATTCCCAATGCCCATGCGCCCTATGTGGGGGCCTCGGCCTTCACCCATAAATCTGGCCTCCATGCCAGTGCGATCCTCAAGGATCCGACCACTTACGAGCATGTCCCGCCCGAGGCTGTTGGCAATCGGCGGGTGATCCCCATGTCCAATCAGGCGGGGACGTCGAACCTGATGAAGTCCCTTGGTGAAATGGGGCTTGAGGTGGAAAAGGGTGATCCGCGTCTGGCCCGCATTCTGGAGCGGATCAAAGAGCGCGAGGATCGGGGGTTTGCCTATGATACGGCTCTTGCGTCCTTCGAGTTGATTGCACGCGAAGAACTAGGCCTTCTGCCCAAGTTCTTCGATATCGAGCGTTATCGCGTCAGTGTTGAGCGGCGTCAGAATGCGCGGGGGCAAGAAATCACGGTTTCCGAGGCGGTTGTGGTCACCAAAGTTGACGGAGAGCGGATCATGTCCGTGTCTGAAAGCCTCGATCCGGTGACTGAGGCCGATCAGGGGCCAGTGAACGCGCTAAGCCGCGCTTTGGCCAAGGATTTGGGACGGTATCAGAGCTATATCCGTGACATTGATCTCGTGGATTTCCGCGTGCGCATCACCAATGGCGGCACTGAAGCGGTGACCCGTGTTCATATCGACAGCGAGGATAGTGAGGGGCGTCATTGGTCCACCGTTGGCGTGTCGGCAAATATCGTTGATGCCTCCTTCCAAGCGCTCCATGATGCGGTGATCTGGAAGTTGATCCGCGACGGAGCCAGACCCGCGTGAGCATCGACGCCTGCGCCTCTATGGTCGCTCAGGGCGATCCGGACCGGTTCGCAGCCGCCATGTGCGCGCCCATGCCGGTGCGTGCGGATTTGATGGTGCTTTATGCGTTTAATATCGAGGTCTCCCGCGCGCCTTGGATGACCCAAGAGGAGATGATCGCCGAGATGCGTCTTCAATGGTGGAAAGACGCGGTTGCTGAAGTTTTTGAGGATAAGACCGTGCGGAAACACGAGGTTGTCACGCCTTTAGCCGCCATGATCAAACGCGCTCCTGCGTCTTTTCCAAGATCGCTCTTTGACGAGATTATCGAGGCCCGTCGCTTTGACATTTACCGCGAAGGCCACAAGGATCGCGGTGCATTTGACCACTATGTAAAAGCCACGTCCGGTAATGTGATGGAATTGGCGGGCAGGGCGCTTGGCGCTAGTAATCTTGAGCCCCTCCAGAGCTTCGGGTGGTCCACTGGCCTTGCCAAACTGATGGGTGCCCTTCCTGATCTTTACGCACATGGTCGCGACCCAATCCCTGCAGGTCAAATCGACCGGAATGCGTTGATCGAAGGGCGGGTAAGTGAGGACCTATCAAAGGTGATCAAGTCCCTTGCCGAAGATGGGCTTGAGAAAGTGAAAACCTTGTCGGGTGTGGCCCAACCGAAAGCCATTCGGCCCGCCTATTTGGTCGGTTGGGATACCAAGCGCGTTCTAAACAAAGTCCGGCAGCAGCCTCATTCCGTGCTTACGGACGATTTCACGGTGTCAAACGCTCGACGTGCTTTGAAACTCTTTTATTACAGCACTGCACCTGTGCGGTTTACTGGTTAAACCTGACGTCACAAAAGGAGCCCTTTCATGCTAGAACTCGTGCATAGTCTTGTCCCCGATGGCCCGAAGACGGTTGGGCCGTTCCATCATGCGGTGAGTGCTGGGGATTTTCATTTTATCACCGGTCAAATGCCCACAATGCCAGATGATCCCACTCAAGTTGTACCCGGAGGGATCGAGGCCCAGACGCGCCGGGTCATGGATAATCTCGATCTGGTGCTTAAAGGCCTGGACAGCGGTTTTGATCGTGTCGCATTTGTCCGTGTCTATCTGGTGAACTTTCAAGATTTTGCGACTGTAAACAAGATTTATGAGACGTATTTCTCGCCGGACAAACTGCCCGCGCGGACGTGCATTGGTGTAACGGGACTGGCCGTTGGGGCGTTGGTTGAGATCGACCTCATAGCCGCTCGGTGAGGCAGGTCCATCGGTGGACGTCATCGAATGTCCTGACGATGACGAATTAGACTTTGGGACAATACTGTATTCACCATTTCAATTTACCTGCTTCATGGAATCAATTTTTTGAATTCTTGAAACTGCCCTAAGTTGAGTGCAGCTGAAATCCAGCCTGTCTTTGGGAGGACTACTTATGAACAATAAAATCGCAGCATTGCTCTGCTCGACACTGTTAATGCCAGCCGGAGCATCCGCGGAGTCGCTCGTGTTTGCCAGCACCAATGCGGAGCCCGTGCCGATCAATCGCTTTTTCGAGCAGTGGGTCGAGAAGGTGAATGCCGAATCCGGTGGCGCTTTGGAAGTTGATCTGCGCCATGGGCCGACTTTGGCCAATCACACGAACTTTTACGACCGCGTTGTTGATGGTGTCGTTGATATGTCTTGGGGCATGTCGGTGTTTAATCCGGGAAAGTTTACCAATTCTCTGGTCATGACGATCCCGTTCTTTGTGGAAAGTTCCGCTCAAGGGTCGCTTGCGGCCTGCCGGATGTATGAAAACGGTGTGTTTGGTGCCGATTATGAAGGGTTGAAGCCGGTTTTGTTCGCGAACTTCCCGCAGTCGGGCTTCCATACAACGGAAACGCCGATCGAGGCTGGCTTGGAGAGCATGAAGGGTTTGAATGTCATTGCGACTTCGCCCCCATCGGTTGAGATCACGAAGGGGAATGAGGGCACACCGCTTTCTGTGAACCTGACAGAGGCCTATGAAGCGCTGCAGCGCGGAACGGCGGATGCGATGGTCACGAGCTTCACGGCGTTTCCGGCCTTCCAGTTGGGTGATGTGCTCAATCACCACTATGAAGCCCCATTGGGCGGTGCGCTTGGCACAGTCTTTATGACAGAGGCGACCTACAACGGCCTGTCAGCTGAGGCGAAAGCGGCGATTGACGCGAATTCGACCTGTGAGACTTCGGGTGAGCTTGGCGCGTTTATCGACGAGTGGAACGAAGGCGCCAAGCAGATGATCATCAACACCGAAGGTCATACCTATAGCGCCATGTCTCCTGAGGAGGTGCAAGGCATCATTGGCTATGTTGGCGACGAAATCCTTGGCAGTTTTGCTCAGGCATTTCCCGGCGGTCAGCCTTTGGTTGATGAGTTGTTGGAGCAGCTTGAAGCGGCCAAGTGATTTGATTTGAACTTAACGGAAAAGGGCTGCCTGAAAGGGCGGCCCTTTTTCTTGGATAGAGACAAGACTTTGCGATGAGCAATGTGCATGACACCGACATGGGCTTTACCGGAAGATGCCGAGAAGCTGTTGGACTCGATTCTGGCGGATCCATTCTACGCCTCAAAGGGGTCGCCGTTTGAATCTTGTTTAGGACGGCGACGCCCTTGATATCAGAGTTAGAGTGTAACCCGCTTACGCCGTCGCTTGGGCGATAGCTTCATGCCTTGTTCTCCGACCCAAGCATAGGCGCTCGTAGTTGTTCTGATGCTGCCTGTTTCGCTGCGCGTCACCTGTGCAGATTTAGGCGGTTGTTCTTCGCCCAAATCAATCGCGCTAATTCATGGTCGAGGGCAGCCACAGAACAAGTGCTGGGAAGGCCACAAGCAGGGCCAGCTTGATGATATCGGCGGCAATAAACGGCAGGACGCCCTTCATCACGCGACCAATGGGCTGGTCGGGTTGCAGGCTTTTGAGCACGAACAGATTGATCCCGAATGGCGGTGTGATCAGGCCAATCTCGACCACAACCAGCATCAAAATGCCCCAATGAAAGATGTCAAAGCCAAGACCGGTGACAAGGGGTGTGACGACGGGGACCGTGATGACCATGACCGCGAAACTGTCCATGACTGCGCCCAAGAGCAGGTAGAAGAACAACAGGATGATTAGGATCACCATGGGCGTGGTATCAAGCCCGCCTATGGCTTTGGCGACGAATTCAGGGGCTTGGCCGAGGTTCACATAAAACGAAAAGATCAGCGCTCCGAAGATCAGACCGTAGATCATTGCCGTGGTGGCAGTTGTCTCCGAGAGAACCTCTAGCAGGCGCGCGCGGTTTAATTTGCCTCGGAAGGCTGCCAGTAGGAAGGCACCAACAGCGCCAACGGCTGCACTTTCGGTTGCGGTGAAGAAACCTCCGTAAAGACCGCCGATGACAACGCCAAACAGGAGTGCAACGGGCGCGGCTGACCAGAGAGCGGGTCCGATGGCCTCTTTTTGTGCAAAGGTTGCGGGGGCGAGGTCGGGGTTGACCCTTAGGGTGACAAATATGGCGGCAAAATAGAGCAATAGGGCCAGCACTGCGGGTATCATCGCGGCAATAAAGAGAACGCCGATTGATTGCTCGGTCAGGAGCGCAAACAGGATGATGGCGCCGGACGGTGGTACCAAAGCGCCCAATGTTCCGCCCGCTGCCACCGTGCCAGAGGCCAGTGCTGCGTCGTATTTGTTCTTGGCCATCTCCGGCAAGGCAATGCGCCCGAAGGTTGCCGCTGTGGCCACTGAGGAGCCGCTGACGGCGCCAAAGCCCGCACAACCAGCGACAGTCGCATAGGCCAGACCGCCTTTCACACGGCCCAAAAACGCGTTCGCGACACGGTAGATATCGTCTGAGATGCCAGCGGCGACTGCGAAGCTACCCATCATCAGAAACATCGGGAGCGTGGCCACTTGCCAGCTTGTCAAAAACTCCATGGCGTCATTGGCAAAGACACGGCCCGTGGATTGCATCCCCAATATGATCGCCGTGCCAGCGATGCCCAAAAGTGCCGTGGCGGGCGCAAGCGGGATTTGGCATAGAACCGCCAGCCAGAGCAGAATGAAAGTGATGACTACAAACAGACCCGGTCTGCCGGAGGCCAAGTTTTGCAATGAGGGAAGGTCGATTGCCGCCCAGGCGAGCCCTGCGAGCACCACGCTCGCCAGCACGAGCGCCATGGCCATGCCGAAGGGTGATGACGCCTGCGCGAGAGCCGTCGGGGGCGTGATGACATCGCGCCAGACCTTGACCGCTTGCACCAATGTCGCAAGCCCCATAGCAACTGCTGCAAATACATAAGTAGGGCCCAAAGGCCACTTCAAGATCAAGGTCTCCCGCCCTTGGGCAACAAAACGCATTCCAAGTTGTGTGACGTAGAGCGTGAGGGCGGCAAAGAAGATCAGCAATGCGACAGAGCCTGTCACCAGCAGCACATGGCTTAGTTTGGGGCCAAAATGACCGGCCATGAGATCAACGCGCAGGTTCACCCGTCGCGCAGCCCCCGCGGGCAATGTGGCGGCAATCGCCATGCCAAACATCTGGCCCATAATTTCGTTCAAAGCGACAACTCCGCCAAAACCGGTCGCACGCATGATCACATCAAACACGATGACCAAGGCGCCTGCCAGAAGGCCAAGTACCGCTATGCCTGAAATCACGCCGCTTGCGCGACCCGCGAAATGCTCTATCCGATCAAAACGAGAGGCGGGGGTGACGATCTCAGTCATGGATCACCGCCACGGCGCGACACCAACCCGCTGAGGCGCGCGCGACTTTCACAGGCAATGCCATAACCTCAAATCCACTGTCCGGCAGGCTGTCCAAATTCGCGAGTTTCTCGATATGGCAATAGACACAATCAACGCCCGCCTTATGACCTTCCCAGAAGAGACTATAGTCTCCGGTCTCTTTGATCTTTTCCATCTGGGAGGCCAAAGGCGCGTCCCAGCTCCATGCGTCTGTGCCGCAGACTTTGACACCGCGCTCTGCCAGATAAAGCGTCGCCGCGCGGCCCATGCCGCATCCTGAGCTCACATAATCCTCATGGCCGTAACGGCTTCCGGCGCGTGTGTTCACCAGAACAATATCGCCAGCTTCAAGCGCGTGATCGATCCGTGCCAGCTCCGCCTTGATTTCTGCCACTGTGACCACATGCCCGTCGGGCAGGGCGCGAAAGTCGAGCTTTACGCCCGGTCCCATGCACCACTCAAGCGGGATCTCATCAACGGTGAGTGAGGGCTTTCCGCCATCCATTGTCGGGTGGTAATGCCAAGGCGCGTCCAGATGCGTGCCATTATGCGTGGTCATTTCAACCCGCTCGGATGCTGGACCCGCGCCCTCGAGCTGTTTGTCCACGGGAACCCCGAACATTTTGTCCATCTCAACCGCGCCGTAAGCGTGATCAAGGTAGGTGATCTTCGGGCGAAGAGGTGGCGGGTCTGCGGGAACATCCGCATCAAGCGTCACAGAGAGATCAATGATTGTGCGGCCCATTTGGCTATCCCATCTTCGGAGCGAGGCCCTCGGCCTCTAATGTGGTTTGTAATTCGGCTTCTTTGGCCAGCGCGCGGCGCACGGCCGGGCGAGCATCCATGCGATGTGCATGGGCCGCCCAATTGGGATGGGCATCGATTGGAAAACCGCCCCCGGTAACGCGGAAAAAGACCCAATAGATATAGGCGTCCATGATCGACCAACTGTCGCCATACCACCAGGACTTGCCTTCCAATTGTGCCTCAACCACGGCTGCCATCGGGTGCATGGCGGCAATTGCTTTGGTTTTCACCGAGGCAATCGCGTCACCGCCATCAGCCATGAACATGGGCACACGCATACGCGACACGATGGGGTGTAATGTGGCGGAACAAAACGCGAGATCAGCGGTGAGCAAGGCATCTTCTCGCGGGCTCTTGGCCAAAGGCAACAGCCCTGAGTGTTGGTTGGCAAGATAACGGGCAATGGCCACATTTTCGCTAATGGGACCGTCTTTGGTAACCAGACACGGGACTTTGCCTTTAGGGTTGAGCGCCAGATATTCAGGCTGCTTATGCGCCCCTTTCATAAAGCGGATCAACGCGATCTCAAAGGAAGCGCCCGCTTCGCAAAGCGTGATCAAGGGCACTCGGGAACAAGCCCCCGGTGCGGCATAAAGCGTGTAGGTCATGGTCTGAGCCTCAAATCGGTTCGCACATCATGCCAATGGTTTGGCCGGTTAAAGCGCCCACATCGAAATGTGGGATTTGACCCATTTGCATCTCGCCAATCTTGGAAGAGTTCTCCGCAATATGGGCCACGCGCGTGTAGCGCCGCGCGCGGTAGGCTTCAAAAGCCGCCTCGACCGCCTCGCCTTTGTCCAGCTCATCGGCCAGCACAAGTGCGTCCTCAATTGCCATGCCAGCACCTTGGGCCAGATGGGGAGTGGAGGCATGGATGGCATCGCCCAGCAACACCACGCGGCCTTTGTGCCATGGTTGGTTTTTCAGAAAAACCACCTCCATGGGGCGGGCGACGACCTCAGTGTCCTCGGTGATCATGTCGAGCCAAGGGAGCAATTGGGGCGGTGGCATCATTGTGCGGGCACGGGCCTGCATAAGGTGTGCGGCGCCCTCCACATCCAAGATCATGCCTTCGTCTTCCTGAGTGACAAGGAACACGTAAATCTGCTCATCGGTCATGGGCACAAGCCCCGCGTTGCAAGGGCCCGCAAAAATGTGAATTCCATCAAGATCATCGGGGCGGGGCAGGTTGTACCGCCAGACCCATTGGCCAGTATATTCGGGCTTTGGAGCGTCTGGAAAGATCGTCTCGCGGGTGGTGGAAAAGATGCCATCCGCACCAATCACAATGTCATAACGCCCGCTTGTGTTGTCCGAGAAGGTTACATCCACGCCCGCGCCATCATCGATCATCTCTGAGATTGTCAGACCTAGCCTGATCTCGGCCCCAAGCCGTTTGGCCTCATCGCCCAAAATCTGCTGCAGATCACGCCGTCTGACGCCTGCATTGGAGGGGTAATCGGGACCGGCCAAACGCGGCGTGTCGAACTTGGCATCCTGCTGACCGGAGGGACCCAGAAAAATCGTCGTGCTGTCAAAGCCGCTGGCCTTGGAGAGATAGGCATCAAGCACGCCGAGTTCTCCCATGGCGCGGACCACATTCATTTGTTGAATAATGCCGACACCATAAACCGACCAATTTGGATCGCGCTCAATAATGTCGACAGGAATGCCTTTGCGTCGCAGCGCAATCGCTGCTGTCAATCCGCCAATGCCACCACCAACGATCAGTACAGAACCTATTTGCATGGTGTCATCCTCCTCCCGTTTTGGGGGACCTTAACCATGTCCTCCCGTTTTTTGTCAGACTAACAAGCGATCAAGCATTTCAAAAATTGAAAGATGCAATTCCATCCATCGATTTTGTCAATGCAACTTCAGAGCTGCGGCGGCGGTTTCAAACACATCCCTGAGCCACATGATCCCGGGATCATGGTCGCGGTAGCTGTGCCATTGCATCATTTGGCGAAACGGTGGGGCCTCAAAGGGGAGCGGGTGCATGGCAAGATCGCTCGACTGCATGGCAACGCGGGCCAGATGCGAGTGTACCGTGGCAATCCGCCCGGTCCCGGGCAATAGATGGGGCAAAGCGGAGAAAGAGAAGGTTCTCAACTCCACATTCCGCGTCACACCGGCTTTTTCCAGAATGAATGTTTCTGCGGGTTGTCCGTCCGAGGATTGGGGCACCATGATCGCATGGGGGATGCTCTGATAATCCTCCAGAGTGATCGCCCTATTTGCAAACGGACCTTTTCCGCAGGCTAGAACCACGTAACTGTCATCAAACAGCATGGTTGACGGGTGATTGAGCGAGGTAAACACATCCGGTGTGATCAATAGATCCGCGTCGCCCCGCTCGAGCATCAGGAAGGGAGAATCCTGTTGGGCGAGAAAGTTCAAGCCAATGCGCGCGCCCTGTTTGTCCATTTCAGCCACCACGAGGGGGATCAAAACGCGCAACGTGTAATCCGACACGAGGATATTGAAGTTTCGCGTCGACACGGTGGGATCAAATTCGGGCTGGGTGTCTATGGTCGCTTCCACACGGACCAGAATATCGCGGATTGCGGGCTTCATGGCTTCAGCACGCGGAGTGATCTCCATGCGTTTGCCCACTTGTACCAGCAATGGATCATCAAAATAAGTGCGCAGCCGTGTGAGTGCGTTGGACATGGCTGATTGGCTCATAAACATCTTATCGGCCGCCGCACTGACCGATTGCAGGGCCAACATATGATCCAGCGCCACCAGTAGATTTAGGTCTAGTCTCTTGAACCGCATACGGCCTCCCACCTATTCATGTAATCAATGAAATCCATCCAGAATTACAATTTCATAAATGGTATAGAACCCAATAGCCTTTCGTCAACACGTTATGAAAGGCACGAAAACATGCGGATCGTTGGACCAGATGAATTGATATTCGGCGTCGATAATCTTGATGCCTGCAGGGGGTTTCTGACTGATTATGGCTTGAAACATGAGGGGGATGGCCGGTTTTGTGCCCTTGATGGCACGGCAATAACCGTGCGGGCCAAGGATGATCAAAGTTTGCCGCCCGCCTTGCCAACAGCTTCAATGTTGCGTCAGACGGTTTGGGGGGTAGAGGATGCAGAAACGCTCGATCAGATCGCAGCCGAACTGTCCAAAGACCGCGATGTGACCCGCGACGATCAGGGGCGTGTGCTGTGTAAAGACGACATGAACTTTGAGTTGGCCTTTCAAGTCACCGCCCGAAAGCCCCTAGATTTGCCTGCCGAACTGATCAACTCACCAGGTGCAGAACCGGGGCGTCCGGCCAATGTGATCGGGGCGAATGAGGAGGCGGACGCTTTACCGCGCACTCTTTCTCATGTGGTCTTTTTTGTCCCTGACATGGATAAAATGGCGAATTTCTACATCGACCGGCTGAACTTTGTGGTGACTGACAAGTTCACCAATACCGGCCCGTTCCTGCGGCCTCAGTCCAACGATGATCACCATGTGTTGTTCATGATCCAGACACCGGAGTATATGCAAGGGCTCGAGCATGTTGCCTTCCATATGCAGGGCCCAACCGAGCTGATGCTAGCGGGATCGCGCATGGTCAAAAAGGGCTATGAGAGCTTTTGGGGGCCGGGGCGGCACAAGTTTGGTTCGAACTGGTTCTGGTACTTCAATTCTCCCTTGGGAACCCATGTGGAATATGACGCGGATATGGACAAGCACGACGGGGAATGGATTTACCGCGAGGCTCCGATTTCCAAAGAGACGTCACAGATATTCCTGTTTGAGAATGTTGAAAAATGGACGCCAGGGGGCGGCCCACCTCCGGGCAAAGAGTGACGCTTCTTTGCCAACTTGATGAGATCCCTAAGGGCGGCTCAAAAGGCGCATTGCCAAACGCGCGGGGCCGCGACCAACTGCTATTGGTGCGCCAAGGCGATCGGGTCTATGGCTATATCAACAACTGCCCCCATTACGACAAAGCGCCTTTGGGCTGGAAGAAGGATGAATTCCTAAGCGGCGACGGTCAGCACATCATGTGTTCCGCCCATGGTGCTTTGTTCGGCATCACAGATGGGGAATGCATCATCGGCCCTTGCCTTGGCCAAGCGCTCAAGGCCGTTTCGATCGAGGTAAAAGCAGGGGCGGTCCGCTTGACCAGCCCGTTGCCCTAAGCCAATCAGCCCTTTACAACCTGCTGATCAATGGCCCCGAACAAGGGGCTTCCATCCTTGGCCACACACTCCATACGCACGCGGTCACCGTAGGCCATGAACGGCGTTTTCGGCTCGCCTTCATCGACCATCTCAATGGCTCGGCGTTCCGCGATACAGGCCGAGCCGACCTCGCGGTAGGTCTCGTTGGACACGGTGCCCGTGCCGATAATCGTGCCTGCTGGCAGAGCGCGAGAATAGGCCGCATGGGCGATCAACTCATCAAGCCCGACGGACATGTGATAGCCGTTTGGCGCGCCAAAATGCGCCCCGTTGTAAGCGACGTTAAGCGGCAGATCGACCCGTGCATCGCGCCATTCCTCACCAAGCTCATCTGGAGTAATCGCTACAGGTGCCACGGAACAGGCAGGTTTGCATTGCAAAACACCGAACATCTTTTTCATCTCAGAAGGGCCGAGCTTGCGAAGTGACCAGTCGTTGATTTGAACCACCAAAGCGATATGATCGCGGGCGGTGTCCTTGGTGCTCATGGGGACCGCTTTGGTGATAATGCCAAACTCCCCCTCAAAGTCGATTCCATCCTCGATGTTCGGGAAAGGCACATCGCCGTTGGGTGCAATAAACTGATGAGATAGGCCTTGATACATCAAAGGCTTGCCGTCTTTTGGAATGGTCAGCCCAAAGACAGTGTCCATCAAATTTCCGTGGCTCTCAAAGGCTGATCCGTCGAGCCATTGCCACGCGCGGGGCAGGGGTGCCAAGGCTTTGGACTGCTCAAACGCCTCGCCTCCACCTGCATTCAATGCGTCATACTCCCCTTGCAAAGCGGGTGTCAGAGCGTCCCAATTCTCAAGTGCTTCTTGGAGGGTTTGAGCCGAATTGGCTGGGGTGCACCGCGTATTGTCGCGGCTGACAATGTAAAGACGACCATCGGGCGTGCCGTTTTGAAGGGTTGTAAATCTCATGTCGTATTCCTTTCGTTAAAAAGCGGCCGCCACCAGCGCATCGGCATCCGCGTCGCGCGCAAAACCAAGCGCATCTGCGGTTTCAGTCACCAGACGCGGAGATGCGCCAAACAGAGCGACCGTGGCAGGATCAGGCTCAAAACTGACGTTCGCAGGGCTGTTCGGGAAGCGCCGCATCAATGCAGCGACAAGATCGCCGTAGGTTATGGACAGTGCGGGTAGGGTGAAGGCGCGATTGG
The DNA here is from genome assembly GCA_964642935.1 of uncultured Rhodobacterales bacterium. Lineage (GTDB taxonomy): Bacteria > Pseudomonadota > Alphaproteobacteria > Rhodobacterales > Rhodobacteraceae > CAKZTM01. The sequence continues at coordinate 5,126 of CAZXRG010000006.1, read as the reverse complement.
TCCCAAGCTCTGGTAAGAGAGCGGCGTGCACGAAATTCCCGGCAACCGTCTTAACGGAGGAGAGCCACGTTCGGCTTTCAGGGGCCACAGGCAATGTAATATCCTCGCCCCGTTTCACACAGTAGAACAGTCGCGACATGAAGGCGGATTTGAGCGCGGCATCCGCGCCATCGCGCGCCATAACACCGGAGGGTCGCAAAGAGACGGCATCGAGCCAACCACGGCTCGCAAAATTGGATAAGGCAACTTCTAGCATCACCTTCTGCGCCCCGTAGACCATGCTCGGTGCCAATGGCGTGGCATCGGTGACCGGATCGGGCAGGGGCTTCCCATAGGCCGCAATAGTTGAGGCAAAGACAAAGCGCGTGTGTGGTGCGGTTTCTTTGAGGTGGTCGATCAGATCAAGGGTGGCATCCACATTGATCCGCCGCGCGAGCGCATAATCCGCCTCCGCAGCCCCTCCTAGGATCGAGGCAAGACAGATCACCGCATCTGTGCCCTTAAGTGCGCGGTCACGCAGATCGGGATCGGAGAAGTCGCCTTGAAAGGCTTGGATATTGGCCCCATTGGCCATTGGAGCGCGGTCCATGGCGCGGATTTCTGTTATTTGGGGCAGGGTGGCGAGTTGGGCGACAACACGCGCTCCGACGAAACCGCCCGCTCCGATTACCGTAACTTTCATGGGATAATCTCCATCGTCATTTTCACCAGCCCAAAAGAGGCAAGCCCGCAATTGGGCTGTGGAAGTAGGGGATCCGGTTGCCTTGGAGGGAGCCGAGATAAACTGTGCGCAAGTCCGGCCCACCAAAGGTGAGCGAGGCCATCCAGCGGCACAGATCACCGCCTGCAGCGCCCATCAATTCAGGGGTGACGGAGCCCGCCTCCCAAGCTGCATCAAGCGCGGCGAGCGCCTTTGTATCTCCGCCCAGATCAAGGATGGTGAGCAAATCCCCCTCAGGGGTGATCGCCACCAGCCGGTCGGCCATGATCAGCGTCGTCCAGAGGTTTCCATAGGCGTCAAAAGCAATGCCATCATTGAACCCGCCAAGGTTGGACGGCCCGTAAATCTCCCGATCCACCAGAGCATCACCGTTTAGGCGAAACCGCGTAATATTGCGCGAGGTGGTCTCGGCCACATAAAGCCATTCCTCGGCCGCATCAAAGCGCAGCTCGTTGGTGCCACAGAGATCATCCGCCACGATCCTTGCACCGCGCTCGTCGATAAGCGCGATATAGCCGTCGCGAGAGCCGGTTTTAACATGATCCGTCCAAGGCACCATCTGTGTGGTCACGGTCAGCCAAAGGCGGCCTTTGCTGTCGCGGGTCACAAAATTGACTTTGCCCAAGCGCTTCCCGTCGATCTGATCGAGCAGCACTTGGGTGTTGGAGCCGTCACGCGACATGCGCTCCAACCGCTCCGTGCCCCAATTGGCAATCAGGATGTCACCGTTTTCATCAAAGGCCATACCATTGGGGAGACTGCCCTCGGCTTGCACCAATCGGCTTTCAAAATCAGCGGCGGTATTGGCCTCACCTTGCAAGATCAGCTGCTGTGTGCCATCGGGTGCAATCCTCACCACGCCGCCACGCCCGTCCGCGGACCAAAGCGTGCCATCACGCTCGGCCAAGATGCACTCTGGGCGCTCGAGACCTTCTCCGATGAAGTGTAGCTCGGTGGGGTTGACCTCAAATCCAATCAACGGGTTTGTCATGCTCGGCACTCCTTCATTCTGCAGTCCAACCGCCATCGACAACAAGTGAAGTGCCAGTCACCATCGCGGCCGACGGGGAGGCCAGATAGAGCACGGCGCCCATCAAGTCCTCGACCCGACCCAGACGCCCCAGCTTGATCTTGGACATGACGCTTTTATGGAAAACCTCATCTTCAAAAAACGGCTTGGTCATGGGCGTTTCGATAAAGGTGGGCGCAATGGTGTTGGAGCGAATGCCATAGGGCGCGAGGTCGAGCGCGAAGGCCTTTGACATGCCCTCAACTGCCCATTTTGACGCGCAATAAAGCGAGCGATCTGCCCCGCCAACATGGCCCATCTGGCTCGACATATGAATAAGAGCGCCCGGCTTTTCAGCGGCGATCAAGGCTTTTGCAACTGCTTGGGCGACAAAATAGGCGGATCTCAGGTTTAATCCCAAAACCGCGTCGTAGTCATCTGGCACGACATCCTGCATAGGCTTGGGGCGATTGGTGCCAGCGTTATTGACCAGAATGTCGATGGGCGGCTGTGACGCGATAGCATCGGCCGTTGCATCCGTGTCCGTGACATCAAGGGTGAGCGTGCCCGCACTGTGTCCGCGCGCGCGGATTGCAGCGGCGCCAGCCTCGATCTCCGCTGATGACCGCGCGGCCAGCACCACATGCGCCCCAGCCTCAGCCAGCCCAGCCGCACAGGCCAGACCGATACCGCGACCCGCGCCTGTGATAAGCGCGCGTTGCCCCGTGAGATCAAAACCGGGCAGACGGGGTAGGGCGTCGCTCATTCTGCAGCCATATCCGCACCCGCTAAAGGCGTGGCACCGCTGGCATAAGGCACATTCTGGCCGCCATAACGGCGCACCCGCACATTGGCTTGCTCTGCGTGTCCTGAAAAACCCTCAAGCATACACAATCGAGACGCATAACGGCCCACGTTGGCAGAGGCCTCATCCGTCAGAACTTTTTGGTAGGTGTGCGTCTTGAGGAACTTGCCGACCCAAAGCCCGCCCGTATAGCGGCCAGCCTTTTTGGTGGGCAGGGTGTGATTGGTGCCAATCGCCTTATCCCCATAAGCCACATTGGTGCGGGGCCCGATAAACAAGGCCCCGTAATTGACCATATTCTCAAGGTACCAGTCATCGCGGTCGGTCATAATTTGCACATGCTCCGAGGCAATGTCATTGGCGACCACGAGCATCTCGTCGTGATCTGCGCAAACGATCACTTGGCCATAAGTCTCCCAACTGACGCGAGCATGACCCGCTGTCGGTAGGATGGCCAAGAGACGCTCAATCTCGGCCATCGTGTCGCGCGCGAGCTTTTCTGACGTGGTGAGCAACACACAGGGGCTATCGGGCCCATGCTCGGCCTGACCCAGAATATCTGTAGCACAAATTTCCCCGTCTACGGTCTCATCGGCAATCACCATGGTCTCTGTGGGACCTGCAAACAGATCAATGCCCACGCGCCCGAACAATTGCCGCTTGGCTTCGGCCACAAAGGCATTGCCGGGACCCACGAGCATATCAACCGGAGCAATTGTCTCGGTTCCAATAGCCATTGCGCCGACCGCTTGAATTCCGCCAAGGGCATAAATCTCATCTGCACCTGCCATATGCTGGGCGGCCACGATGGCGGCGGCTGGTTTGCCCTCAAAGGGAGGCGCACAGGTCACAATGCGTGGCACGCCCGCAACCTTGGCCGTAAGTACGGACATATGCGCAGAGGCCAGCATCGGGTATTTGCCACCGGGGACATAACAGCCAGCGTTTTGAACGGGGATGTTCTTATGACCCAGAATAACGCCGGGCAGGGTCTCTACTTCTACGTCCAACATCGCGTCTCGCTGGATTTGCGCGAAGTTACGCACCTGCCTTTGAGCAAACTCGATGTCGTGAATATCCTGTTTCGACATTTGCGACAGACACGCGCCTATCTCCGTTTCACTCAGCCGGTAATCCTCACGGTCCCAGCCATCAAATTTGATCGAGAGATCACGGATCGCTGCATTCCCGCGTTCTTCAATATCTGCGAGCGTGGTCTCAACCGCGTGTTGAACGCCCTTGTTAATCGCCGCAACTGCTTCAGGCTCTGCGCCCGTTTTTAGCCAATTTGCCATGTTATCCCCCTAAACTTAAGCTGTATGACCGCCGAGCTGTTCGGCGACCCAATCCACAATATAAGCACCCGCATTTGCCGAATTATCGAAGCTGGAATGCTGCACGCCGCCCGTGCGCTCATCAAAAATCTTCAGCTCGCGCTTGGGGCTATTAACCAACCCGTCATAGGTGGCATGGGCCCACTTTAGGGGGATCTGGCTGTCCTGCGCTCCATGGGTCACAAGGAAAGGCACTTTGATGCGGTCAAGGACGCCATCAAGGTGCATGTCCTCCGCCTTTGCCATGAACTCTTCGTCGGTGTCAGCGCCAAAAACCCAACGTACATGCGACCAATAATGAGGGACCGGGAAATTGCCCTCCGCCGCCTTGCGTCGCTTTTGTACATCGCGCCAATCGTGGTTCGCGCCCCAGCACACTCCCATTGCAAAGCGCGGCTCGAAGGCCACTGCACGCGGGCAATAATAGCCCCCCAAACTGACGCCTTCACAGCCGATCCGCTTCGAGTCCACGTCGTCTCGGGTCTCAAGATAATCTACGATCTTGGATGCCCAATGTTCCGCATCATAACGGGCCGTCAGATTGCGCTGACGAAGGGCATCGCCGGTGCCGGGCTGATCTACAACCAAAGAGGCCACGCCGCGCTCTGCCAACCAATGTGGCAGTCCCACCAGAAACTTCATCTCCTTGGTGCTGTCCAAACCGTTAAGCTGCACAAGCACCGGCTGGCGACCTTTAGCGCCTTTTGCAGGGTAGAAAATGCCTGTCAAATAGCTGTCACCATAGGGGATTTCGACCAGTTCAGCCTGAGACCCGGTCAGTTCCAGCCCTTTGTAGAAATGCTCTTGGAACCGCTCATAAAGCGCCATGCGCCCGTCAGAGCCATGGGCCAAAAGCCGCTCTGCGGTCAGCATATAGTTGCCCGCGCGCACAAATTTGTCGCCAGCGGAAATGTTGCGCCCCAGTGCCAAGTCTTCCTCGCCCAGACCGATCAACTTATCAGCCATAGTCACCCAGGTTTGACGAAACGCAGCGGTGCCTTCGGCGTCTTTGGCCTTTGCCGCCTCACTTAACGGCCCGCACATCTCCTGGATTTCGCCCATACGAGCGCCCATCTCAATGGATAGGTTCACAGAGAGGTCCCAAACATAATTGGTGGGGAAAAATCTGAACATGAGGTGCTCCAAGTGTTGCGCGGGCTTATCCCGCACAAGCGACAGGACCAAACCAATTGAGACCAATGACTATCGGAGGTCGATGCATTGATAAAATTTCTTTTTGAAATCTCTCGAATTGAT
>CAZXRG010000005.1:0-38960 GCA_964642935.1 uncultured Rhodobacterales bacterium | reverse complement strand
GCCACCAGATCCATGAGGTTCTGCCCCGATTGGAACGCTGCAAATGAGATGATCATAAACAGGAATGGCGCCAGCAGGGCAAAGCGGATCGTCGTGAGTTTCGCGATCCCGCCAGAGGCCGCAATACAGATCAGAGTGCCCACCACATTGGCCAAAGCCAGCAGCCAGACTATGGCGTAGGTGACATCAAGGTTGTTCTTGAGCATGGACGGTCCGACCTCGATCTGACCCGATCCAAGCAGGGCAATGGCTCCGATAAAGATCGCCATGGAGCCCGAGCCCGGAATGCCAAACAGCAAAGTCGGCACCAAGCCACCGCCCTCTTTGGCGTTGTTGGAACTCTCCGGCCCGATCACCCCGCGCACTTCACCTTTGCCGAAATTGGATTTGTCAGGCGTGGTTTGCACCGAATGGCCGTAAGCGATCCAATCCACCACCGAGCCGCCAAGCCCCGGAATAACGCCCACAATAACGCCGATAATCGAACAGCGCATGGAAAGCCAAATATTTGCAAACCAGTCTTTCACGCCCAAAAGCCAACCCCCGCCCAGACCCTCTCGGTCCGATATGGCGCGGTCTTGGCGCAGCAGGGAGATAATCTCGGGGATGGCGAAAATGCCAAGGCCCACAATGACCAGTTTCAACCCGTCTGTAAGGTAGGGGAAATCATAGGAGGACATGCGCAGCGCACCCGCACTATCCCCCTCGCCAATGGTGCCAACCAACATGCCAAGACCCGCGGCCACGATCCCCTTTATCGCCACCCGTCCGGCCAGAATGCCGACCATGGAAAGCCCAAATATGGTGATCATCAAAAGTTCCGGCGTGCGGAACTCCAGCACAATGGGGCGGGCGACGAGAATGAATACCGTCAGGAACGACGCCCCAACCAGCCCTCCAAACAAGGACGACGCAAAGGCCGCCGACAAAGCCCGCGCCGCTTCCCCCCGCTTGGCCATGGGAAACCCGTCCAGAACCGTCGCTTGGGACGCCGACGACCCCGGTATCCCCATCAAAACAGAGGCAAACGTGTCTGAGGTCGGCACCACCGAGACCATCCCGATCATCAGCGCCAGCCCCAAAATCGGGTCCATCCCGAACATGAACGGAAGCAGCAACGACAGCCCCGCAATCCCGCCCAAACCGGGGAACACACCAATGGCCAACCCCATCACAACACCCAGCACCAAATAGCCAAGCACGAGCGGTTGGAAGATCAGGGATGCCGCATCCGAAAGTGCCGGAAGCGCAGTTGCAACCAAGTCCATGACGACCCCGAAACTGAATAGAAGAAAGAGAAATGCCCCTCCCGCCACAATCGCGGAAGGGGCGAATGGATCACTCCAAAGTCACGCCGTAGCGGTCCTGAAGCCACTGAACCACAAAGGCCTTCGCCGTGTCAGGCACACTCGTCGCCGAGCTCAAAGCCGTTGTCGCCGCATCACCCGTCATCTGCGGGTATTTGCCCAGACGCGCTCCGGAAATCTCAGCGAAATCAGCCCGCGCCTTCACAGCCTCAAAGGCCGCCGTGTAAGACACGATCGCATCGTTAGAGGCACCCGCTGGCAGGAACACCATCTTTTGGGCCGGGAAACCAGCGATGAAGAACGCCTTCCAAGCCTCCCACTGCTCACCAGAGGTCTCACAACCATCGGTCGCCTCACAAACCTCCTTGAAGGTCGGCATGTCAGGGAAGGTCGGATCACGCACGATATTACCCGCATCATCCAATGCCCCAAAGCTGAACCAAGGCGTCGCCGTGCCAGCCTCAACCAAAGGCGTCACACCCTTAAGGTAGGACGAGGACGTCTGATAATCGATATTCGCCTCACCGCGCTCAAACATCAAACGACCGTCACCGCGACCCTTGATGCCAAACACAGGCTCAACATTCAGACCCAACATCTCCCAGGCCAAAAGCGGCACAAGATCAAGACGCGTCGCCCCTTGGGAGCCGTAAATGAAGTCTTGATCCGCGATCATGGAGGCGCCACCTGCAGCCTTCTCGGCCAACTCAGGGGGAAGATAAGCAACACCGCCTGTGCCAGAGGCCAGTACCACGTTCCAATCCTTATACTCGTAATTCACCCGAGGATCGCCGAGCAGATAAGGGAACTGCGTGGAACCGGATGATCCGAAAATCACCGTCCCGTCCTCGTATTTCTGCTCCTGGAACCAGTTGGCCCCTTTTGTGGAACCCGCACCGGGCATGAACTTCACAACAACCGTTGGCTCACCGGGCAGGGCTTCGCTCAACAGGGGCGCATAGAAGTTCGCCCATTTGGCAGAGCCGCCGGTTTCAGAAAACGGAATGATCCACTCGACCGTTTTTCCGGCCAGATCGATCCCGTGACCGCCCGCAGACGCTTGCGAGGCAAACGCCATAGCGCCAGCCGCCACAAGCCCAAACGCGCCACGGCGCGTGGTTTTGAAAATGGACATATGTTTCTCCCTAAGTTTTAACCGCCCATTCGGGCTGGATTTTAGAATCACGTGAGGCGTCCAACCTCTCTTGATCGTCGCAAGCTGACCTGCGAACCTTGCACGAAACTTTCAGAGGGCTAATTTTTTGCGCATCACCGTGATCGAGGACAATGAAAGCGTGGCCAAAGGCATCGCCTATGTGCTGCGCGATGCGGGCCACGGGGTCGATCTGCTCCATGACGGGGCAGAGGCGGATGTGTTCCTGCAAAGAGAGACCTCCGATCTCATCGTGCTGGATATCAACCTGCCGGGTATGGACGGGATTGCGCTTCTCAAAGCCATGCGACGGCGCGATGATCAACGCCCCGTAATCCTGCTTACCGCCAATTCAGAGACCGATGATCGCGTGCGCGGACTAGATGCAGGGGCGGATGATTACCTCGTAAAGCCCTTCGATATGGCCGAGCTAGAAGCCCGCATCCGCGCCCTCACACGCCGCCAGCCGAGCCGCGAAAAAGCGGTGCAATCCTTAGGCGGCCTGCTTTGGGATCAAACCGCCAGAACGCTAATGGCCGACGGAGCGCCTCTCGATTTACCCCGACGCGAGTTGGCCCTCTTTGAAGCGCTGGCAAATGCCATCGGGCGCAGCATCACCAAATCGGTCCTGCTCGATCACCTCTATGGCACCGGCTCGGATGTGGAGGAGAGCGTGGTCGAGGTCTATGTCTCCCGCCTGCGCAAGCGCCTCAAACCCTATGGAGTGAGCATCCGCGTGCGGCGCGGGCTTGGCTATGAGATGGAGGTCGATCCCTCTTGAAACAATCCCTCTCCCTGCGCCTGCGATTGACCCTGATTATTCTCCTCCCGCTGCTTCTGATCGCCGCTGGCATCGGCACTTGGGCCTTGCGAGAGGCCGAATTGCGCGGCCAAGAGCGCTTTGATCTCAGCCTTCTATCCACGGCTCTGGCGATCTCGCGGGATGTGGCTCTATCCGATGGTGACGCCCTCTCATTGGCCACCCGCGATCTGATCCGCGATACCTCAGGGGGCGAGGTGTTCTATCATGCCTATGCGCCCGACGGGGTGTTCGTCACCGGCTATGCCTCCCCGCCCGTACCTGATCTGGCCGCGCTCCAAAACGACGAGGCGCAGACCTATTTCGATGCAATTTATCAGGGGCAAAGCGTGCGGGTGCTTCGCCTCAAAGACGCCATGCAGATCGACGGTCTAAGTGGCGATTTCACCTTCACCGTCTGGCAGAATACCGATGTGCGCGACGCGCTTGTGCGCGATCTGGCCACGCAAACTTTCATTGTGATTGCGACCCTTATTGTCAGTCTGGCCCTCATCGTCTGGTTTGGCGTCAGCCTTGGCTTGCGCCCTTTGAACGATCTGGAACAGGCCATTTCAAGGCGCTCGCCCGATGATCTATCCGCCATCCAGCGCGCGGTTCCCGCAGAGGTGCGCGGAATTGTCGGCACGCTGAATGCGCTTTTGGGGCAGGTGGCCGCCACCATCGAGACCAAAAACGCCTTCATCTCCAACGCCGCCCATCAGCTACGCAACCCGCTGGCAGGGGTGCTGGCCATGGCACAAGCCGTGCGTTCCTCCCCCAATGAGAAGGCGGCTCAGGAGCGCAGCGCCGATCTGGTGGACGCGGCCCAACATGCCTCCAATCTGGCCAACCAGCTTCTGACCTTCGAGCGGGCCAATGCCATGGAAGGGGAGGACGGTTTTGCCAGTTTTGACCTTGTGGCTCTGCTTCAAGACCTTGTGGGCGCCAATCACACCCGCTTTGCCGCGCAATCTGTGAGCCTCACCCTAACCACCCAATCCGAGCGTATGCCGTTTCTGGGCGACGCCCTGATGATCCGGGAGGCCGTGTCCAATCTGCTCGACAATGCGTTGATCCATGGCGGTGATGGGCTAAGCCAGATCGACCTTGATCTGCGAAAGCGCTTGGGGGAGGTGCAGCTCACAGTCTCCGACAACGGTATCGGAATCGCGCCCGATCAGCAGGAGACAGCGCTGGAGCGTTTCGGCCAAGTCAGCCCCGTGCAAGGCAGCGGTCTAGGCCTCCCCATCGCCCAAGCGGTCGCACTACGCCACAATGGCACGATCACGCTTGGATCAAACAAACCGGGCCTGAGGGTCAGGCTCACATTCTCTGAAAACGGAACGCTCTAACGAGTTCAAACGCCCGGTTTCATCCCCAAAATCTGACGCGCCAACTGCTGCGTCGCCAATCCTGTCGCCTGCGCAATCGTCTTCCCGTTCACCTCTTCAATCGGGATTTTGATATCAAACCACTCAACCTTCGGACGCCGCCCTGTGTCGGACACCATGAAATACTGCCCCGCAAACTGCAGCTGCCCGCTCTCATCAGCCAAAAGCGTCTTCACCCGCACATCCAGCCGCGCACGCGCAGGCTCATCCAACGGCCAAGGCTCCACCGAAGCCACCCCGCCCGACATCCGCGACAAAGCCTCCGCCAAATTCAGCGAAATCGCCCGCGACGGATCATCCGCCCAAAGTGCGCTGGAACTGGACCGGATCGCCCCATCCATCCCCATCACCGGAATTTCCTGACTTTGCATGTAAAGCGGCAACGACACCTCATAAACCTCAATCCGCGTCCCGCTGGCCTGCGCCGTCTCCAACGCCTCACCCTCAATGGCATATTGGGACACATCCGAGGCCGCGCATCCCCCCAGAAATCCAATAAACAAAAACGGTGCTAAAAGTCGTGCCATGGGCCTATCGTCCTGTAATCAGTGAACTGGGTCTGCGCTCAATCGTGCGCGCAAGCGATGTGACAGCGTCCGCCGCCTCCTGAATTTCCCGCAACGTCTCACGCGTCTCCGAGGAGAACCGGCTGCTCTCGCCAAACTCGCTCAACGTCGCCTCCGCCTGACGCGCGGCACGGTTCAACTGCGTAATCAACGCCGGAAGGCTCTGCAACGCGACCTCAACGGACGCCGCCGCCTCCTGCGTGCTGGCAAATGTCGCCGCCGCATTCTCCACCAAACCAGCGGACTGAATGTTCTGGGTCAACTTGCGAATTTCCACCAAAGCCGCGCTCAAAGCAGGCGGCACCTCAGCCATCGCCTCAGAGCCTGCAATCTCGTCCACCGTCTCCACCAGCTTGGAGGTCGAGGCCACCAAAGCCTCAAGCGGCAACTCAGACGCATTCGCCGCCAAAGCCTCGATCTGGGTGGCAATCGCCGGAAGCCCCACAGTCGCATCATTCACATTGCGCACAATCTCAGCCGCGCCCGTAATCGCCCCGCGCAACTCCGCCACCAAAGCCTCATCGGACAATTGCGAGGTCACCGCCGCCAGATCAGCCGAGGCCTGCCGGAGATCGGCCAAAATCGCGTTCACCCCTTCGGTGATCTCGCGAACCTGCTCGGTGGACACAATCTGGCGTGCATCGCGCACCAGCCCGACAATCTCAGCAGGCGTGTCCTTCAAAGCCGGATCATTCGCAATCCCGTTCATGGAATTGAGCAACCCGATGGTCGAGGAAATCAACTCCTCAATGGGCAACGCATTGATCCGACGGAACATCCCCTCCGCAGAGGCCTGCGCGTCCTCGATCTCTGCCTCGACACTGGGCAGATAGGACAAACCATCCACATCCTGCGTCATGGAGGCGGGTTGGGCATTGTCCAACTCCAACAACTCCACCTTCAACCCGCCGGTCAGAAGCGAGGCCGTGGCCAGACGCGCACGCAATCCCGCATCAACCGCAGCGGTCAAAAACAACGTGGTGATATCCTCCGTGGCACGCGGGGGCAGCCCCAAAGCCTCAGGGGACAAGCCCACTTTGGCAATCAGGCGGATGTCGGCAATATCCTCATCCCCATCCACAAACTCCGCAGACAGGCTGGTCACTTCACCGATCTTGATCCCGCGAAACTCCACAGGCGCGCCAGCCACCAGACCGCTCACATTATCCTCAAAGATGATCGCATAAGGCAGGGTCTTGCCCGTCGATCCCGCAAAGAGATCATTGCGAACCGCATCCTCGCTCTCGAACAAATCAAACCGATGCCGCTCCGTCGGGATACGTCCGCCAGAGACCAGAGTTTCAAAACTCACACCACCGGACACAAGGGCGGCAATGCTCTCGATATCAACCTTGGCGCCACCCGCCCCAAAGGACAAAGAAAAGCCGGAGGCATCCCAAAACCGCGTGGCCGTGGTCACAAGCTGATCATAAGGGGCCTCGATAAAGGCATCAAAGAACACCGCATCCCCACTGGGGGAGAGACGCGGGGATTCAATCCGCCCAACCTCGATCCCCTTATAAAGAACAGGCGTTCCTTCCGAGATTTGCTTGCCATCAACCGAGCGCAACACGATCCTCAGACCCTCCGCTCCAAATGGCGCAGAGGGGGCTTGGGTGAGCCCGACAAACGCATCGGCGGAGGGGCCGATTTTCTCGTCCCAAGACCCTTCGATATAAACACCCCCCAAAATCGTCTCAAGACCAGAGACCCCGCGCGTCGTCACCTTGGGACTAACAACCCAAAACTCACTGGAAGCATCCACATAATCCGCCACAGTTGTATTCAGTCGCACATGGGCCAGCACTTGAGTGAGGTCCTCCGAAAAGGTCAAATCCTCAACCAAACCCACATCAATTTTGCGATACTTGAGCTTGGTCTCACCTGCGATAATACCCCCGGCATCGTCAAAGGATATGGTGATCAAAGGCCCGCGATCGGTGTAATTCTTCCAAACCGCCCCCAATGCAATCAGCAGCGCCAAAAGCGGAATAATCCAGACCCAAGACAGGCGGGCAGAACGCTCTGGCGCATCTTCAATAATCGGTTTGGTCGTCTTTGAGGGTGTGCTCATATGGCTTCATCCTCAGGCACGCTTTCCCAGATCATGCGCGGATCAAAACTTTGCGCCGCCAACATCGTGAAAATAACCGAGGCCGCAAAGGCCAAAGCCGCAAGACCCGGCTCAATCGCTGCCAGCGAATTGAGTTGCACAAGGGCCGCCAGAATGGCCACCACAAAAACATCAATCATGGACCATCGCCCGATAAACTCCACCACCTCATAAAGCCGCAGCCTTGTATGGGCATCAAACCTTGGTTTGCGCCCCACACTCAGTGCGAGTGCCGCGACCGCTGCAAACTTGCCAAGCGGGATCGCCACACTTGCCAGCAGGATTATCAGGGCAATCACATAACTGCCATGGTCAATTAGATCGACCGCACCGCCGATGATTGTGGACTTCTCTTCCTTGAGCAGAGTGCGGGTCAAAAGCATCGGATAAATATTGGCCGGAATATAGGCGATCATTCCGGCAATCAGAAACGCCCAGACCGACTGGAGGGAGCGGTCGGGAAACCGGCTCAAACGCACGCCGCAACGGGTGCATTTAGGCGCAGGCTCTTGGGCCAGCCCGCACATGCGACAGCCCACCAGCCCCGCCTCTTTGGCGGTGGTCAGGTGTTTTCCAAGGCTTGCCATAATGTCCACTTACAAATGAGAGCGTCCTTCCAGACCGTCACAGGCACCAAAACCGCAAAGGCCCAAAAGGCCGGACCGGGAGTGACCTCGGCCATGCCGACAATTTTCACCAGAGAGACCGCAACCCCGATCACAAAAATCTCCACCATGCACCAAGGTCGAAGTTGCTCGGAGATGCGGAAAAAGGGCAAGGCGCGGGCGAGCGGTTTGCGCCCCATGGCAAGGGGGCCAAGGGCGTAGATCAGCAGGAACAATCGGATGGTCGGAAGGATGATGATCAAAGCGGCCACGGAAAGGGCAACCGGAAAGAGGGGCGCGCCTGAGAACGCAATCACCGCATCAAAGATCGAGGCCTCATTGCTGCCCCCGCCCACCTTGAGGGTGAGGAACGGGAAGAATAATGCCATGACCATCAAAATAGTTGCCGTAATCGCAAGGGCCAAAATCTGGCTGATCGAGCTGGTGCGCGAGGTCGCCAAAAGCGTGTGACAGCGCACACAACGCGCACGGCTTTTGGCCGGAAGCGCGTCCAACTGGTAGAGCGTGTCGCAATTGGGACAGGCCATGATTTGAGCGGTCTTAAGCATCCGCTAACATCCCCCATCGCGCGGCTGAACTCAAGCGTTGCTGATTGCGGTTTTGATGGCGGCAATCTCGCGCTGATTCTCGTGAAACGGGGCGGTCGCGTGGCGGCGCAAAACCTTAAGGAAGGATCACCGAGCGGTGCGGTAAGGCGAGAAAATTTGGGGCCCTGTGCATATAGGAATCATATGCGTTTCACGCATGAATCATATCGTGTTTTTGCCCGTTTTCGGGCGTTAACCTTTTGGCGGAATGCAGGGGCTATGGCCACAGAATCTCACGTTAGAACCGGATATTTCGGCAGGGTACAGCGGGAATACCAAAGATAAGTCGTTGAATTTCAAGCATAAGACTCAGTTGCGGGTCTGAGGTGTCTGGTCTATGGTATACCAAGAAAAGGAGCTCGAATGTCAGTCGGCGTACGCCTCGAACCCGTCCACGTAAATTTCACCCTAAAGGACCACATCTACGACGTCCTCCTAGAAGCCATCCTGGCCGTGAACATTTACGATCCAGCGGCTGATTTGCGCCTTGATGAACGCAAAATGGCTGAGCAATTGGGCATTTCGCGCACCCCAATTCGGGAGGCTCTGGCGCGGTTGGAGCAGAATGGTCTGGTGAAAATTCGTGCCCGAAAGGGTGTGTTTATTTGTCGGAAAACACGCGAAGAAGTCATGGAAATGGTCGTCGTTTGGGCCGCTCTAGAGAGCATGGCGGCGCGACTGGCCACAGAGGAAGCGTCCGATAGTGAATTGAAATCACTTAGAAAATTGGCAGAAGCGCACGCTCAGATTGATGCGAAGGCTGATATTGAGGGCTATTCAGAAGCCAACATCCGCTTCCATCAACGCATTTTGGAATTGTCAAAATGCGAGGCGCTCAAAGACAATGCTGATGCCTTGTTCATGCACATGCACGCCGTACGTCGTCGCGCAATCGGAGAGTCCGACAGGGCCGCTCGGTCCGTGGCCGATCACATGGCAATTGTTGATGCCCTTGAGGGGCGCAATGCAATGAAGGCGGAGGAATTGGTGCGCGAGCATTCCATGCGCTTACGCCAGCACATTCGCGAGACTTGGGTGGAGATCGAACCAAATTCAAAAGAGGCAGATACATAAGCCTCAACTGGGAGAATTAAGATGGCAGACGGAGCCACAGCAGACCCGCAAGGTGCGTTAACAGATGGATTTCATCTGCTCATTGATGCGTTAAAATTAAACGATATCAATACCATATACGGCGTTCCGGGTATTCCGATCACGGATTTCGGGCGCATGGCCCAAGCCGCGGGACTTCGGGTTCTCTCCTTTCGCCATGAGCAAAATGCCGGTAACGCTGCGGCCATTGCGGGCTTCCTGACCAAGAAGCCGGGCATCTGTCTGACCGTCTCAGCCCCCGGTTTCCTCAACGGCCTGACCGCCTTGGCCCATGCCACAACCAATTGCTGGCCCATGATCCTGATCTCTGGTTCTTCCGAGCGCGAGATTGTTGATCTGATGCAGGGCGATTATGAGGAAATGGACCAGCTGGCTATTGCCAAGCCACTCTGCAAGACAGCCTATCGAATCCTACATGCCCAAGACATCGGCATCGGCGTGGCGCGTGCTATTCGCGCGGCTGTGTCCGGTCGTCCCGGTGGCGTTTATCTCGATATTCCAGGCAGCCTTCTGGGGCAGGTTATGGATGAGATTGAAGGGGCCAAATCGCTCGTCAAAGTCATTGATCCAGCCCCCGCCCAGCGTCCGGCACCTGATGCGGTGACCCGGGCGCTTGAGGTGATAAAGTCGGCCAAGAAGCCATTGATTATATTGGGTAAAGGCGCGGCTTACGCACAAGCGGACGATGCTGTGCGCCAGTTTGTCGAGACCTCGGGAATTCCCTATCTGCCCATGTCCATGGCCAAGGGTTTGCTGCCGGATACGCACGCTCTGTCCGCAGGTCCGGCCCGCTCGCTGGTGCTCAAGGAAAGCGATGTTGTGATCATGATCGGAGCCCGCCTCAATTGGCTGCTCTCCCATGGTAAGGGCAAGCAATGGGGCGAGCCTCACAGCACCAAGTTTGTCCAGATTGATATCGAACCACGCGAGATGGACAGCAACGTCGAAATCGCAGCACCCTTGGTTGGCGATATCGGGTCTGTGCTGGAGGCCTTGAATGACAGGATGGGCTCGGATTGGGAAAAGGCGCCCAAATCTTGGACCGATGCCGTGGCGACCAAAAAACAAGCCAATATCGAGCGTCTGGCACCATTGATGCAAAACAACCTCTCGCCCATGAACTACGCCGGAGCCCTTGGGGTTCTGCGCAAGATCATCAAAGAGCGCCCCGAAACAATGCTGGTCAATGAAGGGGCCAACACGCTCGACTTCGCGCGTTCCATGATTGAGATGTATCGCCCCCGAAAGCGCCTGGATGTGGGCACTTGGGGGGTGATGGGTGTGGGCATGGGCTCGGCCATTGCAGCGGCTGTTGAGACTGGCCTTCCGGTGCTTGCAGTTGAAGGGGATAGCGCCTTTGGCTTCTCCGGCATGGAAGTGGAGACCATATGCCGTTACAATCTGCCTGTCTGCATTGTTGTGTTTAATAACAACGGGATATATCGCGGAACTGATGTGAATGAGAGCGGGACCGCTGATCCTGCCACCACAGTTTTCGTCGAGAATTCGCGCTATGATCTGATGATGGAAGCCTTCGGTGGCGTGGGCATGCATGTGGATCATCCAGACGCTTTGAGCAAGGCCGTGAATGAGGCTTTGGATAGCGGAAAACCAACACTCATCAATGCGAGTATCGATCCAACGGCGGGTAAAGAGAGTGGAAATATCGGCAATCTCAATCCCGTCAGCGTAGTGAACAAGAAATAGAAAGACATAGGAGAACGAGCGAAATGAAAGCTCTTGAAGGCGTAAAGATTTTGGATTTCACCCACGTGCAATCGGGCCCGACCTGTACCCAGCTTTTGGCATGGTTCGGGGCTGATGTGATCAAGGTGGAGCGTCCCGGTGTTGGCGATGCGACCCGTAAGCAATTGGTCGATGTGCCCGGTGCAGACAGTCTTTACTTTACCATGCTCAATCACAACAAACGCTCCATTGAACTGAATTCCAAGAACGAGACGGGCAAGGAAGTTCTGACCCGTCTGATCGAGACCTGCGATGTTCTGGTTGAGAATTTCGCGCCCGGTGCGCTCGATCGTATGGGCTTCTCTTGGGAGCGCATTCAGGAGATCAATCCGAAGATCATTCTGGCCTCCATCAAGGGATTTGGGCCGGGCAAATACGAGGACTGTAAGGTTTATGAAAATGTCGCCCAATGTGCTGGCGGGGCGGCTTCGACGACCGGTTTTCGCGATGGTCCGCCTCTTGTGACAGGCGCGCAAATTGGCGATAGCGGCACTGGCTTGCACCTGTGTCTCGGCATCGTAACGGCGCTCTTTCAGCGGGAGAAGTCGGGGCGTGGTCAGAAGGTCTCAACGGCCATGCAAGATGGCGTGCTGAACCTCACCCGTGTGAAGCTGCGCGATCAGCAGCGGTTGGATAAAGGGCCTCTGACCGAATACTCGCAGTTTGGCGAAGGTATTGAGTTTGGTGAGGCCACCCCGCGTGCGGGCAATGACAGTGGCGGCGGTCAACCGGGCCGGATTTTGAAGTGTAAGGGCTGGGAGCAGGATCCTGATGCCTACACCTATTTCATCTGTCAGGCGGCCATTTGGGAGAAAATCTGCGACGTGATCGGAGAGCCGGATTGGAAGACTGATCCGGGCTATGCCAAGCCGCCTGCGCGACTTGATAAGCTCAACGAGATTTTCGAGCGGATCGAGAAATGGACCATGACCAAGACCAAATTCGAGGTGATGGCCGAGTGCAATCCCCACGACATTCCTGTCGGGCCTATCCTGTCAACCAAGGAGTTGATCGAGGATGAGGGTCTGCGGGCGACGGGCACGATTGTTGAATGTGATCACCCTGAGCGCGGGCGTTATGTCTCCGTCGGTTGCCCGATCAAACTTTCTGACAGTTCCGTCGAGGTGGAGCGTTCGCCTTTGCTCGGTGAGCATACCACGGAGATTTTGGAGCAGGTGCTCGGATACTCCGGTGAAGAGCTGGCCAAGATCGTCGAGAGCGGTGCGGTGGGCGATGTCAAAGTAGCGGCGGAGTAGCATCATGCGCGTGATCTTGATGGGACAACAGGCGTTCGGGAAAGATGCTCTGGCAAAGATCATCGATGCTGGTGTCGACGAGGTGGTCGCGGTTTATTGCGAGCCTGATCGCGACGGCAAGCCCGTTGATCCGGTCAAGGAGTTCGCTCTGGAGCAGGGGCTTCCGGTGCATCAGCCTGCCAATTTCACCGATGCCAAGGCCCTCAAAACCCTTGCCTCCTTTGAGGCGGATTTGATGGTCATGGCGTTCGTGAATGTGTTTGTGCCCGAAGATGCACGGGATACGCCCAAGATGGGCTCGATCTGTTTCCACCCGAGCTTGCTTCCAAAGTATCGCGGGCCATCGGCGGTAAATTGGCCGCTGATCATGGGGGATACCAAATCGGGTTTCTCTTGGTTCTATCCCTCAGACGGGTTGGACGAGGGGGACAGCTTGCTGCAATGGGAGTGCGAGATTGGTCCCGATGACACGGTGATCGACCTCTATTTCAAGAAAATCTATCCAGCAGCGGTCGAGAGTGTTTTGGAAGTCTGCGATCTGTTTCGCGCCGGAAATCCGCCCCATATCGTGCCCGATGAAGCGCTTGCCACCTATGAGCGGCGCTGCACGGTCAAACATGCCAAGATCGATTGGAACAAGCCTGTGGGGCAGGTCTATAATCTCATTCGCGGCACAAATCCGGCACCCGGAGCCTGGACGACTTTAAATGGGGATAAGGTTCAGATCTACAATTGCTCTCGCCTCCCCGGTGACGGCATTTCCTCGCGGATTTACGATGTGTCCGAGGACGGCGTGACCATTCAATGCGTCGGAGGACGTATCAGGATCGAACGCGTAAATGCGGGATCGGGTAAGGTTCCGGCAGGCGAATGGGCCGTCTCGGCTGGTATCGACGTGAAGATGGAGCTGGGCACATGACGGCCAGACCTTCCATCGACATCAAACGGATAGGAGGATTGCGATGATCCGCAAAATTCTAGTGCCGGTGCGTGGAGACGGGAAGGGCGACAATGTTCTGGCCCATGCAGCCGCTCTGGCGCGGCGTTCTGGCGCACATGTGGAGGTGGCCCATTGTCGGCCGCGTCCCGAAGACATGCTCCCCTTTGGCGTGCCCATGCCAGCGATCTTGCGCGACCAGCTTTTTGGTCAGGCCGAAGAGCTGGCAAATGTGGAAGAGGAAAAGCTGAAGTCCGAGTTCAGCACGCTCTGTGCCCAATACGGGTTGGACATCGTCGATTTTCAAACTGAGGAGGAGGCGACAGCCTCTTGGGTTGAGGGCACTGGAAAGATGGTCGACGTGATCAAGCGTCATGGCCGCTTGTCCGATCTGATCTGTGTGGCCAAACCGGATCGCGATAGAAACTTGGGTAGCAACACGCTCAAGGCCGCTTTGTTCAATACTGGGCGTCCGGTGATGATGTGCCCGCCCCAAGAGAACCTGCCGGACCATCTGGGCGCCAACGTGACAATCGCTTGGAACGGCTCGGTCGAGGCTGTGCGGGCGGTGGTGATGATGCGCCGCGTGATCGAGGCTGCCGACCACGTGACGATCCTTAGCACTGATGAAGGGACAGCCGGAACAGGTCCTGTGGATTACAAGGATTACCTAACACTTCGCGGCATCAAGTCCGAGGTGCAGATGATTAAGGCCGGCCGCAATACCGGGGCCGCGCTTTTGTCCGCCAGTGCGGATGTCGGTGCCGATCTGATGATTATGGGGGCTTATGGTGACAGCCATGAGCGCGAAACAGTTTTTGGAGGGAATACGCAGACCATAGTTGATAACGCGACCATGCCCGTTGTGATGGTGCACTAAGTTTCTTAGCTGCGGCATATTGTAACGTTGGTCATTATATTACATATTAACTCTTGATGTTGAAACAAAAGTACGTGTCCATTGCTCTAACCGAGGTAATTCGGACGGAAAAGCCGCGTTAAGACGGCGAAGCACTGAAATGCGGGGACTTGATCGCCGTGAAAATAACAACTGGAGGAATACCTAATGAAAAAACGTTCATTTTTAGGACTTGTTGGCGCTGCCGCGATGACTTTGACCACAATGGTCGGTCAGGCTCAGGCGCAATCCTGGTCGCCCACGAAACCCATCGACTTTGTGATCATGGCCGGTGCCGGTGGCGGTGCTGACCAAATCGCGCGTTTCATCCAATCTGTGGCTGAAAAGAAAGATCTCACGGTGCGCCCGCTTGTGCCAAACAACAAGGGTGGCGGCTCTGGTGCCGAGGCTCTGATCGCTCTGAAGGGCGCGTCTGATCCGGATCACTCGATCCTTGTGACGCTCAATTCCTTCTTCGCAACACCTTTGCGCCAGAAGGCGCTTGGCATCGACATTCAGACCTTCACGCCTGTGGCGATGATGGGTGTGGATCCGTTTGTGCTCTGGGTTCACAAGGACAGCGGGATCACAACCTTTGAGAATTGGCTTGAGACTGTGAAAGCGGCTGATGGCGAGTATGTCATGGGCGGCACTGGTAAGGGTCAGGAAGACAGCACCGTGATTGCTTGGATGGAAGGCGTCTTTGACGTGAAGATCAAGTACATCCCCTATGATGGTGGTGGAGCGGTTGCCAAGGACTTGGCGGGGCAGCAGATCATGGCATCTGTGAACAATCCGGCGGAGGCCAAAGGCTTCTACGAATCCGGTGATGTTGTGCCTTTGATCGCCTTCTCTGACGAGCGTTTGGCGGCCTATCCTGATGTGCGCACGGTTAAAGAGCTGGGCAATGATTTCAGCTATTACAACCAGCGTGCGGTTGTGGGGGCTCCGGGCATGTCCGATGAGGCTGCTGCCTACTATCAGGACCTCTTCGCCACGATCTATGAGACGCCAGAGTGGCAGGAGTACATGACCTCTGAGAGCCTGTCT
This sequence comes from uncultured Rhodobacterales bacterium, assembly GCA_964642935.1. Classification (GTDB taxonomy): domain Bacteria; phylum Pseudomonadota; class Alphaproteobacteria; order Rhodobacterales; family Rhodobacteraceae; genus CAKZTM01. The sequence continues at coordinate 23,418 of CAZXRG010000005.1, read as the reverse complement.
CCGCTTTGGTTGAGTGCCGATGAGCAGCGCGCTTATTGGGGAACTCAGGTTCAAAACCACAAGGACCTATTCGCAGCAATGGGCGAATAAGACCGGTACTTTAATACGATAATGGTTCGCCTCTGGTCTAATATGGCCTGAGGCGAACTCCTTGAGGGAGGGGCCGGACATGCGTCTGGGAGAGTTAATTACGGCGGGTGTTTTGGCGATTTTGTCCATCTATATGATGTACAAGAGCACGGAACTTGAGATTGGTTATGTCTCGGGTTCAGGTCCCGGAGGCGGGGCTTGGCCGTTTTGGCTTTCTGCTATTATGCTGGTCTGTACCGGTGTTATTGCGTTCAACTGGTGGCGCAGAACTTCGCCCCCATCCCAATCCACCGAACCCGTTCTTGACCGCGAAGGTCGCAAGATGTTGATCCAGGTGTTTGGCGGAATTTTTGGCTTTGTGGCACTCACGGGGATCATATCGATCTACGGGGCCATGGCCTTGTTTTTATTCTATTATATCTGGTTCTTGGGCCGCCATTCGCTGTGGCTTTCCCTGTTGCTGTCCATAGCGACCCCGATCCTGTTCTTCTTCTTCTTTGAAGGATTGATGCGGATCACCATGCCCAAAGGGCTGAGCTTTACCGAGCCGTTCTACAATGTGCTCTACGACATAATTTACTAGGAAACAGGCAGGCGACATGGACGTTTTATATCTTCTAGCAGGCGGTTTCTTTGATGCGGTTCAGCCGCTGAACTTGGGCCTTATCATCATCGGCGTGACGCTCGGTCTCTTCATCGGCGCGATGCCCGGACTTGGGTCGGTCAACGGGGTTGCGATCCTTTTGCCCATTACATTTCTGGTGCCACCGGCTTCTGCGATCATCTTTCTGGCCGCGATCTACTATGGGGCCATGTATGGGGGCGCGATCAGTTCGATCACCTTGGGCATTCCCGGGGCATCCACAGCGGTGGCCACCACCTTTGACGGGCGACCCTTGGCCATGCAGGGCCGTGCGAGCCTTGCACTTGTGACGGCTGCCATTGCCTCTTTTGTGGGGGGCACGGTGTCGATTATCCTGTTCACGGCGTTTGCGCCCTTGCTGGCCTCCGTCGCTCTGAACTTCGGGCCGCCTGAGATTTTTGCACTCATGCTTTTGGCCTTTGCGACATTCGTGGGATTGGGCGGGGATGATATCCCCAAGACCATCCTGTCGATCTGCTTGGGACTGGTGTTTGCAGCCGTCGGCTTCGATCAGATTTCAGGGGCGCCGCGTCTGGTGTTCTTTGATATCTCGGGCTTCCTTCATGGCATCAACTTCCTTGTTCTGGCCATCGGCGTTTACGGCATCGGGGAGATGCTTTGGACCTTGGATACGACACGGGGGAAAATCACCTCCTCTGAGGCGAAGATGAGCGTTAAGGGCATCGTGAATGACGGTAAACTTGGCATGAAGCGCGGCTGGAAGGGGACGACCATTGGCTCCTTCCTTGGTTTCTTTGTGGGTATTCTGCCAGCGGCGGGGGCCACTCCGGGCTCCTTGATGGCTTATGGTGTGAGTAAGATGGTTGCCAAGAACCCCGACGAGTTCGGCAAAGGGCACCCCAGCGGAGTTGCCGCACCTGAGGCGGCGAATAACTCGGCCTCCACAGGCTCCATGTTGCCGATGCTGACGCTTGGTATTCCGGGCTCCCCGACCACGGCGATCCTTTTGGGTGGTATGGTGATCTGGGGGCTGACACCGGGTCCGCGTCTGTTTACGGATCAGCCGGAATTTGTCTGGGGTTTGATCGGGTCCTTCTATGTCTCCAACTTCTTTGCGCTTGTGATCAACCTGTCGTTCATTCCGCTCTTTATCTGGATGCTGCGCATGCCGTTCACAATCTTGGCTCCGATGATCTTTGTGCTTTCGATTGTGGGTGGATTTGCGGCCACGCGCGACATGCATGATGTCTGGCTGATGCTGGGCTTTGGACTAGGCGCGTTCTTCTTGCGCAAGTTCGACTATCCTCTGGCCCCTGCGGTTCTGGCGATTGTGCTTGGTCCCATTGCCGAGCCAACCTTGCGTCAGTCGCTTCTACTCTCATCGGGCGATATCTCGATCTTCTTTACACGGCCGGTTGCTGGACCGATCACGATTATTGCGATTGTTCTGATCTTCTTGCCGCTATTCAAATTCCTTCGGGATCGAAGACAGGTTCGCAGTTCGGCTTAAGGACCAAGCCTCAAAGGGGAAGTGCGAGATGAAGCACGATGCTTGGAATCCGGGGCTAACATCGGAGATACCGGCGTCCCTGTTGCCCATAGTGACGCTCTATCAACCTGAGAACTCGACCGTGGGGTATGAGGAGGCCAAGAAGGCTGCGGCCTTTTGCGGGTTGAAGCCTGCGGATATGGTGGCTTTCACGCTAGAGCGTCTGATCACCCATGAGCTGCTCATCCGCGTCACGGCGGATTTATCCGTGCCCGACGGGCCGGATTATGAGGAGCTGGGGCTTAACCTGCGCGGGATGGTTGCGCAGATTTATCAGGTCCATGTGGTGCCGGAGCTGGATCGGCTAAGGTCCGAGATGGAGGCGGTCAAAGTGCAAGCCTTGCCCTTAATGCAAAGCGCATTGGAGGGTGCATTTGCGTTGGAGGTTAAACCTGAGCGCCCCAATGGTTTCTTTGAGCGGTTACTGGGCGGGAAAGAGGCTCGGTCTGAGACGCAGACCCAACAGATCGACCCGCTCGCAAAGCTTGAGATCAAGCGCGGGAGCGTGTCTGATCCAGCCCAAGTGAGTGCCATGGACGCGCTTATTCGGATAGGGCGCGGCATCGCCTCGACCCATGGGCGGTTGCTGCCCGATCAAGCGCTGTTGATCCGCTTTGCCATGAACCACTTTATGAATGATTTTGGGGCGCAATGTGTTGCGCGAGAAATTGCGCCGATCATCAAGCGGGCCGCGCGCGTTGAGGGCTATCGCTTTCTTCCCCCGCAAGAAAAGCCGTTCTTTATGAATGTTAAAGGGGCTTCTGCCTCCGGTAAGTCGACGATCCGCCCGCAACAGCGCGCCTTGGCGGGTAAGTTGAACATCCCTTGGGAGGATTTTGCGCTGATCAGCCCCGATTACTGGCGCAAGTATCTGCTGGATTACGACAGTCTGGGGGAGGACTATAAATACGCGGCCATGCTCACGGGCCAAGAGTTGGAGATCATCGACAAGAAGCTTGATGCCTATATCGAGGCGAAGGCGTCGCGCAACGCGATCCCGCATCTGCTGATTGATCGCTTCCGCTTTGACAGCTTTGCAACCGATGATGCGGGGCAAATCTCTAGCCGCCTTTTGACCCGCTTTGGCGATACGGTGTTCCTCTATTTTCTGGTGACGCCCCCTGCGGCCACGGTGGAACGGGCATGGTCGCGGGGCTTGGAAACAGGGCGTTTCAAGGCCGTTGATGATCTGCTTTATCATAATATCGAGGCTTATACGGGCATGCCCCAATTGTTCTTTTCTTGGTTGGGCTCGGCTGAGAAGATGATCCATTTCGAGTTTCTGGACAACTCGGTGCCATACGGTGAGCGGCCTCGCACGATTGCTTATGGGTGGAATGACCGGATGGTGGTTTTGGATGTTGAGGGTCTTCACAATATCGACCGTTTCCGTGCTGTGAATGTGGAGGCGCAACGGGCCGAGGATGTTTTGCTGCCTTCACCGGAGATGACGTTTTTTGAACGCTGCGCGAAGCGGTTTGATGCGCTCTCGGTGGTCGATCCGAAGACTGGGGTTGTGAGTGCTCAAGCTGTGTCTGGTGAATGGCTGAAACCTAAGGATTTTCAGGCGGTTGAGGCGTCCACGCTTGATGCGGATCGGGGTTTGACGATCGGTGCTTGGCGCTAGGCTCAGAGCGGAGCGCGAAAGCCCACGATGAGTTGGCGCAGGCCAATCGCAGCGCCAGCCATGATTGCGGCCAAAGTGACGGGGGCGCTGAATGCGAGGGTGGAGAAGGCCGAGAGGCCTTGGCCGACGCTACAGCCCACAGAAATGACAGCACCCGTTCCCATGATTGCGGCGCCCAGAATTTGGCGGCGGAGTTCGCGGGGGTCTTCGCAGGCCTCCCAGCGGAATTGCCCCTTGAGCAGGCTGCCCAAGAAGGCGCCGAGCAGAACGCCAAAAACCGAGCCTGTGCCAAATCCGATGGCGTTGCCTGAGGAAGTCATCACGTAGAGCATGGTCTCCCCGATGGGGGCTGAGAACGTGTGGGAAACGATTGGGGTGGCGTCAAATCCAACCGTTGCGATCCATGTGGTGCCCGCCCATCCTGAGACGATGGCGAGCCCGACCATCGCTCCCCAGAAGGTGTATTTGGGCGCGTTCAGAAGCTCTTTGTTGGCGAGGGTTGCGATGAGAATGAGGAGGCCTATGGCGATGCCAAGGGGCTCGATTGCGAGGCTGGTCCAGTCGGACAGAAGGGCAGAGAAACTCTGGGTGCTGATCGCGTCCTCTCGGGCTCCAAAGGCCCAGATGCGCCATGACGAAAGGGGGCCGCCGAGCGTCATATAGGCGGCCAAGCCCATGACCAGAACGATCACAAAGGAGCGCAAGTCGCCCCCGCCCAAACGGGCCAGAGCGCCAAACCCGCAATTGCCCGACAGGGCCATTCCGTAGCCGAACATCAGCCCGCCGATGATACTTCCAATAGGGCTCCATGTGCGGGCTAGCGACAATGTTTCGTTCAGGTTCAATAGGTTAAGGGCGGATAGGCTGTGGGTTCCAATGATCGCCACACCAATGGCAATGCCCCACATGCGCAAACGGAGCGTGCTGTCGCCGTAGTAAACGTCCTCGATGGCGCCCAATGTGCAGAAGCGCCCGATGCGGGCTGCAAGGCCTAAAAGGATGCCCCCGAAAAGGCCGATGAGAGCAACAAGCGTAGGCTCTGAGAAGGTCGCAAGCATGTGGTGGCTTCCTTCCTTTGGGCTTTAGGTGATCTTGGGGCCGGAGGCCTCAGGCGTCCTTACAGAACAGCTCATAGACCACTTCCATGATCTGGGATGCACGGTCGTCTGCAAGGCTATAAAAGATTGTCTTTCCCTCACGACGGGGCGTCACCAGACCCTCAAGACGCAGCCGCGTCAATTGTTGGGAGACGGCGGCTTGACGGGCGGAGAGAAGCTCTTCCAGTTCTGTCACCGATTTCTCGCCGGAGGACAGGTGGCAGAGAATCATCAAGCGGCCCTCATGGCTGATGGCTTTTAGGAAATTGGAGGCGCGGACCGCATTGGCCGCCATCTTGTCCATTTCCTCAGGTGCGATGTCTTTGTCAAAAACCGGAAGACCCATATGCGTGCTCTCTCATTTGTCAGCTATCGTTATGGCCATCTCAAATTGACCAACCCAATACAAACAATGTAATATGAATATGTGAATTACACAAGACAGTGGAGAGCGATGTGTTGGATGTGACATTTGCAGGGGCGGCGTTTGCTGGTCTTCTGTCCTTCCTGTCTCCCTGTATTTTGCCCATTGTCCCGTTCTATCTCAGCTATTTGGCCGGGGTGGGCATGAACCAGATCACGGCGGATGCGGTCATTGATGCGCGGGTGCGAAACCGCGCGGTGCTCTCGGCGATTTTCTTTGCGGCGGGTGTGATTACGATCTTTGTCGGGCTTGGCGCGGCAGCGACCACATTCGGGCAGGTGGTGCGGGAATATTTCGACATTCTGCGCTGGATTGCAGCGGCGATTATTATCGTGATGGGGTTACATTTCTTGGGGGTGTTGCGCATTGGGCTTCTTTATCGCCAATTGCGCTCGGATGCGGGTGAGACCACGAACCTCAGCTATTTTGGCGCCTACTTTATCGGGCTTGCTTTTGCCTTTGGTTGGACCCCTTGTGTAGGGCCTGTTCTGGCGGCAATCCTTTTTGCCGCGGCTGGGGCGGAGACGATTGGCAAGGGCGCTGGGCTGTTGTTCGTCTACGGCGTTGGCATGACCTTACCCTTTGTAATTGCAGCCTTTTTCATTGGCCCGTTCATGCGTTGGATGGTTGGATTTCGAAAGCATCTGGGGCTGGTGGAGAAGATCATGGGCGTGTTTTTGATCATCTTCGGGATATTAATCGCCACAGATACAATGAACCTTTTGGCGCAATGGATGCTTGATATAGCGCCTGAGTTTTGGACATTCGGATAGGAGGAATTGAGATGCGTTTATGGATGATGATGCTGGTCGCTCTTCTGGCAGGTCCCGTCGTTGCCGGTGAAATTGGCGACGATGGTCTGCACAAAACCGAGTGGATGGAGGACACGTTTAAGGATCTGGCCGAAGACCTTGCTGATGCCAATGATCAGGGCAAAAGGCTGGTGCTTTTCTTTGAGCAACGTGGCTGTATTTATTGCCGAAAAATGCACGAAGAAGTCTTTCCGCGCCCTGAGGTTTCCGACTACATCTCGGAGAATTTCTATGTGGTTCAGCTCAATCTTCACGGGGATATCGAGGTGACTGACTTCGACGGAGAGGCTTTGTCGGAGAAGGCCATGGCGCGCAAATGGGGGGTGTTGTTCACGCCCTCTATAATGTTCTTTCCCGAGGAGGTCGGGGAGGTTCCAGCCCCTGATGCGGCGGTCGCCGTGATGCCCGGTGCCTTTGGTCCGGGGACCACTTTGGACATGTTCACTTGGGTCAATGAGAAGCGCTATGAGGATCAGTCCGAGGAAGATTTTCAAAGATATCATGCACGGCGTATTCAGGAACGCTCGGACGGATCAGCGGATTAAGGTGATTAGAATCAAAAGGTTAATGCTCTGATTTGCACGAAAATTGGCGTATGATTTGCATATGATTCATGCGTGAAACGTATATGACGCCATGCGCTGTTTTGGCGGATTAAACCTGCGTGCGTTGGTGGTATTGGGGTATTGAGCGAAACCGCAAAAGGTCGGGCCTGTGCTAGGTGGGTTAACCGTTTTGAAGGGCTTGAGGTGTAAATGGGGCTCCAAAGAATTTTTGGATAGGTTTCACAGATGCCAGAGTTCATTTTAAAATTCATATTTATGAATTTGTTGTTGCGGTATTCAGCCGCATGCGGTTAGACTAATTGAAAAACTGGTTTGGGAGGACCTATGAAGTTAATACCCGTTTTAGCAACGGCAGCGCTTCTGCCTTTTGCGGCATTTGCCGAAATGGCCCCATCAGATGTGAATTACACTGACGGCGCGGTGTCGGAATCTCTTTCAGGTACGGCTGGTAATGCGGCTGAGGGTCGCAAGATCGTTGGCTCCAAAAGCATGGGCAATTGTATCGCCTGCCATATGGTCAGCGATTTGGCCGAAGAGGCGCCGTTCCATGGTGAGATTGGACCGATGCTTGATGGTGTCGGTGATCGTTGGACAGAGGCCGAGATCCGCGGGATCGTGGCGAATGCCAAGATGATGTTCGAGGGCTCCTTGATGCCTTCGTTCTACAAAACCAGCGGTTACATTCGGCCTGGCAATGCCTACACGGGCAAGGCTGCTGAAGGTGAATTGCCCCCGCTTCTCTCTGCCCAGCAGATCGAAGATGTTGTGGCTTATCTTTTGACGATGAAGGAGTGAGCCCGAGCGGCTTACCTCAAGAGCTTTAGGAGTATTTAGATGGAACTTACGAGACGCAAAGCGCTGACGATCGGTGCGGGTGCGGCAATGGTCTCTGTTTTGCCTATGAGCGCGTTTGGCGCGGGCGAAGAGTTGATTGCGGCCTTCACAGGTGGTGCAGAAGTTGGTGAGGGTGGCCTGACGCTGACCACACCTGAGATTGCCGAGAACGGAAATACGGTTCCGGTGTCTGTGGATGCACCCGGTGCAACCGAAGTGATGATTTTGGCCATGGGCAATCCAACGCCGCCCGTTGCGACCTTCAAGTTTGGTCCTTTGGCGGCAAGCCAGTCCGGTGCCACACGTATTCGCCTTGCTGGAACGCAGGATGTTGTTGCGATTGCCAAAATGGCAGACGGCAGCTTCGTTCAGGCCTCCAATTCGGTCAAAGTAACAATCGGCGGCTGCGGCGGCTAAGGGAGATTTAAGACATGGCAAAAGGTGTAAAACCCCGCGTTAAAGTGCCCAAGACAGCGGCTGCTGGCGATGTGATCACGATCAAATCCTTGATCAGCCACAAGATGGAAAGCGGTCAGCGCAAAGATAAAGATGGTAGTGTGATCCCACGGTCGATCATCAACCGCTTTACCTGTGATTTTAACGGCGAGAACGTTATTGATGTGACGTTGGAGCCTGCAATTTCCACGAATCCGTTCTTCGAGTTTGAAGCGACTGTGCCGGAAGCCGGGACATTTAACTTCACGTGGTACGATGACGATGGGTCCGTGTACGAGACCAGCAAAGACATCGCGATCGCATAAGGCGGATTGACCGTTTTCAGGGAGGAAAACATGAATAGAATGTCGCTTAGAACGGCACTAACGGGTCTGGTCGCACTGGCATCTACGGGTGTTGCGATGGCCGATCCGGCTGAAGACACTTTGGTGATCAACGAAGAAATCGAGATTGTCACCAAGACTGCGGCTCCTGCCCATCTGGATGGTGCTTTGGACGAGATTTATTCCGGTTGGTTGTTCCGTGGTACTGAGACACGCGCCATGGAAATGGATGATTTCGACAATCCGGGCATGATCTTTGTGGAGCAGGCCGAGGAAGTTTGGAACACGGTTGATGGCTCGGAGGGCAAGTCTTGTGCCTCCTGCCATGACGGCTCTGAGAACATGGCCGGTGTGCGTCCGCATTATCCAAAGTGGAATGAAGCGGCAGGTGAGGTTCGCACCCTTGAGATGCAGATCAACGATTGTCGCGAGACCCGTATGGGTGCCGAGACATGGGGTTGGAATGCGGGTGACATGGTCAATATGACCGCCTTGATTTCGTCTGTGTCTCGTGGTCTTCCGATTAGCGTGGCCACAGATGGTCCGGTTGCTGAGACTTATGAGATGGGTAAGGAGCTTTATTACGCCCGGACCGGTCAGTTGGAATTGTCTTGTGCAAGTTGCCATGAGGACAATTACGGCAACATGATCCGTGCCGATCATTTGAGCCAAGGCCAGATCAACGGCTTTCCGACCTATCGCTTGAAGAACACCAAGCTGAATTCGATCCATGCGCGGTTTAAAGGCTGTGTGCGCGATACGCGTGCAGAGACTTATAGCCCCGGTTCGGCCGAGTTCATCGCGCTTGAGCTATATGTCGCCTCTCGCGGAAACGGTCTGTCGGTCGAAGGACCGTCTGTACGTAACTAATTTTTAGGCCCGCGTGTTTTAGGATGCGCGGGCCTTTTAACGCATTATCAATTCAAACATGCGCATATGTGCGAAAGAGGACGTGTAGATGATATCTCGCCGCGACTTTTTACAAGTGTCTATGGCTGCTTCGGCGCTTTATGGCGGTGCCTCTTTTGGCAATTGGGGACGGTTGGCTGCCCAGCAGTCTCTCACACAAGATGATTTGCTGGATTTTGAGACGTTCGGGAATGTCTCGCTGATCCATGTGACGGACATTCATGCCCAGCTTGCGCCGATCTATTTCCGCGAGCCTTCGATCAATATCGGAGTGGGTGCCAATAAGGGCGCGGTTCCCCATGTGACGGGTGCCGATTTCAGAAAGCTCTACGGGATCGAGGATGGCAGCCCATCGGCTTACGCTCTCTCCCATGACGACTTCGCGTCGCTGGCAAAAGGCTACGGGCGCGTAGGCGGTCTTGACCGGGTCGCGACCGTGGTCAATTCCATTCGCGCCGCTCGCCCTGATGCGCTGCTTTTGGATGGCGGCGACACTTGGCACGGCTCTTATACGTGTTACCACACCCAAGGGCAGGACATGGTAAATGTCATGAACATGCTCAAGCCCGATGCGATGACCTTCCATTGGGAGTTCACGCTTGGCTCCGACCGTGTGGCGGAGATTGTTGAAGGGCTTCCTTTTGCGGCCTTAGGTCAGAATATTTTCGATGCGGAATGGGATGAGCCCACAGAGTTGTTCCCACCTTACAAGTTTTTCGAGCGCGGTGGCGTGAAGATCGCCGTCATCGGTCAGGCTTTCCCTTACATGCCCATTGCCAATCCGGGCTGGATGTTCCCGGAGTATTCTTTCGGCATTCGTGACGAGCGTATGCAGGAGATGGTGGATGAGGTTCGCGCAGCCGGCGCTGAGTTGGTCGTGTGCCTTTCCCACAATGGTTTTGATGTGGACAAGCAGATGGCGGGGAAGGTCTCGGGCATTGATGTGATCCTTTCGGGCCATACCCATGATGCGCTGCCCGAGCCTGTGTTGGTGGGGGAGACGATCATTGTCGCCTCTGGCTCCAACGGTAAGTTCGTGTCTCGCGTTGATTTGGATGTGCGCGACGGGCGGATGATGGGCTTCCGCCACAAACTGATCCCGATTTTCTCTGATGTCATTACTCCGGACGCGGAGGTGACCGCAGCGATCGAAGCCGAGCGTGCGCCCTATATGGCAGAAATGTCTGAAGTCATAGGGCGCACCGGCGACGCACAAACGCTTTATCGGCGCGGGAATTTCAACGGGACCTGGGATGATCTGATTTGTGACGCGCTTCTGTCCGAGCGTGAGGCGGATATTGCATTGTCTCCAGGTGTGCGCTGGGGCCCGTCGGTCTTGCCGGGGCAAGACATCACCCGCGAGGATATCTGGAACGTCACCTCCATGACTTATGGTCAAGCTTACCGGACCGAGATGACGGGGGAATTCCTTCATGTGGTTCTGGAAGATGTGGCCGATAATCTGTTCAATCCCGATCCCTATTACCAGCAGGGCGGGGATATGGTGCGCACCGGCGGGCTTGGCTATCGCATTGATGTGACCAAGCCGCAGGGTGCGCGGATCACCGAGATGACCCTCCTTAAAACGGGCGAGAAGATTGATCCGGCCAAGACCTATCAGGTGGCCGGTTGGGCAAGTGTCAATGAGGGCACGGAAGGTCCGCAAATTTGGGATGTTGTCGAGGCGCATATCGCGAAGATGGGCGAAGTGACCTTGGCTCCGAATAATTCTGTTGAAGTTGTCGGGGTCTGATGGCCCTGCGAAGAATAATTGGGCGTGAGCCCTTGACGTTGAGAGGTGACGCATATGTCAGATCCTAAGAATACACCGTCCCGTCGCGCGTTTCTGCGCGGTGCAGCGGCGGTTGGTGCCGGCGCTGTTGGCGCTGGTGCGGCAAAAGCCCAAACCCCTGATCCTTTGATCACGGAAATTCAGCCATGGGCGCAAGAGCTTGGCGACGGTGTTGATGCTGTGCGCTACGGGCTGCCCATCGAATATGAGGGCGATGTGATCCGCCGGAATGTGGAATGGCTGACGGCGGATACGATCTCCTCGATCAACTTCACGCCCATTCATGCGCTCGACGGAACCATTACACCGCAAGGGTGTGCCTTTGAGCGGCATCACTCCGGTGCGATTGATCTTAAGAAAGAAGATTATCGCTTGATGATCAACGGGTTGGTGGACCGGCCCTTGGTGTTCTCTTACGCGGATCTTGAGCGCTTCCCGCGCGAAAATCACGTCTATTTTTGCGAGTGTGCGGCCAATACGGGCATGGAATGGGCCGGGGCGCAGCTCAATGGCGCTCAGTTCACCCATGGTATGATCCACAACATGGAATATACCGGTATTCCACTGCGTGTTTTGCTCGAAGAGGCAGGCGCTGATCTGTCGGCCAAATGGGTCTTTGTGGAAGGCGCTGATGCGTCATCCAACGGGCGCTCGATCCCCATGGAAAAGGCTTTGGATGATGTTTTGGTTGCCTTTAAGGCCAACGGCGAGGCGCTGCGCAAGGAGCATGGCTACCCTGTGCGTCTGGTTGTGCCCGGTTGGGAAGGCAATATGTGGGTCAAATGGATCCGTCGCATTGAGGTGATGGATCAGGCGGTGGAAAGCCGTGAGGAGACCTCGAAATATACCGATACTTTGGAAGACGGGACGTCGCGCAAATGGACTTGGTCCATGGATGCCAAATCGGTCGTGACCTCGCCGTCGCCCCAATCGCCCATCAAGCACGGGAAGGGGCCTTTGGTCATTACCGGTCTGGCTTGGTCAGGAAACGGAGCGATCACGCGGGTGGATGTGTCCAAAGATGGTGGCAGGTCTTGGGAGACCGCGCGTCTGGCCAAGCCCGGTGAGAAGATGGCTTTGACCCGCTTTTATCTTGATGTGGATTGGCAGGGTGAGGAGATGTTCCTGCAGTCCCGTGCCATGGACGAGACCGGATATGTGCAGCCCACCAAGGCGCAATTGCGTGAGGTGCGTGGGCTCAATTCGATTTATCACAACAATTGCATCCAAACGTGGTGGGTTCGCGAGACCGGAGAGGCGGAAAATGTTGAAGTATCTTAAATACGGGCTCGTTTTCGGGCTGATTGCCACACCTGTTTATGCGGAAACTTTCGGGTTGGGCCGAGCGGCGCTTCCCGAAGAGATTGCGGCTTGGGACTGGGATGTGAGCCCTGATGGAACCGGGCTTCCCAAGGGCTCTGGCGATGCGATTGTGGGTGAGGAGATTTTCGCGGATCAATGCGCGTCTTGTCATGGCGATTTTGCTGAAGGCATTGATAACTGGCCCAAATTGGCCGGTGGTGCGGACACTTTGGATCATGAAGATCCGCTAAAAACGGTTGGTTCTTACTGGCCGCATGTGTCCACGGCGTTTGACTATGTGAAGCGTTCCATGCCGTTTGGAAATGCGGGTAGTTTGAGCGACGACGAGGTCTATGCAATCGTCGCCTATATCCTTTATTCCAACGATCTGATCGAGGATGATTTTGTTCTTTCGGACGAGAATTTGGCGTCGTTTGAGCTGCCCAATTCTGGCGGTTTCATCGTAGATGATCGCGCTGCGACTGAATATGCCGCTTGGTCTGGCGAGCCTTGCATGGAAAACTGTAAGGACGAGGTTAAAGTGACCATGCGGGCCATGGTTCTGGATGTGACACCGGAAGAAGAGGGTGCCTCGGACGCGGTTGAGGTGGCTCAAGTTGAGGCCGAACCTGCGGCGGAGGCGGAACCTGTGGTTGAGGTTGCGGTTGCCGCCATCGATGCGGAATTGGCTGAAGCCGGTTTGAAGGTTTTCAAGAAATGTAAGGCCTGTCATCAGGTGGGGGCGAAGGCCAAAAACCGGACCGGACCTATCCTGAATGGAATTGTCGGAGCCCCTGCGGCTGCGGTAGAAGGGTTCAAGTATTCTAAGGTCTTTGTCGAGGCTGCCGAGGGCGGTTTGACGTGGACACCAGAGGAATTGGCCGCTTTCTTGAAGAAGCCCAAAGCTTATTTGAAGGGCACCAAGATGTCCTTTGCGGGCTTGAAAAAAGAGAAGGATCAATTGGCTGTTATCGAATATCTGAAATCGGTCGGAGCTGAATAAACGTGAATTGGCGTATCCTTATATCAACTGTTCTTGCGGCCTTTTGGGTGGCAGGAACGGCCATGGCAAATGACCCTGATGCGGGTGCAAAAGTCTTTAAAAAGTGTAAGGCCTGTCATCAGGTCGGGGCCGATGCGAAAAACCGTATCGGGCCTCAGCTTAATGGTCTGTTCGGGCGGCCCGCGGGCTCTATTGAGGGGGTGAAATACTCCAAGAGCATGCTTCGCGCGGGCGCGGATGGATTGGTTTGGACCGACAAAACTCTGGATGCGTTTCTAGAGAACCCCAAGTCATTGGTGTCAAAAACCAAGATGAGTTTTCGCGGCTTAAAGGACGCGGGGGACCGTGCGGATGTGCTGGCGTATCTGCGCCAATTCTCTGATGATCCAAGCAATATTCCAGAGGCTGAGCCAACTGCAAAAGGTACGGATCATGACATTGACCCGGCAATTCTCGCGCTACAGGGGGATCCGGAATATGGGGAATATCTCTCCTCTGAGTGTCTGACGTGTCATCGCGCTGACGGTGGTGATGACGGTATTCCGTCTATTACCGCATGGCCAACCGAGGATTTTGTGATAGCCATGCATGCCTATAAAGATAAATTGCGTCCCCATCCGGTTATGCAGATGATGGCGGGGCGGTTGTCGAATGAAGAGATTGCAGCTTTGGCTGCGTATTTTGAAGACCTCGAATAAGAGGTTACTTGGGAGGACTAACATGAAACTCAACAGACGTTTATTCTTGGGAACAGCGGCGGCGGCTAGCCTTTCTGCGCCCATGGTAATGGGTGCGGGCCACGGAAAGCCTCGCGTCGTTGTCGTCGGTGGAGGTGCCGGTGGTGCCACTGCTGCGCGTTACATTGCCAAGGACAGCAAGGGCGAGATTGATGTCACATTGATCGAGCCGACACGGGCCTATTATACCTGTTTCTTCTCCAACCTTTATCTGGGTGGATTTCAGGAGATGGATGACTTGGGTCATTCCTATGGCGGCTTGGCCTCTGGTGGCGTGAATGTGGTCCATGATTGGGCGATTGGTGTTGATCGTGATGCCAAGACTGTGTCTTTGGCTGGCGGCGGGTCCGTGGCTTACGACAAGCTGATCCTCTCACCGGGTATCGATTTTGTTGAGGGTGCGGTTGAGGGCTGGGATATGTCCGCTCAAAATGCAATGCCCCATGCCTATAAAGCTGGGTCTCAAACCGAGCTGTTGAAGTCGCAGATCATGGCAATGCCTGCAGGTGGAACCTTTGCAATGGTTGCTCCGCCAAACCCATATCGTTGCCCTCCGGGACCATATGAGCGTGTGTCCATGGTGGCGCATCTTCTGAAAGCCAATAACCCGACAGCCAAGATTATTGTGGCGGACCCTAAGGAGAAATTCTCCAAAATGGCTCTGTTCCAAGAGGGTTGGGCTGATAACTACGACGGCATGATCGACTGGGTCGGTTCTGACTTCGGTGGTGGAGATGTGTCTGTTGATCCCGGTGCGATGACTGTCACAATCGACGGTGAAGTGACCAAAGTGGACGCCTGTAACGTCATCCCTGCGATGAAGGCGGGTAAGATCGCTGAAGTTGCTGGTGTGACAGACGGCAATTGGGCGCCTGTGAATGCTGCTGATATGAGCACAAAAGCGGATGCGGATGTTTATGTTCTGGGCGATGCGTCGTCACAGGGTGATATGCCTAAATCCGGCTTCTCTGCAAACTCGCAGGCAAAGGTTTGTGCCAATGCGGTGCGCGGTGCCCTTACTGGTTCGACAGTCTTCCCGGCCAAGTTCTCCAACACCTGCTGGTCCTTGATCGACACGGACAATGGCGTGAAAGTTGGTGCGACTTACGAGGCGACTGACGAGAAGATTGCCAAGGTTGACGGGTTTATCTCTGCAACCGGTGAGACCGCTGAGGTGCGCAAAGCCACCTACGACGAGAGCTTGGGTTGGTATGCGGGCATTACGTCTGACATGTTTGGTTAAGGCGCCTTACTAAGTTTGGAAATTTGGCGGCTCCCCGAAGTTCGGGGGGCCGTTTTTTGTTGGTGTATCCATCTTTTGCTCTTAAGTCGGCTTGTTGCTCTCCGTCTGCTTGCGTTATGAATTTTCATCACGGGATTATAAAAGGCAAAATCCGCAATGGCGTTAAAATGGCTTGGGCTATCGGTAACTGGTTTGGCAATGATCGTTCCGGTGATCTGGTTGCCTGCAATTGCAACCGGACGGGATGCGTTGGCGCTATTTAGTCAATATCTCGGCATGACGGCTCTCATTGCGATGGCTTTGTCTCAGACGATTGCCACCCGTTGGTTTCCCATCGAGAAGATTTTTGGGCCCCTTGATCAATCCTATCGGCTGCACAAATGGCTAGGGCTTTGGGCGCTTGTTGCCAGTTTTCTTCATGACACGATTGATGCGGATATGCGCGGATTGGGGCGGGAAACGTTGCTGGTTGATATCGCCGAAACTGCGGGTGAGATCAGTCTTTATGGGCTGCTTATTCTGGTCGCGATTACGGTTGCCACGTTCATTCCCTATCATCTTTGGAAGTGGACCCATCGGTTTATCGGGGTGTTTTTCGTCCTGTCGGCCTTTCATTATCTGTTCATTCTAAAGCCGTTTTCCAACGTCGATCCGTTGGGGCTTTACATGGGGGGCGTCTGTCTTATTGGTCTGTTTGCTTATGCTTATACGTCCGCGCCTCGTTGGATCAGACCTTCGAGGGGCTACCGTGTTTCCCGGTTGGACAAACAGGGCGAGGCATTGGCGGTAGAGCTGAAGCCGGATGGGCGGGCCCTAAAACATCGGGCCGGTCAGTTTGTGTTCATCAGCTTTCCGGAGGCTGGCTTGAGTGAACCCCATCCGTTTACGTTGAGCGCGGCTCCTTCGTCTGACGGGAACTTGCGCATGAGCATTGCGCCGCTTGGGGATTATACGGTGCGATTGATGCGGCGGTTGAGTGTCGGAACGCCCGCGCGGGTGGAAGGGCCGTTCGGGGATTTCAAGATTGCCAGAGGGCCTCAGGTTTGGGTGGCGGCTGGGATCGGGATCACGCCATTTGCGGCGATGGCAGGAGCTTTGCGTCCCGAGGACGGGCCAGTGACGTTGATTTATACAGTGCGCGAACGGGCTCATGCGGCGCATCTGGATGAGTTGGAAGCCGCGGCGGAGGCGCTTCCTAATTTGCGGCTTGTTGTGCGTGAGACTTCAACTGAGGGACGGTTGAATGCGGATGAGGTAGCCAAAATTTCCGGTGATCTCAAAGGGGTGCATGTGCTGTTTTGCGGACCGGCCCAGCTTCGCGACGCTCTTGGACAAGGTCTTCGCGAACATGGCTTGTCGGCGCGGCGCTTCCATTATGAGCTGTTTGAAATTCGCACGGGCATTGGCATGAAGCGCTTGCTTAAGCATCTAACAAAATCGGGCGGAACCGTTCGGGGGCGTTTGGAAAAAGCGATGCGTTAGAGGGCGATCTATTCTGCCAAAAGTGTCTCATAGGCGGCTTGTGCGGTGGCGCGATCCACTATGGGGAGGTCTTTGGCCAGCCAGCCTTTTCCGCGTTGATTGCCCATCATACCCTCGGACACGTCGATCACTCCGGTGAGGCCGTTTTTGGCGAGGATGCCGGTGACATATTCCGTGCGCCCGCCTGTGGCGCAGATCATGGCAATCGGTTTGCCGGAAAACTTGGTCAGGATCGCTTGCAGGTTTTTCCCGAACTCAGGATCATGCATGCTGACGGGCAGTGCACCTTCGGCCAGACCTGTTTTCTCCCATTCGTTGGGTCTTCGGATGTCCAAGAGCAGGACCTCATCGTTTTGAACGGCGCTTAGGGTTTCCTCGGCACTCCAGATCGGGGTTTGTGCGAGTGCTGGTGTTGCCAGAGTGGCGGTGATGCAAGCTGCCGCGAGGCTATTCAAATTCCATTTGCTCATAAACTCGTCCTGCGTTTCGGGTGGCCAGCTCCTCGAAGGTGTCGAGATGGGCGTAAGGCGATTGATCGATGTAGTAAGCCTCTGCCAGATCGCCGCCATTGTCGAGGTGCTCACCGATTTTTGATCGCAGATAGATGAGGTAGTCGCGGGTGTAGCGGCGCACTTGGGCCATGTTGGTGGGGTGGCCGTGACCGGGGATGACGTAGGTGGCGTTGAGGGTCTCGAATTCTGTCTCCCATGTGTCCAGCCAATCGGCGGTCATGGTGTGATCGAAGATGGGCAGCATGCGTTCGTGAAAGGCCATATCGCCGGAGATGACGAGGCTTTGTTCGGGCAGCCAGACCACGATATCGCCCGGAGAGTGGGCGGGGCCGAGGTAGCGGGCCTCAATGGTCATACCGCCCATTTCGACCTTATAGCTGTCCATGAAGGTCTCATCGGGCAGGGCGATTGTGGTTTTGTCCGACCGCTCGTTCAGGCGGCGTTGGTGGGAGAGGAGGGATTGATCGCCGTATTCCTCGATCTCGGCGAAGGCGTCTTGATGGGCGACGATCTTCACGCCCTGCTCGGCCCAATAGGAGTTCCCGAGCATGGCATGGCCTTGGCCGTTTTCGTTCAGGACCAGTTTCACAGGCTGATCCGTATGGGTTTTGATCTCTGAATGGAGCGCCTCGGCCAGCAGATAGGAGGCGCCACCATTGACCACGACCACGCCATCTCCGGTGATGATGAAGGAGAGGTTGTTGTTATGGCCCGCGTTTTCATAGGTGGGCGGGGCGGTGGCGCCGATGGCCGAAAAGACGTTGGGGATGACCTCGACGGGCTTGGAATAGAGGATTGATCCCGGGTATTGGTCGGGGATGTCTTCGCTGGCCAGAGCGGGTGTGGCCAGCAGGAGGGCGAGGGCGAGGCGGATCATTTTGCTGCCCCAACATAGCGGTAGCTGTCGTCCTTTTTCTCCACATGGCCCAAGCCGCCGGGGAGATGGAAGCCGATGAGTTGCATCTTGGAGGCGGTCAGTTGGTCAAGCAGGCTCAGGCGGGTTTTTGCGGCCATGTCGGGTTCTTGATCGGAACCTGATTGCCAATCGGGGCGCGCGAAGGCCACATGATCATTGCCGATGGCATCGCCCAAAATCATCGCGGCGTTGGAGCCGTCGTTGATTTCAAAGCACATATGCCCCGGCGTGTGGCCGAAACTGGCACGCGCGGCGATGCCCGGAAGGATTTCCTCACCATCTTCAAATAGGGTGATATTGTCTTCCAGCATGGCCAACCGGCGCTCGGCCCCGACGGCGAAAGAGGCGCGGGCGTCGCCGATCTCGTCAACCGTGTTGGGGTTCATCCAATACTCCCATTCGGTCTTCCCGATCATGTAGCTGGCCTCGCTGAACAGCGGATCATCGAAATCATCCAGAAGCCCCCAAAGGTGGTCTGGATGGGCATGGGTGAAGATCACATCGGTGACATCCTCAGGGGCCACGCCAAGCTGGTCGAGACTGTCGATGAGTGTGCCGGAATTGGGCGAGAAATCGGGGCCTGAGCCCACATCAAAGAGCACGGTTCTTGTGCCATCGCGCAATAGCGTGACGTTGCAGGGCGGGGTGAGCGTCTCTCGGGACTGGCCGTGTTGGTCCAGAATGACCTGTAGCTCGTCTTGGGGCATGGGGCCGAAGATGAAATCGCCCGGTAGGTTGAGGAACCCGTCGCTGACCACGTCGATTTGCATGGTGCCAAGTGTGAGTTGGGCGCGTGCGCCCAAAGGCCATGCGGAGATGGCGGCGAGTGCTGTTGCTTGTGCCAGAACGTTGCGGCGTGTTTGCATTTTTTCCTCCCAGAAAAAGCATTCAGAAATACGAATATGAATGCAAAAACGCAATTGGGCAAGGGCTGTCGGTTTTGGCCCGGCCCATGTCTTGAATTCGCTTGAAACCTTTGCGTCTGAGGTCAATTCTGACGGGCAAGTAATGAGAGGCGACTGCCATGCACTTTGGGTTGAGCGATGAACAGGAGATGATTGTCTCCACCGTGCGGGCGTTTGTCGAGAACGAGATTTACCCCCATGAGGATGAGGTCGAGCGGACCGGCGAGGTGCCCCCCGCAGTCGCCGAGGCGATCAAGGACAAGACCCTTGAGTTAGGCTTTTACGCCTGCAACTTTCCTGAGACGGTCGGCGGGGCGGGTTTGAGCCATCTTGATTTTGCGCTGGTGGAGCGGGAACTTGGGCGCGGCTCCATGGCGCTCAACCATTTTTTCGGGCGGCCCCAGAACATTCTGATGGCCTGTAAGGGCGACCAGATCGAGCGCTATTTGATGCCTGCGGTGCGCGGGGAGCGGATGGATGCTTTGGCGATGACCGAGCCGGAAGCAGGCTCGGACGTGCGGGGGATGAAATGTTCGGCTGTGCGCGATGGCGGGGATTGGGTGCTCAACGGGAGCAAGCATTTTATTTCAGGTGCTGAGCACGCAGATTTTATTATCGTTTTTGTGGCCACGGGCGAGGATGATACACCGCGCGGGCCGAAGAAGCGGATCACCACCTTTCTAGTGGATCGCGGCACGCCCGGATTTACCATTCGCGATGGCTATAAGTCCGTCTCCCATCGCGGCTACAAGAACATGATCCTTGAGTTTGACGATTGTCGCCTGCCTGACGCACAGGTTTTGGGCGAGGTTGATGGTGGGTTCGCGGTCATGAATGAATGGCTCTATGCGACCCGTATCACCGTGGCGGCCATGTCCGTCGGGCGGGCGCGGCGCTGCTTTGAGTATGCGTTGAATTACGCCGCCGAGCGCAAGCAGTTCGGTCAGCAGATCGGGAAGTTCCAAGGCGTCTCCTTCCAGATTGCCGATATGATCACCGAGATTGATGCGGCCGATTATCTGACGCTGGCGGCGGCTTGGCGGCTCGATCAGGGCTTGCCTGCGAACCGTGAGATTGCGTCTGCCAAGGTTTATGCCAGCGAGATGTTGGCGCGGGTGACCGATGCGACCCTGCAGATTTTCGGGGGTATGGGGCTGATGGATGACTTCCCGATCGAGCGGTTCTGGCGCGATGCACGGGTTGAGCGGATTTGGGACGGCACCTCGGAAATTCAGCGTCACATCATCAGCCGTGATTTGCTGCGGCCCTTGGGGGCCTGAGTTTGGAGCGTCTTCTAAAGCCTAAATCTATCGCCGTTATTGGGGGCGGGGCTTGGTGTGAGGCGGTTGTCGCTCAAAACCTCAAGATCGGGTTTGGAGGGGACATCTGGCCTGTCCATCCTGTCCGCGCGACGGTCGGCGGCGTTAAGGCCTATGCCTCACTTGCGGATTTGCCCGGTGTTCCGGATGCGGCTTTTGTCGGGGTCAATCGCGTCGCTTCGGTTGAGATTATTAGGACACTCTCGGCCATGGGCGCAGGTGGAGCCGTCTGTTTCGCCAGCGGTTTTGCTGAGACTGAGGACGGCTCCGCGTTGAGTGCGGATTTGTTGGAGGCGGCGGGGGAAATGCCGTTTTTGGGGCCCAATTGTTACGGGGCCCTGAACGCTCTGGACGGGGTGGCGCTTTGGCCGGATCAACATGGGTTGAGGCCGGTTGAGCGCGGGGTGGCGATTGTGGCCCAGTCTTCAAACATCGCGATCAATCTGACCATGCAGCAGCGCGGGTTGCCGATTTCTCATGTGGTGACGGCGGGCAATCAGTTGAAACTGGGGCTGGCCGAGATCGGGCGGGCGCTTTTGGAGGATCCGCGCGTCACAGCGCTCGGCCTTTATGTGGAGAGTTTTGGCGATATCAGGGCGTTTGAAGCTATGGCGCTCAGGGCGCACGCGCTTGGTAAACGGATCGTTGTTTTGAAGGTCGGGCGCTCGGAGGCGGCGCAACTGGCGACCATTTCCCACACGGCCTCTTTGGCGGGGAGTGCGGCGGGATCAGACGCGCTTCTGGCCCGTTTGGGGATTGCCAATGCGCTCTCTTTGAGCACGCTATTGGAGAGTTTGAAGCTGTTTCACTGCATCGGGCGTCTTGGCGGGTCTTCGGTTGTGTCGCTCAGTTGTTCTGGCGGGGAGGCCAGTGTGATGGCCGATGCGGGGGCGCGTTGCGGTCTGTCTTTTCCGCCGCTCCATGAAGGACAGAAAACGGCTTTGCGAGACCATCTTTCTCGTCTCGTGCAATTCACCAACCCGCTGGATTACAACACAGATGTCTGGCGCGATCGCCCTGCCATGGCGGCGGTTTTTGCGCAAATGGCGCGTGATGATGTTGATCTGGTGATCGTTGTTCTGGATTTTCCGCGCCCTGATTTATGTGACATGGATGACTGGTTGATCACGGTGGAGGCGGTTGAAGATGCGGCCGAATTTACGGGTCGCCCGTTCGCTGTTTTGGCCTCATCCGTTGAGAATATGCCCGAAGATATTGCCGCCCGTTTGATCGCCAAAGGCATCGTGCCGCTTTGCGATTTTGATCATGGTTTGCAAGCGGTGGCTTTGGCGGATTTGCCGACGCCCAAGGATGCGCCGGTGCTTCTGGCGGGCTCTTACAGTGCGGTTCAGACCTTGAGCGAGGCGCAATCCAAGGCTGAATTGAGCGCTTTTGGGGTGGAAATCCCCCGTGGGGCTTCGGGGCTCAAGGCGGCTGATTTGCCGGAGGCAGCTCAGCGATTAGGGTTTCCCTTGGCACTTAAAGGCGAGGGCGTTGCGCATAAATCTGATGCCGGTTTGGTCGCTTTGGGGCTGACGAGCGTGGCAGAAGTCGCTTTAGCTGCGGCGCAAATGAACTGTCAAAGCTATGGACTTGATCAGATGGTGGGTGATCCGGTTGCGGAGGTTCTGATCGGCGTGGTGCGCGATCCGGCACATGGATTTGTGCTTACTCTGGGGGCTGGTGGGGTTCTGACAGAGGTTCTGGAAGATCGGGTCTCGCTCCTTGTTCCGGCCTCATCTGAGGCGGTTGACGCAGCTTTGAATGGTCTCAAATGTGCGGCGTTTCTGGATGGTTATCGCGGCAAGCCTGCAGCAGATCGTAAGGCTCTTTTGGCGGCGATCATGGCGGTTCAGGCATATGTGGTTGAAAACGCGCGCGACCTCGTTGAAGTTGAGATAAATCCGCTGCTTGCGACGCCCACACGCGCTGTCGCGGTGGATGCTTTAATTGTGAAGGAACAGACATGACGAGCCCGATTAAGACCCGCACAGAAGGGGGCATTTTGGAGGTCATTCTTGATCGCCCCAAGGCCAACGCGATTGATCTGGAGACCAGCCGGAAGATGGGCGAGGTCTTTGCTGCCTTTCGGGATGATCCGGAGATGCGCGTGGCGATTGTCACTGGCGCGGGGGAGAAGTTCTTTTGTCCGGGTTGGGATCTTAAAGCAGCGGCCGGTGGGGACGAGGTTGATGGCGATTACGGTGTTGGCGGATTTGGCGGCCTTCAGGAGCTGCGCGATCTCAACAAGCCTGTGATCTGTGCGGTGAACGGGATTTGTTGTGGGGGCGGTCTGGAACTGGCCTTGTCCGCGGATATTATTTTGGCCGCAGATCATGCCAGTTTTGCTTTGCCGGAAATCAGATCAGGGACGGTGGCCGATGCGGCCTCGATCAAATTGCCCAAGCGCATTCCCTATCACATTGCCATGGAAATGCTGCTCACGGGGCGTTGGTTGGATGTGGAGGAGGCCGCCCGTTGGGGATTTGTGAACCAGATCCATCCGGCTTCGGATTTGATGGAGAAGGCTTGGGATATGGCGCGGCTTTTGGCATCAGGGCCGCCCTTGGTTTATGCAGCGATTAAGGAAGTGGTGCGTGATGCGGAGGGATCGAAATTTCAGGATTGCATGAACCGTGTGACCCAGCGCCAGTTGCCGACTGTGGACGTTCTTTATGGCTCTGAGGACAACAGGGAAGGGTTTTTGGCGTTTGCCGAAAAGCGTGATCCGGTCTGGAAGGGAAAGTAGGTGCTAGAGCGACTCGCCTTAATCATGAATCGCCATTACCCTGACACACCTTCGGTGCTCTCGGGATAATGGCGATACGATTGGACCGTGTTAAGGGCGAGGCGCTTTAGGGGTTTCGAGGGCTTTTTAGGGAGCCGCGATCAACAAGATGGGTTTCAAGTTCGACC
>CAZXRG010000004.1:37099-43522 GCA_964642935.1 uncultured Rhodobacterales bacterium | reverse complement strand
ACGCCCAGTTTGGTCTGCATGTTGCGGCTGATGTTTTGGGTGATCCGATCGGCGATCATTGCGATGATGGCCATGCCGATGCCCGCGATCATACCAACGCCAAAATCTCCGTCGCCAAGGCCTATGTAGATTTGCTGGCCCAGATCGGCGGTGCCCACAAGGGCGGTGATGACCAGCATGGAGATGCCGAACATGATGGTTTGGTTGAGCCCCAGCATGATGGAGGGGATGGCGAGGGGCAGTTTCACTTGCAGGAGCATTTGAAGGCGTGTGGTGCCGATGGCCATTGCGGCCTCGGTGGTGTCTTTGGAGACGTTGCGCAGGCCATGTTCGGCATAGCGGATGGCGGGGACGATGGAATAGGCGATGATGGCCAAGAGGGCTGTGAACTCGCCGATTTTGAACACCATCACGAAGGGGATCAGGATCACGAAGAGCGGCATGGTTTGCAGCGTGTCGATGATCGGGCGGATTATGGCGGAGGCGGTGTCGCTTTCGGACGCCCAAATGCCCAGCAAGCTGCCGATGGTGAAGGAGATCAACACGCCCACCCCGCAGAGATAGATGGAGAGGACCGACGGGGTCCAAATTCCTGTGACCAGCAGGAAGGTGAGGCCGAGTGCGGTTCCGATGGCGAGGTTGCGTCCGCCGACCTGCCAAGAGACGGCTGTGAAGATGGCGACCAGCACGATCCACGGGGTGCCTGTGAGGCCGCTATATAGGATCAGTCCTGCGATGATCGTGCCCAGCGCCGTGAGGATGCGCCCTTTCCATGCGAAGAGGGCGGCGATTGCTGTGATGATGACGGCATAGATGGCAATGACTGTCGGGGTGAAGGCAAAGCCCCATGAGAACGGGCTGATGGCTTTGGAGAAGCCGATTTTGATGGGCAGCATGACGTAGAAGAAGGCTGAGTTTTTGATGCTTTCCAAGGTGGTGCGGAACTCGACGGTGATCCATTCCAGCGTGCTGTTCATGGTCGGGGCAGGGTTGAAGATCCATGCTTTTGGCCATTCGGTGAGGGCCGGGATGACTTGGGCGATCAGGCCAAGGGCGAGCATGGTGGCGAGCAGGATTGTGATCTCTTTGCGGGTGATATCATCGCTGCCGCCAATGCGCGTGCTGCGCAGGGCGAACCCTGCGGTGATGCGGTCGAGCAGGATGGCGATGAGGGCGATGACGAGGCCTGCAAGAAGGCTCTCCCCGAACTGGGCTTTGCGCATGGTGGAGAGCACTTCCCAGCCGATGTCGTTCGTACCTCCGATGATGGCGGCGATGATCACCATGGAGAGGGAGGCCATTGTGGCTTGGTTGACGCCCAGAAGGATTTGGCGTCGCGCACTTGGCACGCGCACTTGCCAGAACAGTTGGGACGGGGTGGCGCCGCTCATGGTGCCTGCCTCGATCACTTCGGGGGGGACCCCGCGCAGGCCGACGATGGTGTTTCGCACCATGGGCGGGAAGGCGAATATGACCGAGGCCACAAGGCCCACGGTGGTTCCAAAGCCAAACAGGAGCAGGATGGGCAAGAGGTAGGCGAAGGCCGGAATGGTTTGGAGAAGGTCGAGGGTCGGCATGATGGCGCGATAGGCGCGTTGGGAGGTGAACCCCCATGTGCCGACTGCAAAGCCGATGATGACGGCGAGGGGGACGGAGATCAGGACGAGGGCCAGTGAGTTCATGGATTCAACCCAATAGCCGATGGTGACCATATAAAGCACGCTCAGGCCTGCGAAGAGGGCGAGGCCGGGGCCGCTTGCGCGGAGGGCCAGCCAGACGGCGAGGACCAGCATGGATATCCATGGAATGAAATGGAGGATGAATTGGGCGAATGTGATCGGCCATTCAAAGAGCCATGAGATGCCTTTGAAGATGAAGCCGAAGGTGACCACGAACCAGCGCATACCGGTGTTCATGGGGTCGGTCAGCGGCAGGACGAGGCTGTCGGGGTAGCGGGCGAATATACCCAAGCTTTTGGCGAAATAGACGCATAGGGCGGTGAATAGGGCAAGGCTGATCCAAAGAAGCAGGGTTCGTTGGGTGCCGGTCTCCATGGGTCTAGTCCTTGACCGCTGAGGCGTCGGTGACACCGCTGGCAAGGGCGGCGACCACGTCTTTGGCGGTCAGGTGATGGGCGGTGCCATTGTTGGAGAGGACGGCCACGCCCGCGTCATGTTTGGCCAGATAGGGGAGGAGGGAGGCGACGTTGGTGGTGGGCTCGACCTCCTTGAGGCCCTTGGGGGCGGGGGTGTCGGAGGCCACGTCTCCGGCGGTCAGAACCAGCTCCCACGGCACGTCATTGGTGAACTCGCGCACATAGTCATCGACAGGGTTCAGGATCAGGTCCACGGGGCGGCCGATCTGAACCACCTCACCGTCTTTCATAATCGCCATACGATCGGCAATGCGGAGCGCCTCCAGGAAGTCATGGGTGATGAAAACGATGGATTTGTGCAGCTCGCTTTGAAGGCGGAGAAATTCGTCCTGCATCTGGCGACGGATGAGCGGATCTAGGGCGGAAAAGGGCTCATCGAGGAACCAGACTTCCGGCTCGACGGCAAGGGAGCGGGCGATGCCGACGCGTTGTTGTTGGCCGCCGGAGAGTTGTGCGGGGAAGGCTGTTTCGCGTCCCTCTAGGCCTACTTTGACGATGACCTCTTGGGCGCGTTTGCGCCGTTCGGTGAGGTCGAGGCCTTGTAGTTTCAAGGGAAATGCCACGTTGTCGAGCACGTTGAGATGGGGCATCAGGCCGAAGTTCTGGAACACCATGCCCATCTTGTGGCGGCGGAAGTCGATCAGCTCTTTGGGGGAGGCTTTGAGAAGGTCTTTGCCGTCCAAGAGGATCTCGCCGGAGGTCGGCTCCACAAGGCGGGAGAGACAGCGCACGATGGTGGATTTGCCGGAGCCCGATAGGCCCATGATCACAAAAATCTCGCCTTCCATGACGTCGAAACTGACATCGGCTGAGGCGACTATGCCGTCCTTGTCGCGGATGGATTGGGCGAGCGCTTTGGCGTCGCCTCCGTTTTGGGAGAGTTTGGATGTGTCTTTGAGATGGGCGTCCGCCCCCTCGCCGTAGAGCTTCCAGACGTTCTTACACGAGAGTTTGGGTGTTGCGGTATTCACGTCGGATGGCCCCCCAAGGGCAGCTCAAAAAAAGGGGTCGCATGGTGTTCCACGCGACCCCCCGGATGCAGGATTATTTAGAAGCAGCCACCCAAGGCTCCCAAGTGGCGGGATTGGCGTCGATCCACTCGGCAACCACTTCAGCCACATCGCGGCTGTTCTGGTCCACTTCGAGGATCAGGCCGTTCTGGATGTCGTTGGTGATCGACATTTGCTCGACCAGTTTGAGAGCGTCAGGGAAGGCTGTGCCGAAGTCTTTGGAGACCACTTTCTCAATGGACGCCTGAGCAAACCCACAAGCAGAGCCACGAGACTGAGAGCCTTCATCGCAAGCGCCCTCGGCTGTGTCCCACTCAACCCAGTTCATCTTGATGTCCGCATGGACCCAATGGGGTGCCCACATCATCATCAGGATCGGCTGCTCGGCGGCGACTGCACTTTTCAGCTCGGCCAGCATAGCGCCTTCAGAGCCACCCGGGATCGGTTTGAGAGGGACGCCAATGGCTTTGACGAGATCAGAGGAGCGTGTGCCCCAATCGGCTGGGTATGTGATCAGACGACCATCAGGGAATGTGTCGGCCGCAGCGAATGCCTGTGCGCAATCATAAAGCGCTTCATAGGCAGGAAGGCCCGGACATTGCTCTTCCATGTAAGGCGGGTAAATCCAGCCCTCGCGTGGCTCAAGACCAAGACCGCCGACGACGACGATGTCTCCGCTTTCAACAGCTTTAGGGTAAATGTCACCCACATTGTTGGTCCAAGCTTCCGGCTGGAAGTGGATGCTGCCCTCGGCCAGAGCGGCAAACTGGGGGACCGCACCGGCGGTGACATATTCAACGTCATGGCCCAGCTTTTCAAACAACTGACCGGCGAAATGCGCCGAAATGTGCTGGCCTGTCCACTCGTTGACGGCAATTTTGATGCTATCGGCACTTGCGGCAGACTGCATGGCAAACGTGGAGACAGCGGCAAGAAGGCTGACTTTCAGCGTTTTGGAAATATTCAAGTGTATATCCTCCGGTTGGATGAGATGTGGCGCTAAGAGGCGTGCTGATAGGGCACGCTCTAAACGCAATGAAATCTTGGTGTTGGGCGGCAGTTTGCATCCTGAATGCGACAAGTGTCAAACAGTTCGCCGTCAATTTCGGGCCCTAAATGGTGCACTGCGTGCAAGGATGGTGAATAATCGGAAAAAATCCTGACCTTGGGCGGGTGGGGCGGTGACATCGGATAGTGAGAAATGGGTGATGAGGGTGGCGGTGCTTTGGCCCGATTGCACCCCGTCGGTTAACCAATTTCCGGCAGCTATCAGCGTACCACAAAAAAAACTGGGTGTTTTCGCCCACAAGAGCGGATTTTTCGGTTAAACTTTGTTAAAGAGTTAACAAAACGCTCACGTCTATGTGAAACTTAATGTGAGCCTGATTATTGCATTGGCGCGACGGAGACACATGTAATCTCCGTAAGACTATTTTGAACGTAAGTTCTCAGACCAGACGAAAAGAAGAGGAGATTTAACCCATGGCAGCAATTGCTTTGAGGTTGGAACAGCCCCAAGACGCCCGTTCCCAGCAAACTCGTATCATGGCTTATGCGATGGCCTTTGTGGCTGGAACGGCAATGTTTCTACAGGCAATCGCCGCGCAAGCGCAGGATCGACCCGGCAGCCTTGCGGATTTGGCAGAGCGCATCAGTCCGGCGGTGGTGAATATCACCACATCCACGACGATTGCGCAGTCCGAGGATCGCCCGGTGATCCCCGAGGGCTCTCCTTTGGAAGATTTCTTTCAGGACTTCATGGATCGTCAGCAGCGTCCCGATCAGGGACCGCGCAGAGGCTCGGCTTTGGGCTCTGGTTTTGTGATTTCTGACGATGGTTTCATTGTCACCAACAACCATGTGATCGACAAAGCCGATGAGGTGATCATCGAGTTTTTCAATGGTGATGAGCTGGAGGCCGAGATTGTCGGTGTGGATCCCAAGACCGATATTGCGCTTTTGAAGGTCGAGTCCAAGACCGCTCTGCCTTTCGTTGATTTTGGCGATAGTGATGTGGCCCGTGTGGGTGACTGGGTGATGGCCATTGGTAATCCGTTGGGGCAGGGGTTCTCTGTCTCTGCAGGTATTATCTCGGCGCGCAATCGGGCACTTCGTGGCTCATATGATGATTTCATCCAGACCGATGCGGCGATCAACCGGGGCAACTCCGGTGGTCCATTGTTTAACATGGACGGGGATGTGATCGGTGTGAACACGGCGATCCTGTCGCCCAATGGTGGCTCGATCGGTATCGGTTTCTCCATGTCCTCGGCGGTTGTCGAGAATGTGGTGGCCCAGCTTAAGGAGTTTGGTGAGACCAAACGTGGCTGGCTTGGTGTGCGTATTCAGGACATCGAGGAAGATCTGGCAGATGCGCTGAAGCTTAAGGAAGCTCGCGGTGCGTTGGTGACGGATGTGCCTGAGGGGCCTGCCAAGGATGGTGGCATTATCTCACGCGATGTGATCCTGACGTTTGACGGCAAAGACATCGACGATATCCGCTCTTTGGTGCGCATTGTTGGTGATACGCAGGTCGGTAAAAACGTTGATGTGGAAGTGTTCCGCGATGGTGAGTTGGTGACCTTGAAGGTCGAGGTTGGTCGTCTTGAGGAGGCCACGGCCCAGCTAGCGTCCGCTTCTCCAGACGATGTGCCAGCACCGACAGGTCCTGCCAGTGTCATTGGTCTTGAGATCAGCGAGATTAGCGATGAGTTGCGTGCGCAATTCGATCTGGATGCGAGCGCGTCCGGTGTGATCGTGATCGGTGTTGATGAAGAGAGCGAGGCTTTCGAGAAGGGCATTCGTGATGGCGATGTGATTGCCGAAGTGGCTCAGGAAGGCATCAACAGCCCACAAGATGTGGTTGCACGTCTGAAAGCGGCTAAGGACGCGGGGCGGACCTCGATCCTGCTTCTGGTGCGTCGCGGTGGGCAGCCTCGCTTCGTGGCGGTTAATCCGGCAGGTTGAGGCTCGCTTATATGAGATTTGGGAAGGCCGGGCCAAGTGCTCGGCCTTTTGCTTTTTGGAGCTTGCCTTGATCTAAGGGCGGTTTGCGCCTATCCCCGCTCCCGTGAAGGTTTTTGAGAATATCATAAGTGATCGCGGCTCCAAATACGCGGTTTCCGGCGGGCCTTGTACCTCTGAGGATGAGGCCAAGGCCTTCATCAAAGAGCTCAAACGCCGCAAGAAATTCGCAAAGGCGACCCATCATTCATGGGGGCTTCTCACCGCCTCGGCTCCGATCAAGAACGACGATGG
>CAZXRG010000004.1:31837-36999 GCA_964642935.1 uncultured Rhodobacterales bacterium | reverse complement strand
AGATGAAGGGCCATTTGTGTGGGATCGATGCCTTTGGGCTCTTTGAACAGCTTGGCGGCCTCTTCGGAGGAAAACCCTGCAATCGAGATCGCCTCAAACCAAGCCGAATAATTATCTGCCCGTTTGATCTGCTTTTTCACCGCCACCGGAATGGAAGCGGGCAGGCCAAAGCGTAAATGCACAGCAGCTGTCAGCCGGTCATCCATTTCCTTGTAGCCCGGCCCCACGGCGACTTTTACGGGGCTGATCATGTCACCGATCACATATTCCGGCGCATCATGCAGAAGAGCCGCCAAGCGCCATTTGACGGGAGCATCCGGGGTCATCTCGGAGTAGAGCTTTTCCACAAAGACCGAGTGTTCGGCCACAGAATAAGGGTATTCGCCTTTGGTCTGACCATTCCATCGGGCCACAAAGGAAAGACCATGGGCGATGTCTTCAATCTCGATATCCAAAGGGGCGGGGTCCAGTAGATCGAGTCGGCGACCCGATAACATCCGCTGCCAAGCGCGTGGCGGTTTCAAGGCAATTCCCCCATATATCCCATCTTTTCAGTGTATTAGACATTTCATAATCTCGCCCCTTTAAGGTGCCATAAAGGATTACGGGATGTTGAAGGCCCTTTCCAGACGAAAGCGCCCAAGCATCCCAAGGGGTTTCATTGTCAAATTTGGCAGTGGCGGGCGTTTAAAGAGTAGGAAGCCTTATGAAAAACGGTTTCAGTTTACTGGTAGCAACGACCCTTTTGACGGGTGTTGTGAGCACGGCTGCAGCGCAGACCGCTTGTGGGGCACGCGATAAGATCGTGGGTCAATTGCAAGCGAAATATGAAGAGAGCCATCGCGCCTCTGGCCTTGAGACGGACACCAAGATGGTGGAAATCTGGACCTCTGAGGCAAGCGGCACTTGGACGATCCTGATTACAGAGGCCAATGGCCAGACCTGTATCGCGGCGGCTGGCAAAAGCTGGCTCGATATGCCGGTTCAGGAGATCAAGGTCGGTCAGGCCAGCTAAGGCTGTTGGGCCATATTCCGATTGGTTCGCGCTGGGCAAGGCGCGTGCCAGTGCTATCCTCATGATGCTAAATATTGAGTGCAATTTGATCGAAGTAATTGGCCCATCTGCGCTTCTTGGGCAACGGGTTAACCTTGCAGTCATCTCAATATGATCCATGTCTTGCTGCAGTGCCGCGTGGATGTTATGCGCGGGCGACAAAAATTTTACGGTATTTGAGAGGATTTGACGGATGGCCGACGACTATATTGTAAAGGACATTTCTCTGGCTGAGTTCGGGCGCAAAGAGCTTGATATCGCCGAGACAGAGATGCCCGGCCTTATGGCTTTGCGCGAAGAGTATGGCGCGGATAAGCCGCTTAAAGGGTCGCGCATTGTCGGCTCTTTGCACATGACGATCCAAACGGCGGTTCTGATCGAGACGCTTGTGGAGTTGGGCGCAGATGTGCGTTGGGCATCGTGCAATATTTTCTCAACTCAAGATCATGCTGCTGCGGCAATTGCTGCGGGCGGCACGCCTGTTTTTGCCATCAAGGGCCAGTCGCTGGAAGAGCACTGGGACTATTTGGACAAGTCCTTCATGTTCCCTGAGGGACCGAACCTGATTTTGGATGATGGCGGCGACGCGACACTTTACATCCTTTTGGGCGCACGGGCTGAAGCGGGCGAGGAAATTTTGGCGGTCCCGGCTTCGGAAGAGGAAGAGGCGATCAAAGCTCAGATCTCCAAGCGCATGGCGCAAAGCCCCGGTTGGTTCACAAAGATGCGTGAGCAAATCAAAGGTGTTTCCGAGGAGACAACAACCGGTGTGCATCGCTTGTATGAGCTGATGGAAAAAGGTCATCTGCCGTTCCCTGCGATTAACGTGAATGACAGTGTGACCAAGTCGAAGTTCGACAATAAGTACGGCTGTAAAGAGAGCCTTGTGGACGGTATCCGTCGTGCGACTGACACTATGATGGCTGGTAAAACGGCCGTTGTGATGGGCTACGGCGATGTGGGCAAAGGCTCCGCAGCGTCTTTGCGCGGTGCTGGTGCGCGTGTGAAAGTCACGGAAGTTGATCCGATTTGCGCACTTCAGGCGGCCATGGACGGCTTTGAGGTTGTGACCCTTGAGGATGTGGCCCCAACGGCAGATATCTTCATCACCACAACCGGCAACAAGGACGTGATCCGTCTTGAGCATATGCGCGAGATGAAGGACATGGCCATCGTCGGGAATATCGGCCACTTTGACAATGAGATCCAGGTTGCGGCTCTGAAGAACCACAAATGGACCAACATCAAAGATCAGGTTGATATGATCGAGATGCCATCTGGCAATCGGATGATCCTCCTGTCTCAGGGGCGTTTGTTGAACCTTGGAAATGCGACAGGTCATCCGTCCTTCGTGATGTCTGCATCCTTCACCAATCAGGTGCTGGCTCAGATCGAACTTTGGGTGAGTGGCGATAAATACGAGAACAAGGTCTACACGCTGCCGAAGCATCTGGACGAGAAAGTTGCCCGTCTGCACTTGGCTAAAATCGGCGTGAAGCTGACAGAGCTTTCTGGTGAGCAGGCGGATTACATCGGCGTTAAAACCGAAGGCCCGTTCAAGCCCGAGCATTACCGGTATTGATTGGCGGTAGGATGCGTTTGAAACGCATCCTACATGCTCGCATCAAGAACCGTGCTAAACAATATGGGAACGACCTGAAAAACGGTCGTTCCCTTTTTCATTTTACGCCGATGTGGGATCATGCGGAGTTTCAGTAAATCACTCGCTTTTTGGCTCTCGCTCCTGTTGTTCTGGAGTGTGCTCATTTGGGCCGTTTGGCAATTATTGAACAACCCTAGTGCTGGCCTTCCGCGCCAATGGAACCCCATCGCTCCGCTTCATATCAGCGATCCGATCACGCCCTTCACCGCCTTAAAATTGCGCCGGATCTCAGCTGATCCGCAGTCCTGTTTGGCCACGTTAGAGACGGGGCCGGTCTCCTACCAAGAGATGGACCCTTTGGTTCAATCAGAGCAATGCGGCATCTCCAATCGGGTGTCTTTGCGTGGCGTTGGTTCGGCTTCCATGGCTCCGGTTGAGACCCAATGTGCCATTGCCTTGAGACTGGCCATGTGGGAGCGTCACTCGCTAGCGCCCGCCGCGCGCGAACTCATGGGCAGCGAGCTTTCGGCCATCAATCATCTCTCCAGCTACAATTGTCGCCAAATCAGGACGCCGGGTGGAGGCAGTGGCCGCATGAGCACCCATGCCACGGGTGAGGCTATTGATATCGCCGGATTCCAGTTTCAAGACGGGCAGCGCATCCGGCTGGTTTCGGACTGGAAAGGGGCAGGTCCCAAGGCCGCGTTTCTAAGGGCCGCGCGGGACGGAGCTTGCACTTGGTTCGCCACGACTCTGGGGCCGGAGTTCAACGCCCTTCATGCAGATCATTTCCATCTGCAATCGCGCGGTTGGGGGACCTGCCAATGATTGGAGGTTCTCTGACTTAACCGTCGTAGAAGAACTCTTCTTTTGTGATCTTACCAGCATCATTGACCGTGTAGATCGCCACCTCTTTGGATTGGGAGCGATTGCCGCTTTCTTTGTGCGTAATGTCCATTCCAAAGATCACCGAAAAGCGGTCTTCGCCGTGATACATGGGCCCTTCGACCGTCAGCTCATGAACGTCGAAATTGGCCGCCCACCAGTCATGTTTCCCTTGGATCGCCTCCAAACCTTGCACGGCCGCACTCTCTGCGCCCGGCATGGCCATGGCTTCAACGGACATGGCGTCGGGGGCGTAAAGCGTCTTTAGGCCTTCGCTCTCTGTGCCGTTTCTGCAATGGGCAACCAGAGCCTCGGCGGTGTGTTTGAGTTGATCGTTCATTGTGTCCTCCTGATCCAATTGTTCGCATTATGTTCTAATGTTAGACAGGTTCAGGGCACCCCGCAATACTCAGGCAGGGTGCAGACATGCTCTCCTGACGCTCATTGTCAGGAGTGGATGCCTTGAGCCGGACGGGCGCGCCAGAGGGCTGGGAGAAGGCCAAGCACCGCTCCCACATCAGCGATGACGATCAATAGCCACCACCACGCAGGAATTGGGCCGCTGCCCATGGATGAGCCGAATGCCAGAAGGCTGCCGATGAGTGCGATAATGAAGGTCAGATAGGCCATCCATCGCCATCCCGACGCTAACCCATATGCAAAGCCGAGATACATCAGGCCAATGGGGATCAGCATCAAAGCGGCGCTGGCAAAGCCGCCAACCAGAAACGCAAGCATGTGGAGGATCGCGCTGATCGCGATGAAAAACGCACCGATCCGGTAGGGGCCTCTTGGGTCAATCATTTCTCACGTCTCCTTGGACGGTTTCACATGGGTGAGCTTGAGCGATACCATCATGCCCCCTCACACAAAATCGATGAACTTGTGGAAGGGCATTTCGCGGATGCGCGTGCCGGTGGCCGCAAAGATCGCATTGGCCAGAGCAGGGGCGGCGGGGGGCACCGGGGGCTCTCCGATGCCGCGCACCTTATGGCCGTTCTCCAAACCTTTGACGATAATCTCGGGGCATTGATACATGCGCATGGCTTCATGGTCGTGATAGTTGGTCTGCTCGGCCATGCCCTCGGAATAGGTGATTTCCGAGTTGATGGCGTGGCCCAGCCCGAAGATCACGCCCCCTTGCACCAGATTTTCAAAGTTGATCGGGTCGATGATTGTGCCCACATCACAGGCCACCCAGACTTTATCAAGCCGGATGCCATCTTCCGTGGCCGTCACCTCCACCACCTCAGCGGTGGGCACGCCGAAACTTTCCACGAAGGCCACGCCGCGCCCTGATCCGGCGGGCAAAGCACTGCCCCAAGAGGACATCTCTGCGACCGTTTCCAGAACGATGCGAGAGTTTTCATGGGCCATCAGGCGGATGCGTTCCTCCATGGGATCGGCTCCGGCTTCATGGATCAACTCATCGAGAAAACTGTCAAAGAAGAAGCCTGCAGCGGGGGCGCCCACAGCGCGCCAAGAGGAGGTTGGGGCCAGTTCCGGCGCACGGAAGGCCTGCATTCGGTAATGGGGGAGCGTGTAGGGGTTGTTCCAAGAGCCCGCCGCAATCTGCGCATCTGGTCCGGGAACCGGAATATTCGCCCGCCCCATCTGGGA
>CAZXRG010000004.1:22344-31737 GCA_964642935.1 uncultured Rhodobacterales bacterium | reverse complement strand
ACGGTGACCAGCGCGTTCAAAGGCTCCAAAGGCGCATGGGCCACATAGGGGGATCGGTACTCGGCCTCCATCGGGGTTCCGCTGGTGAGAGTTGCGTCGATATCCCCGTCGTCTCGCCATTTGCTGTCGAGCTGGTCGGCGTTGAAACTATCGCCAAGGGCGGCCCAATGTGCGTCCATCTCTTCGGGGTAAGGGGCCTTGCCCCATTCGATCTCCACCGCATTGGCTGCTTGAATGGCCCGCCAGGTGTTGTCGGCAACCACAGCGATGCCGCCTGTGATCTCCATGATTTTGCTGACACCGCGCATGGTTTCGGCTTGGCTCGCATCAAAGCTGATCATCTCCCCGCCCTGACAGGGGTTCACGCGGATGGTGGCGTGGACCATGTCGGGATGGGTGACGTCGATGCCAAAGGGGAGCGTGCCTGTGGATTTGCCCAGAATGTCGATGCGTTCCATGGGATTGCCGATGAGCGTCCATGTGGAGGGATCGCGTAGGGGCACGTCCTCGACCGGTTTCACCAAAGCGGCGTTTTTGGCCAGCTCGGTGTATTTGAGCGCGGTTCCGTCGGGGAGGATGACCGCGCCTGCTTTGGTTTTAAGCTGATCAACTGCGATGCCTGTCTTGTTGGAGGCGGCCAGTTTGAGGGTTTCCCTTGCGGTTGCGCCGGCTTGGCGCAGTTTGTCAAAACTGTCGGCCATGGAGGTGGAGCCACCGGTGCCTTGCAGTTGCAAAAGCTTGATCACCCCGCCCATCATGGAACGCATGGTTTCAGCGGCGAAGCTTTCGTCCGTGGCCATAAACGGCACGCCCTCATCGGCCATGGCGGTGTTCCAATAGGCGCCTGATGGCTTGCCAAAACTGGTCTCGAACTGGTCCATCTCAAGGTCTAGCTCTTCGGCGATCAGGGCGGCTTGCGCAGAGGCGACCCCTTGGCCTTTGTCGCCATGGGGAACAATGAGAGTGATCTTCTCGCTGTTGATTTTGACCCAAGGATTGAAGGCCGCTTCGCCCTCTTTAATGTCCGAGGAGAGCGGGTTGTCCGGCTCGCGGCGCACCATATAAGTGCCAAAAGCCACGCCCCCTGCAATGGCGACCGAGCCGACCAGAAACGACCGGCGTGCGATTGTTTTGATGCGTCCCATGCTCACGCCTCCTTCAGTTTGATCGCGGCGGTTTTGACGGCGGCGCGGATGCGTGGATAGGTTCCGCAGCGACACAGATTACCGGACATGACGTCGTCGATGATCGCGTCGGTTGGTTCGGGATTGTCCTTTAGCAAAGAGGCCGCCTGCATGATCTGGCCGGACTGGCAGTAACCGCATTGAGCCACTTGATGCTCGACCCAAGCCTCCTGAACCGCGTGGAGCGCATCTGGCGTGCCCAGCCCCTCAATGGTTGTGATCTCTGCCCCGTCCAGAGAGTCGGCGGTGATTTGACAGGAGCGGACCGCTTCTCCGTCCATATGAACCGTGCAGGCTCCGCATTGGGCGACCCCGCAGCCGTATTTCACGCCCTTGATGCCAAGTTCATCGCGCAGCACCCATAGGAGCGGCATGTCATCCTCGACGTCTATCTCGTGGGTTTTACCGTTTACGGTCAGTTGCATGGGGTCCTCCATTTGGCGGGGAATGTATAAATGGACATTTAATGTCTTTATGTCTAGTTTGACATTGGATTGCAAGACGGAAATACACGGGCTCTATGAGCAGTAAGCATCAGAAGATAATCGCGGCGGCAGGTCAACTGTTCGCGCGTTATGGCGTTGGCAAGACGACCATGAACGATATTGCGCGTGAGGCCGGTGTCGCGCGTCAGACGCTGTACAATGCCTATCCCAACAAGGACGAGATTTTGCGTGCGGTCGTGCGTTTGAACGTGGAGGAGACCCATGGCGCTGTGACGGCGGCTTGGAAGGATGCCAAAGATTTCGGTGAGAAGATTGATATTTTCGCCGAGGCCGTGCCGCTCAACTGGTATGATATGGTGCAATCCTCTCCCGAGATGGCCGATCTGGTGGATGGTCTGCATCTGGTGGCCAAGGCCGAGTTGGATCAGGCGGCCCGTCTTTGGATCAGTGCTTTTGAGACCGAGTTAAGGGGCGAAGGGGTGCCGGGGGCGGATTGCGCGGGCCTTGCGGATTACATCTATGCCACGTCCACGAACGCCAAGCATAATGCAGAAAACCGCAGCATTGTGGAGACAAGGCTGCGGCTGTTCAAAGTGTCTTTATTGGCATTGATCGAAAGCTACTAAGGCGCGGGCGAGCGCGATTAGCTCGGGTAGTAGCCTTCATAGAGCGGACCCAGAGTTTCATCGTCAAACAGAGACGAAACCGACATGCCGCTGGCAATGTTCAAAGTCGCTTGGGCGAACAAAGGCGCCATGGGGACCATGCGGATTTTCTTACAGGCTTTGACCTTTGCATTGGCCTCGATGGAATCTGTAATCACAAGGCTCTTCATCACTGAATTTGTCAGCCGCTCACAAGCCGGATCAGACAGAACACCGTGGGAGATATAGGCATGCACTTCTTTCGCACCATGCTCCATAATCGTCTCAGCCGCTTTACAGAGCGTGCCTGCCGTGTCGACGATATCATCAACCACAATACAAGTCCGATCCTTCACGTCGCCAATCAGGGTCATGGCCTCGACCTTGCCCGCACCTGAGCGGCGCTTGTCCACGATGGCCAGATCAGCGCCGAGGCGTTGGGCCAATTCGCGCGCGCGTGCCACACCGCCCACATCCGGTGAAATCACCATCACATCCTTCATGGTCTTCTTGAAGTGGTGTTTGATATCCAGCGCAAACACCGGAGAGGCATAAAGATTGTCCACTGGAATATCGAAGAAGCCCTGAATTTGGGCTGCATGAAGGTCCATGGTCAGAACCCGATCCACACCCGCTTCGGTCAGCAGGTTGGCCACCAGTTTCGCGGAGATGGGCGTGCGGGCTTTGGTGCGGCGGTCTTGGCGGGCGTATCCGAAATAGGGGATCACAGCCGTGATCATATTGGCGGATGAGCGTTTGAGCGCATCGGCCATGACCAGAAGTTCCATCAGATTGTCATTGGCCGGATTGGAGGTCGATTGCAGGATGAACATATCCTCAGCGCGGACGTTCTGGTAAACCTCGACAAAAATCTCGCCGTCGTTGAACCGCTCGACGCGGGCGTCAATCAGATTGACCTGTTCTCCGCGATGAAAACTGATCCGCTTGGCAATCGCCTCGGCCAGAGTTCTATTTGCATTGCCCGAGATAAGTTTGGGTACTGTGGTGGATGCCATCAAATCGGTCCCTCGTTCGTCACTTGGGTCAAATCCCCTGTCGGCCCAATCGTGTGTGTGACATGCCCATAACAAACATGAATGGTCTTGCAAAGACAGGATGAAGGCTCGACATTGCGTCAACTTCAAAAAGGATCGTCACATGGCACATATCGACTATTTTCTCTCCCCGATTTCTCCGTTCACCTATTTGGCTGGGAATCGGCTTGAGGAGGTTGCTCAGAAGCATGGGGCCTCGGTGACTTATAAGCCGCTTGGGTTGGCGCAGGTGTTTGCCCAGACCGGGGGAACGGCTGTGGGTGAGCGCCACCCGTCGCGTCAAGCCTGGCGTTTGCAGGAGCTGGAGCGGATCGGGAAGATGAATAAGATGCCCATCACCATTCAACCTGCGTTTTTCCCGACAAATCCGGTGCCTGCCATGTCCGCCATCCATGCGGCGCAAGAAGCAGGTGGCGGGGATTTGGCAGGCTTGTGTCAAAGCTTGTTGAGGGCCTGTTGGCTAGAGGAAAAGAACATCGCCGAGGATGATGTTGTGGGCGCTTGTCTTGAAGCAAACGGGTTTTCCAAAGGGCTGATCATTTCTGGAATGCTGGCCGGATCAGAGGCGGTTGAGCGCAATACCAACGAGGCTCTTGAGCGCGGCGTTTTTGGTTCACCCAGCTATCTGATTGATGATCAGGTGTTCTTTGGTCAGGATCGAGTGGCCCATTTGGATGCTTATCTTACCGAGAAAGGGTAAGTCAGAGCGCGGCGATAACCCGCCGCGCCCAATCTCTCAGAAGGTCCAGATCATCCAGTGTATCTTCCGGTGCGCTCATGTATTTTTTGACCGAGACCTCTTTGCCTGATTTCGTATAGGAAAATGGTCGACTGCCGGTTGTCTCCAGCGCCTCATGCAACGCGCCCTCGACTTTAAAGAACAGTGTCCCCTTCATTACGATTGCAAATTGCACATCTTCGGACCGAAGTTGCCAGCCCCCAAAAAAGCGTCGCACCGTGATCGTGCCTATGGGCGCAAGCTCGGTCTTCAAAAATGTCAGAAACTCTGGTTGGGGCGCTGGCATGTGAGCTCACCTTGCTTTCGTCTTGAGTTCGATCAGAATGTCGCGGAGTTGTTCGGCTTTCTGGGTGCCGATAATCTCGGCAATTTCGGTTTCCAGCGTCACGATATGACCGGCCACCAGCAGCCTTGCTTTTTCGCCTTCCGGCGTGATGCTAATTATTTTCTCTTTTTTGTTTCCCGGTAAGGCCTCATGGGCGACCACGCCCTGTTCTAAAAGGCGGTTTACCGACGCCTGCACTGCCTGTTTTGAGACGTTCAAAGCACGGGCAATTTTAGCTGAGCTGCGGGGTGCGCGTGAGGCCAACATAAAAACCTTCGCATCAAACGGCCTGACCCGATCCAAAGGCGTTCCG
This sequence comes from uncultured Rhodobacterales bacterium, assembly GCA_964642935.1. Taxonomy (GTDB): domain Bacteria; phylum Pseudomonadota; class Alphaproteobacteria; order Rhodobacterales; family Rhodobacteraceae; genus CAKZTM01. Next base: position 27,031 of record CAZXRG010000004.1, on the reverse strand, counting down.
GACCTCAATTCAATCATCCGCTCATCCAGCTGTTCCGAAAGATCCTGAATCAGCCCGCGTAAGTTGTTGAAGGGAATAAGAGATTTTTTTTCGTCACCCATGGTTGACAATTAGCACTTGGCGCACCTAACTACAATCGACAACCATAGTTGACTAAAAAAGGAGAGAGAATCATGACACTGAATTGTTTCCGTCATTCCGCGGCGATGTGCTTGGCGCTGGGCGTATGGGCTTCCACTTCAATGGGCGCATTTGCGCAGGATCCGTCGGGGTTTCGCGGCGAAGGAGAGGGCGATTGGTATCATCCCCTTGAGGTCGATGAATGGGTGTCATTGGGGGCTAAAGAATATACGGTTGAGCGTATCCTCAAGCGGATCAGTATGGCCCAAGGGCCTCGGGCAGATGATGAGATGGCTGATACACTGCTTGAGGTGGGCCCCGGTCATTGGGTCACTGAGTGGACAAATGCCGGTGACAAGGCCCTGTCGGCTGCACGCAGCGAAACTGATCAGAAGATTGCCTATGAAAACGCTCGCGCGGCGGTCGTTTACTATCATTTGGCTTCCGCTCCGCACACTAATGATCCCAAGCAGCGGGCAGCGCTCGATAAGGCGGGTCTGGCCTATATGGTTGCAGGCAGGCTCTCTGAGCATGACGTGCAGGATATAAGCCTTCAGCATGACGGGAAGTCTTTTGGAGCCTATGTGCATTTCCCAAAAGGCGAAGGCCCGTTTCCGGTGATTGTTGCGTCCAACGGATCGGACCAGTCCAAGGAGATGCTGTTTTCCTACTTTGATACCTATTTGGCAGATGAGGGCATCGCTCTAATTACAGTCGATATTCCAGGCATGGGCGATAGTGCGCAGTTCGATGTTCGCGATGGGGATACTGCGAAACTCCACCTCACCACAGCCGCTTGGGCCGCGGAGCAGGAGGTTTTCCAGAGCCAGAACGTCTTTATTCAAGGAGGCAGCTTTGGTGGACATGCGGCGGCGCGCGCGTTCATAGCCTCGGAAGATTATAATCTGGCTGGTGTGATTTCGGAATGCGCTCCTCTTGATATGCCTTTCAAGCTGCCCCCTGAGGTTTACGAGATGCTCCCGCAATTTACGATTGATGGGGTGCGGGCACGGCTTGGTCTGGAGGCTGGTTCAGACGTTGAGACATTTGCCGAGCGGGTAGAGGTTATGGCTTTGTCAGAGCACGGTATGATGGAGGGTCGTGACATCTCAACGCCCTTACTGGTTATCTCAACCACAGAGGATCCTGTGGCGCCTTTGGAAGATCTTGACCAGTTCATTGAGCAGGCCAGCAATGTGACAAGGATCATATTGGATGAGGAAGGGCATTGCCCAGACAGTGTCTCCTCCGATCTGCTTGCGGCGGATTGGGTTTTGAACAACCTGCGTTAGGGGGGCATCGGTTGGCCTTGGGCGTGGGGCTCAGGGTCAACCGAGCGAGGCCGCCTTTATCGAAGGCGTCCGATTGTGTGCGATGGGGACAGCGAGGCAGCTTCCAGATAGGTTTGGAGCAGTGTCGGATCAGGTTGACCGCCGTTGGTTCCAGTCTCTTCGTCCGCCAGTCCGCCTGACACGAACAGGCAATCGAGACCTTCTCCAATGGCGCCCGGTACATCCGTGAGGATGCCGTCACCAATGGCCAGAATACGGCCGTCGTCGACCAGCTCTCCTCGGAGTTCGGTCAAAAGCGTGCGGCTGATGTCGTAGATCGGGGCATGGGGCTTGCCGAAGTAGTGGGTTGTCCCACCCGCTTCTGTATAGGCTTTTCCGATGGCCCCGCCGCAATAAATCCGCGTCTCACCTACATCCACCGTGATGTCCGGATTGGCGCAGAGCATGGGGAGTTTTTTGTTGAGGCCGTTTGCGATCAACTCGCGGTAATCCTCCGGCGTTTCGGTCTGATCGTCCCAAAGGCCTGTGCAGATGATGCTTTCGGCGTCTTTGAGATCGACCAGCTCAATGGGCAGGGGGCTGCCGTTGAAATCCTCAAAGAACAGTTGATCGCGCTCAGGGCCCACATGATAGGTTTTGCTTCCGAACAGACCTGCGGCAACAGCCGCTTGGGATGCATCGCCCGAGGTTACGATAATGTCCCAACAATCGCGCGGCGCGCCAAGGCGTTCCAATTGGGCGATAACACCGGAGCGGGGGCGCGGGGCGTTGGTAAGGAGAACCACGGAGCCGCCCTTTTGACGGAACGCCTGAAGCGCTGAGATAGCTTCGGGGTAGGCCGTTTTGCCATTGTGGAGCACGCCCCAAAGGTCGCAGAATACCGCGTCATATTGCTCGGAAATCTCGGATAGGGATTCGATAATCTGGGTCATGAAGGCTCGCCTCTGGTTTGTGGGCATCTATGCCAATAACCGACAAAGGCACAAGGGGATTGGCAGGTCTATGGTTCGCTGAAATAGGAGCGGTGGTGCAATTATTTCTTACGGGTGATCGACAGGATCAGGATCGGGAGCAGTCCGGCAAGTGTCACCAAAAGGGCAGCGGGGGCGGCTTGCTCCAAGTCTTCCAAAGAAGCGTGGTTGTAGACCCGTGTGGCCAGCGTGTCGAAGTTGAACGGGCGCAGCATCAGGGTCGCTGGTAGCTCTTTGGAGGCATCCACGAACAAAAGCACCATGGCTGTGGCAATTGCACCGCGTACCATGGGGAGGTGCACACGGCCCAAGACGCCCAGTCGGCGTTGTCCCAAGGAGCGTGCGGCCATGTCCATGCCGGGTGTGACACGGGTCATCGCGCTCTCAATGGCGCCTTGGGGGATTGCGAAGAAGCGGACCACATAGGCGAAGACGATGGCAGCGGCGGAGCCGGTGAGGAGAAGGCCGGGATCAGTGCCGGAGATCATCTCGACCAGATCGGCGATGAGATGGTCGAAGAGGGCGAATGGGACGAGGATGCCGATGGCCAAGACGGCGCCCGGTGTGGCGTAGCCTATGGTTGTGACGGGCACGGATTGGGAGACGATCCGGCTTTTGGAATAGCGCACCGCTTGGGTCAGGAAAATTGCGAAGATTACCGCGATCACAGCGGCCGCGAGGCCCAGCCAGAGCGTGTTGAGGGCGGCGGTCCAAAGGTCTCCTTGTCCCCAGCCGGAGCCGTCCCCGACCGAGATCAGAACGCAGATCGGTAACACAAAGCCGAGAAGAACCGGGAGGGAGCAGAGCAGGGTGGGAAGCCAGCGGGCTGTACCGGTGGCCCCTGTGCGCTCGAGGGGGCGGGTGGTTTTGCTAAGGCCGTGGAACTTGCGCCGTTTCCGGCTGTATTTCTCGGCCAGCAGCAGGACAAGTACGATTGCCAACATCAGGCAGGCGATTTCTGCGGCACCGGAGCGGTCTCCGGCTTCAAGCCATAGGGAGAATATGCCTGTGGTCATGGTTTGTATGGCAAAGAACTCGACGGTTCCAAAGTCGTTGAGCACTTCCATCATCACAATGGCCGCCCCTGCGACAATGGCGGGACGTGCCATGGGCAGGGACACGCGCAAGAAGCTCTGGAACGGGCTGCAACCCAATGCGCGGGAGACATCGACGGCGTTAGCACCTTGGGCCTCGAACGCGTCGCGGGCGAACAGATAGACGTAAGGGTAAAGCGACAGGCTCATAACCGTGATCGCGGCCCATTTGGAGCGGATTTCGGGGAACATGTAATCGCGGGCGGTTTCCCAACCGAACATGGCTCGGAGCCCTGTTTGGAGCGGTCCTGCATATTCCAGAAAATCCACCAATGCGTAGGCGGCAATATAGGACGGGATCGCTAGGGGCATCATCAGGGCGTATTGGAGGAAGCTGCGGCCTGGAAACGAACGGAAGACGACGAGCCAGGCGGTGCCCGTGCCGATCACTACGGAACAAAGTCCGACTGCGGCCATAAGGGTCAGGGAATTCCCTAAATATCTGGGCATGGTGGTCGCCCAAAGATGCCCCCAATCGCTGCTTGATGGCATGAGCGCCATGATCGCGACCGATAGGAGCGGGAGCAGCACGAGGGCGGCCACGATCAGAGCGCCAAGGCTCCAACCGTCGAATGGCCGCTTCATGGGATGGGACGTCGTATCTGCCATGGGTCGGAGTTTACCCTCAGACGGACAATTGCGCGAGGCCTATGAGGCTCACATTCCCAGAGCGTCTTTGTAAAGCTCCAGAACCGCCTCTTCTTCGGAAATCTCGGCGGGGTCTTTCTTGCGAAGAGCGACCACTTTGCGCAAGATTTTTGTGTCGTAGCCGCGACCCTTAGCCTCTGCCATGACTTCTTTTTGCTGGTCGGCGATGTCTTTCTTCTCGGCCTCCAGACGCTCATAACGCTCAACAAAAGCGCGAAGCTCGCCTGCGGTTACGCGATAGGTGCTGTCGCCCGGTGCGACGTCGTCCAAAATTGCATCATCCATCTGAAATCTCCCAAAGGCGTGGTCCGTGTCGGGCTTTCCTAAAGGGTCTGACCCTGTGGCTACAAGGCAAACTTGAAGCTTCGGGTCACATTTGTAATACGGAATGCGCGGAGCAAGGGAGCGGTATAGTGGAATTTCTGATTATAGTGGGCGCGATCCTATCGATTGCTGGTCTTGTAGGGTTGTTAATCTGCATCCTGAAGGCCGCAAAAGCCAAGCGGGAGGGCGGTACTCAGGAAGAAATGCAGGCCAAGCTGGCGCCACTGATACCGTTGAA
>CAZXRG010000004.1:0-22244 GCA_964642935.1 uncultured Rhodobacterales bacterium | reverse complement strand
AGGGCGGTACTCAGGAAGAAATGCAGGCCAAGCTGGCGCCACTGATACCGTTGAATTTGGGCTCGCTTTTTCTGTCGATTATCGGCTTGATGTGTGTGGTGTTCGGGGTGCTTTTGTAAAAGTTAATTTTTCTGAAAATATGGTTTAACTGGTTGATACGTATAGGTTTTGTAATTCGACTCAACTAGTTGAGTGAAGCTCGGAAAATGCGCGAATTTGGGCCCTTTAAAGAGCAACAAGATGCCGTAAACCAACGGTCAGAAAAAGCCAATCAGCAGGGGTGTTTCAGAGCCCGCTGATCCAATCCAGAATTCGTGCGCTCACAGGCTCGGTTAGCGATGGGCTAAGAATATCGCCCGCAATGACGTGGGCCGCCGGATCATCACCCGCACCAACGTCGACTGCCCAAATCTCTTTAGGGCCAGCCCAATTCTCGGCAACCCGTTCTATTTCCGAGGCCCTTACGACAGTGTCCTGAGGCGAATATATAAACAGCGCTGGCGTCAAAACGACTTCAAATGGCAATGCCGCAGCCGCTTGGACAGCGGCCACAACCGGGAAAACCGCCTCAAGCGGATAGCGGGTTGTCCACCATTTTTCTTGGCCTTCATTAATCGGTTCAAAGGAGCGCTCCGTGCCCGCAAACCAAGGTGCGAACGTGCGGGCAAAAGGCATGGTTAGGAGCGTCGCAGATTTGTCCGCAATACCAAAATTGGGGGAGACGAAAACGATCCCCGCCACATTGCGCATCACATCTGGATCGAGCGCAGACATGGCCGTCATTGTCCCGCCCTGAGAGGTCGCGATGATCACAACCCGCTCACCGATGGCCCGCCCGATCGCCGCTGCTTCTGCCACATCATTGAGCCAGTCATTTGCCGAGGCCTGCGCCATGGCAGGGCCACCTCGCCCGTGACCGGCAAGCCTTGTGAAATAGAGATTCGCTCCAAGTGCTTCGGCCACATTATCGGGAACCGGTCGGATCTCCTCCTTGGTGGCGGAAAACCCATGCACATAGACGATGGAGAGAGCGGTCTTTGCACCGGCTTCACCCGCCCAGATCACTTCCTTTTGAGCACCCTCGATTATGTCATCGAAAAGCCCCTCACTTGTGCTGAGATAGGCTTCAACATCAGGGCCAATATCGTTTTCACTAAAGGAGATGGTCCAATCGACCGTTTCTCGGGGGCCAAACAGGTTGATCAAAAATAATGCTCCTAAAATGACCGCAAGGAATTTGAACCCTTTGCTCATGCCACAATCTCCGTGATCTCCGATATTGCGGTCTCGATCATGGATAATGCAACCGGTGAGCTGAACCGATGATCGACGTCTTTGACCAAAGTTAATCGCAAGTCAGGTCCTGTGGCATGGTCCAGCAGCTTGAGCGGCACCGCGATGTCCACGTCAACATCCGCCGTTCCGTGCAGCAATCGCACCGGAAACGGTAAAGGCAAAGGATCGCGCAACACCAACCGATTGCGCCCGTCCTCAATCAGCTTTTGGGTGACCGTATAAGGATCATCATAGTCAGAGGCGATTTGGGTGGACCCTTTGGAGGCAAGCTCCGCCTTTTGTTCATCGCTCATCCATGTCCACATACTGTCTTCGGTGAAATCCGGAGCCGCTGCGATCCCGACCATGCCCGCAATCCGTTCGCCGATCTGTTTTGACATAAGCAGCGAAATCCATCCGCCCATGGATGAGCCCACCAGAATTTGCGGCCCGTCGGTCAGTCCAGTGATCGCCGCCGCTGCATCCTCGGCCCAATCCCCGATACAGCCGTCTACGAACTCTTCAGAAGATTGCCCATGGCCGGAATAGTCAAATCGCAAGAAAGCGCGTCCTTGCGCTTTGGCCCAATTTTCCAGATGGACCGCCTTCGTGCCCTCCATATCCGACACATAGCCGCCCAAAAACACGACGCCCGGTCCCATTCCTTCGGTCTTGTGATAGGCCAGCTTGCGCCCCTCTGCGGTATCGAGATAGTTCGGCATAAGGTTCCTCCTGATGGAGCAAAAACTTGCCATGACACAGAGGCGATGACCAGTCGGAATTTCATGCCCTGTGCTTAGACGTCTACGCGACGTCGTCTCGATAAAAGTACCAATACCCATTGACTTGAGAACAGGTTGCTTTATCCCACCGTTGAACCTGTAACCGGGCGTTTCGTAGGCGCCAAATCTCAAGGAGTTGCCAATATGGCCGAGATTACCCTTACCCTTCCTGATGGCGCGAAGCGTGATTATCCAGCTGGAATTACCGGTGGTGAGGTCGCGGCTGACATTGCCAAATCGCTCGGAAAAGCGGCCATTTCCTGCACGGTGAATGGCGAGCATTGGGATCTGGCTTGGCCGATAAACGCGCACGCTGATTTTGCCATTCACACCATCAAGGATGACGCGCAAGCGCTCGAATTGATCCGCCATGACGCCGCCCATATTATGGCCCGCGCGGTGCAGGAAATTTGGCCGGATGTGAAGGTCACGATCGGTCCTGTCATCAAGGACGGCTTTTATTATGACTTTGATCGCACAGAGCCGTTCACGCCTGAAGATCTTGAAGTCATTGAGAAAAAGATGAAAGAGATCATCAATAAGCGTGAGCCCGTGCGCACCGAAGTCTGGGAGCGCGCCCGCGCCATCAAGCATTATCAGGACAATGACGAGCCCTATAAAGTTGAGTTGATCGAGAGCATTTCGGGCAATGAAGAGCTGCGCATGTATTGGCATGGCGACTGGCAGGACCTCTGCCGTGGCCCGCATTTCCAGCACACCGGACAGGTCCCTGCGGATGGGTTCAAGCTGATGTCCGTGGCGGGCGCCTATTGGCGCGGTGACAGTGATCGCGCCATGCTTCAGCGCATTTACGCTGTGGCCTTCAAAAGCCGCGATGACCTTAAAGCGCACCTCAAAATGCTCGAGGAGGCCGCTCTTCGTGATCACCGCAAACTGGGTCGCGAAATGGACCTGTTCCACATGCAGGAAGAGGCTCCGGGTCAGGTCTTTTGGCACCCCAACGGCTGGCGCATGTACACGACATTGCAGGATTATATTCGCCGCAAACAGGACGCTGGTGGCTATGTGGAGGTGAACACGCCTCAGGTTGTGGATCGTAAACTCTGGGAGGCCTCGGGCCACTGGGAAAAGTACCAAGAGCATATGTTTATCGTTGAAGTAGACGAAGAACATGCCCGCGAGAAAGCAGTTAACGCGCTCAAGCCGATGAACTGTCCGTGTCACGTGCAGATTTTCAATCAGGGTCTAAAATCCTATCGTGATTTGCCGCTTCGCATGGCCGAGTTTGGCTCGTGTAACCGCTACGAACCCTCAGGGGCTCTGCACGGGATCATGCGGGTGCGCGGGTTTACGCAGGATGATGGGCACATCTTCTGTCGCGAGGATCAGATCGAGAGCGAAACCGCCACTTACATCGCGTTCCTGACCGACATTTACCGCGATCTTGGCTTTGAAAGTTTCAAGGTAAAGTTCTCTGATCGCCCCGAGATGCGCGCGGGCTCTGACGAGGTTTGGGACAAGGCCGAGGCGGCTCTTTTGAATGCCACCCGTGCTGCCGGAATTGAGCCAGAACTGAACCCCGGTGAGGGCGCTTTTTATGGCCCCAAGCTTGAGTTTGTACTGACGGACGCAATTGGTCGTGATTGGCAATGTGGTACCCATCAGGTGGATTTTGTGCTGCCAGAGCGGCTCGACGCGAACTTTGTCGGTGAGGATGGTGCGAAACACCGTCCCGTTATGCTCCATCGCGCGACCTTGGGCAGCTTCGAGCGTTTCATTGGCATCCTGATTGAAAGCCATGCAGGTCGGATGCCGTTCTGGATCGCGCCTCGTCAGGTGGTGGTGGCCTCCATCGTTTCAGATGCGGACGATTACGTTCACGAGGTGGTTGCCACGTTGAAAGCCAAAGGCATCCGTGCTGAGGCGGATACACGCAACGAGAAGATTAACTATAAGGTGCGTGAGCATTCGCTTGGAAAAGTACCTGCGATCTTGGCCGTTGGTATGCGCGAAGTGGAAGAGAAGACAGTGTCTTTGCGCCGCCTGGGAGAGAAGTCCACCAAGGTGCTGCCTTTGACTGAGGTCACTGACAGCTTGGCGGTTGAAGCCACGCCTCCAGATTTACGCACATAAAAAAGGGCCTCCAAACTGGAGGCCCATAATCATTAAGCTTTGTTACCGGATCAGTTGGATGTACCGCCAAGTGCGTTATCCAAGAGACCTTTTGCGGCATCTTTAACCGCATCCGTTGCCGCATCCTTAACCTGATCTGCAACAGAACCAGCGTCAGTTGCAGCATCAGCCGCACCCGTTGCTGTGTCGGTCGCGGCGTCAGTGGCCGCATCAACAGCGCCTGCTGCTGTATCAGTTGCGGCGTCAACAGCACCCGCTGCCGCGTCCGTTGCAGCGTCTGCCGCACCAGCAACCGCATCCGTCGCCGCTTCCGTCGCACCAGTTGCTGCATCAACAGCGGAGCTGGCCGCGTCGGTCGCTGCATCCGTGGCAGTAGATACCGCATCACCAGCTGCATCCGTTGCCGCGTCTGTGACGGACTTAACCGCATCACCAACACTGGCTGTACCGTCTACCACTGAATTAACTGCATCACTGGCAGCATCCGTCATTGTTTCTGTAGCGGTAGAAACGGCTTCTTTGGCAGTCTCTGTTACACCTTCAACAGCACCAGTTGCAGCTTCAACGACTCCAGAAGCTGCATCCGTCGCGCCACCAGCTGTATCCGCAACCGCATCCGCGGCTTGCGTGGCTGTTTCGCTCACAGCTTCAGTCGCTGACTTTACAACTTCCGGTGTTTGACCGCCGAAATACATATACGCACCACCACCGATTACGATGACGGCAATTAGTCCAAGAATAGCTTTCATGATGTTCCCAACTCATTAAAAACGGATGATACAACGCATCATCTTCACCCGCTGCATATGGAGGTTGGACGGGATGACTGCAAGGGGGAAGAATGGGGCAAAAGCATCATTTTTGAGACTTTTGGAGTATTTAGGAAGTTGAGGTTTTCTTCGCTATTTCAATGGCTTCACTCAAAATATCCTTATCACCTACATGATTAGAAAGGATGAGGATAAGACGTGCATTAAACTGGTTTATTTCAGTCTCCGACAGGCCTTCAGTCGCCTCAAGAAGTGCTGCGTAAAAGCCATCGCCATCTGCAATATTGGGGTCAGTTATCAGCTTTCGCACCCTATCCTCCCATGGCAGTTTTCAATGCCGCGCTAATCTCAGCACTATCGGGTTCGACCCAGCGTGCAGCGATATGCTGATCGGGGCGGATCAGATAGACAGCCCTCGTTTCATCACCCAGATAGCGCTCTGACAGTTCGGAGCCTTTGGGCGCTTTTAGACATGTCCATGGAATAGACGGGAGGTCCGTTGGAGGCGCCTCCAAGTTAATCGCTAGAAGGCTAAACTGTCCGCCGATCTGATCCAAAAGCCACCCGCTTTGGGTTGGCGCATCAACGGCTGGGGCGCCTGGACGGGTCTCATTTGGCAGGTTGCTCTCATCATTATGGTTAAGCGGTGAATTATCATAGGTAGCCGGAAGCGATAGCCGCCCGGCATTTGCCAGTTTTCGTGCAAAGGGGGCGTGCTCGGTCAGATCGAGCGTAGCGTCACGGAATAGAGCGCTGGCGTAGTTTCGAGGCGTTAAGAAATCGGCCGTGCGGGTCGAGTTCATAATGTTCTCGTCAGCCGCATATTTGCGCTCGTCTTGATAGCTGTCCAGCAACTTAGGACCGGCTTGACCGTGATAAACTGCGGCCAGCTTCCAAGCCAGATTATCGGCGTCCTGCATCCCGCCGTTGCATCCTCTCGCACCAAACGGTGACACCTGGTGGGCACTATCGCCAGCAAAAAAGACGGGGCCGTGACGGTACTCCTCCATGGAGCAGCATTGGAACGTGTAGATGCTGGTCCATTCGAGATCAAAGTCGATGTGATCACCAATCATGGCTTTCACGCGAGCTATGATATTGTTTTCTTTTAGTTCTTCGTCCCGGTCAATGTCCCAGCCCAATTGGAAATCAAGACGCCATACGTCGTCCGGCTGTTTGTGCATCAATGCGGTTTGGTTCGGATTAAAGGGCGGATCGAACCAAAATCTACGCTCAACCGGAAAATCGGCCTTCATCACAATATCGGCGATTAGAAAGTTGTCCTCAAACACGCGCCCGTCAAAACCAAGCCCCATCATCTCCCGAATTGGTGAGCGCGCGCCGTCACAGGCGACAACCCATTGAGCCTCAATATCGTAGGATCCTTCGGGCGTTTCGACAGAGATTTTGGCATGATCATCGTTAACGTTTATGGCCCTAACACTGTTTCGACCCCTTAGGTCTATAGGCGCACCCTTGGTTTGCTCATCACGGATTTGTTCAACTAGAAACTTTTCGAAATAGGGTTGTTGAAGATTGATGAAAGCGGGGTGCTTGTGGCCGTCCTCCGGAAGAAGATCGAAGTCATAGACTTCCCGATCTCCCCGATAAACCCGTCCCTTGTTCCAGACGACGCCCTTCTCGACCATCTTTTCACCGGCTCCGAGACGATCTGCGATTTCTAAGGTGCGTTTGGCAAAACAAATGGCCCTTGAGCCCGCGCCGACTCCGTCATGATCGTCTAAAACAACGCAAGGCACGCCCTTCTGACCGAGATCCAAAGCAAGACCCATGCCCACCGGACCGCCTCCGACAATCACCACCGGATGCCGGACCGCCGATGGGCTGTCCTGATCTGTCGACCGCTGATAGGGGTAAAGTTTAAAGGCCGTTTGGTACCGATCTTTGGACATGTTCAATCCTGAAGTTCTTCCCACATGTCCTTGTCGCGTTGCGCTGTCCAAATGCGAGGCGTGTCGATATCGCGGGCCTCATCATAGGCGCGGGCAACGTTAAACGGCAGACAATGTTCATAAATCGCATAGTCCGAAAACTTGGGGTCACATTCCGCGCGACAGGCGTCCCATGCCTCCTTTAAAGAGCCTCCTCGAAGAGCAACGCGGGCGACCGGATTATAGGTGGATCGCACGAAATCTTCTGTGAGATCAAGGGCTTCGTTGACAGCTGTTTTCCCAACGATTGCGTCACCGCGCCCAGGAGCGATAGCATCAACATCAAATGCGCGGATTGCATCCAAGGTCTTTGGCCAGTCGTGAAAATGCCCGTCGCCACAGTAACAGGCCGACTTGTATTCAACGATATCACCTGTGAACATGACGTTCTCATCGGGCACATAGGCCACGATATCTCCGGCTGTATGGGCGCGACCGAGCTGCATAAGATCGACGCGGCGGTTGCCCAAGTATACCGTCAAACGATCATTGAAGGTCGTGCTCGGGTAGGTGAGGCCGGGGATGCTCTCATGGCCTTCAAAGAGCCTCGGGAAGCGATCAAATTCGCTATCCCAGTCTTCTTGGCCGCGTTCCACAACCATTGCTCTGGCTTTTTCGGACATGATCACTTGGGGCGCTTGAAAGGCAGATGCACCTAGCACTCGGACGGCATGATAATGGGTTAAAACGAGATGGGTAATGGGCTTGTCGGTTACCGAGCGCACCTTTTCGATAACTTTGTTGGCCAAACGCGGTGTCGCTTGCGCTTCAATGATCATGACGCTGTCGTCGCCGATAATCACGCCAGAATTGGGATCGCCTTCGGCTGTGAAAGCCCATAAATCGCGACCAACTTCCGTAAAGCTGATTTTCTTTTCCGTCATATCGCCCTGAGAGGCAAAGGCTTTGGCCATTATGTAAAATCCTTGTCAATTGCGGGAAGAATTGTGCCCGTGCACTCTCCAAATCCAATCTTATAGCCATTGCCTTGCGCATGGCCGCTTAACGTTAAAGTATCTCCATCTTCAATGAAGGAACGTGCCTCTCCATTGTCCAACGTGAAAGGCTCTTTTCCGCCCCAAGATATCTCCAGTAGAGAGCCACATTGGTCTTTCTCAGGCCCCGAGATGGTGCCTGATCCGAGCAAATCGCCTACGTTCATTTCACATCCGCTGATGGCATGATGGCAAAGTTGTTGGGCTGCGGAATAGTACATCTGATTGTAATTCGTACGGCTAATTATGGTGGCATTATCGGAGTGTCTCGGTTGGAATTTCACTTCTAAATCAATATTGTAAAGCATAGGTGCCGGCTGCTTTAGGTAAGGTAGAAGCGGTTCTTCTGGCTTTGGAGTTGAACAGCGAAACGGCCCAAGCGCAGCCTTTGTCACAACCCAAGGACTAATGGACGTGGCAAAGGCTTTGGCTTGAAAAGGGCCGAGCGGTTGATATTCCCATGCCTGAATGTCACGCGCCGACCAGTCGTTCAAGATAACATAGCCAAAGATCATGTCATCGGCTTCCTGAACGGTGACCGGCTCGCCCATCATATTGGATTTTCCAACAACCGCTCCCATTTCTAGTTCAATGTCTAACCTTTTGCTTGGGCCGAAATAGGGAACGTCCGCATCGGGTGGTTTTAATTGCCCTAGAGGTCGTCGAATCTCAGTTCCAGAGACCACCACGGTAGATGCGCGTCCGTTATACCCGATAGGAATATGTAACCAGTTTGGCGGTAAAGCATTTTCAGCGCCCCGAAACATGGTTCCGACATTCGTAGCGTGATGGCGGCTTGCATAAAAGTCGGTGAACTCCACGACAACGAAAGGCATATGCATCTCAACATCGGTTTGGGCGTGGAATGCGCTTTCGATCGACTTCGGATCAGCGCCTTCTTTCAATAGAGCTTGCAGCTTGGTGCGAACATCTGCCCAAGCTTCCTGTCCCAGTTCCATAAATTCGTTAAGAAACGGAAGGTCGAAGACGGGCGAATTTGAGATCGCGATAACGCCCTCCGCCTCCAGTTGCGCTAGGTCCAAAACCATATCGCCTATGGCCACACAGCAGCGAGGTTCATCTCCATCTACTGAGAAAACGCCGTAAGGAAGGTTGTTAAGCGGAAAATTCCCGTCCGGGTCGTTTGCGCTTTCAACCCAGCTTCTGATTAGCGACATAGTCTCTCCAATGTGCTGATCATTTCAAACCCGGTGTGCCATCAAATTTCTTCTCAAGCCCGTCCCAACACTCCACATAATCGTCCTGAATCGGAGCCTCTTTGGCAGCAAATTCCGTTAACATCTGGGGAAAACGGGTCTCGAACATGAAGCTCATGGTGTTGGTCAGTTTCATGGGCTCCCAGCTATCCGTTGTGGCCTTCTCAAAGGCCAGATTGTCCGGTCCGTGGGGGAGCATGCAGTTGTGCAGGCTGATCCCGCCGGGGATGAAGCCTTTTGGTTTGGCGTCATATATCCCGTACACATTTCCCATCAGCTCGGACATGATGTTTTTGTGATACCAAGGCGGTCTGAACGTGTTTTCTTGGGGCAGCCAGCGTTCTGGAAATATCACAAAATCAATATTTGCGGTGCCTTCTTCGGCGGTTGGGGCGGTCAATACTGTGAAAATCGACGGATCGGGGTGATCGAAGGAAATGGCCCCAACAGGTGAAAAGCTTCTAAGATCGTACTTATAGGGCGCGTAATTTCCGTGCCAAGCGACCACGTCCAAGGGGGAGTGATCAATGGTGGAGGTATGGAACTGACCACACCATTTTACGGTGACAGTGCAGTCGGTCTCCTTGTCCTCAAAAGCGGCCACCGGTGTCTTGAAATCGCGTGGATTGGCGAGGCAATTGGCCCCGATTGGCCCGCGTCCAGGCAGAGTGAAGGTGGCTCCGTAATTTTCGCAGACAAAGCCGCGTGCCTCTCCGTCCGGCAGGGCGACCTTGAAGACCATGCCTCGGGGAAGAACGCAGATTTCCAGAGGTTCCAATGCGATCAGTCCGAACTCGGTGAAAATCTCAAGCCTGCCTTCTTGGGGCACTACCAGAAGCTCGCTGTCGGCAGAGTAGAAATACTCGTCAACCATTGAGGTATTGGCCAGATAGACATGTGCCGCCATGCCCACTTGCGTGCCCACGTCTCCGGCGGAGGTCATGGTGCGCATGCCGGTTACAAAGGTTAACGGCGTATCGGGAAAAGGCGTCGGGTCCCAGCGATATTGCCCCAATGAAATTACGTCCTCAACGACATGGGGCGCGGTCTTCCAATAGGGCATCTCGATCTTTTCCATCCGCCCCACATGCTTGACCGATGGTCGGATGCGATACATCCATGAGCGCTCGTTCTTTCCTTTGGGCGCTGTAAATGGAGAGCCCGAGAGCTGCTCTGCATAAAGCCCGTATTCACACCGTTGCGGAGAATTACGGCCCTGTGGGAGCGCCCCGGGAAGCGCCTCGGTCTCAAAATCATTGCCAAACCCCGGCAGATATCCGGGTGTCGTGCCGTAGCGGCTGTCAAAGGCTGCGGATGGATCAGGCGTGTCTTGCTTGTTCATCTCGATCCTCAATTGGGCATAATGCGCTTGCGGAGCGCTGTAATTCGTGGCTTCTTTGCTCAAGTTCATATCGTTGCAAATGAAATGATGTCAAGTAATCCGGATTTTGATCTCTCCCGTTTTCTGCCCTACCAGCTGGCTGTTCTGGCCAGTCGGACTTCGCGGAACCTGTCGCAGACCTACCAAGACAGCTTCGGTCTATCGATACCGGAATGGCGGGTGATCGCGCATCTATCTCAAGAGGGGCATGTGTCCGTGCGCGAGATCCATGAGCGGGTTGATATGGACAAATCGAAAGTGACCCGCGCTTCGCAAAGGCTTGAAATGGCGGGGTTGATCAAAAAAGAAACCAACCCGAGCGACCGGCGGCTTGTCACCTTGTCGCTCACGGCAAAAGGGCGCAATACGATGGCCAAGATCGCGCCGTTGGCCGATGAATTTGCCCAAGACCTGCTGAGTGTTCTTGAACCTTTGGAGCGAGACGTGTTTCAATCGGTCGTTGAAAAATTGCTGACAGAGAGCGCAGGCTCAAAAACAAATGAAGATGGGAGAACAAATGACTGATGTTGTGATTCTGGACGGAGCGCGGACGGCTGTCGGCACCTTTGGTGGCTCATTGGCGGGGACGACGCCAATCGCGCTTGGGGCGCATGTGACCAAGGCCGCTCTGGAGCGCTCTGGCGTTGACGGCAAGCAGATCGGACATGTGGCCATGGGGCATGTGATCAATACCGAGCCGCGCGACATGTATCTTTCACGGGTTACTGCCCTGGAGGCGGGCGTGTCTGAGGCGACGCCTGCGATGAATGTGAACCGGCTCTGTGGATCAGGCCTTCAAGCGATTGTTTCTGCGACCCAGTCCTTAATGCTGGGTGATGCGGATTTCGCTGTGGCTGGAGGTGCAGAGAGCATGTCCAAAGGCCCCCACATCATGCCCGCTGCGCGGTTTGGTCAGAAGATGGGCGATACCACCATTCAGGACATGATGATCGGTGCTCTACATTGTCCGTTTGGAACCGGACACATGGGGATCACGGCTGAGAATGTCGCCGCGGAGCATCAGATCAGTCGCGAGGATCAGGACAATTTCGCCCTTGAGAGCCAGACCCGCGCGGCACATGCGATCTCTGAAGGATATTTCCAATCGCAGATCGCGCCCATCGAGGTAAAGGTGAAACGGGACATGGTTTCCTTTGACACCGACGAGCACCCAAAGGCGACGGATATTGAAACGCTGGGCGGGCTGCGCACGGTGTTTCAAAAGGACGGCACGGTCACCGCTGGCAATGCTTCCGGGATCAACGATGGCGCAGCGGCTTTGGTGTTGGCGTCGGCGGATGCGGCGGCGAAATCCGGCCTGAAGCCTAAAGCGCGGATTTTGGGATATGCCCACGCAGGGGTGCGTCCTGAAGTGATGGGGATCGGGCCTGTGCCTGCCGTTCAGACCCTTCTGGCCAAGCTTGGTATGAGTGCGAATGAGTTCCAAGTCATTGAATCAAATGAAGCTTTTGCGGCTCAAGCCTGTGCGGTGAACAAAGAGCTAGGCCTTGATACCGCGCGGGTTAATCCCAATGGAGGTGCTATTGCTCTGGGCCATCCGGTGGGTGCAACTGGTGCAATTATCGCCGTTAAAGCGCTTTATGAGTTGGAGCGGATTGGCGGCGGAAAAGCCATTTGCACCATGTGTATCGGAGGCGGTCAGGGCATTGCCATCGCTCTGGAGACGCTCTGATCTGGGCTGACCTTAGGGTGCGGCACAAAAGGCGCGAATGGTCTCGATAAATGCGCGGGGCTGATCGGCGTGCAGCCAATGGCCCGCGTTTTTCAGCTTCGCAAATCTGGCGTTCGGGAAGAGCGGCTTGATTGCGTTGCGCCCATCAGTATCAATGTAATCACTATCGGCTCCGGCCACAAATAGGGTCGGGCCATCATAACGCCCGCTCACCGCTGGCCAGCCGATAATATCCGGCATTTTGGCCTTGAGAACCTCTAGATTGAGAAGCCATCGCGCTCCATCCTCGTCGATTTTGATGCTTTGGGCGAAAAAGGCTCGCAAGGCGGGCTCCTCCACTCGCTCTTTCAGCGCATCGCCAACGTCGGCACGTTTTTTGATGAGCTTGAGGTCAACCGATTGCATGGCATCAATGAACGGTGTCTGGCTATGTCCGTAAGTTACCGGAGCAATATCGGCGACAATTAAGCGCTCAACCAACTCGGGTCGGTTCAACGTTAAATGCATGGCTGCTTTCCCACCCATGGAGTGGCCCAGAACAATAGCGGAAGAGCCGATGTGGTCCAGTACCTCCACCAAATCCTGCGCCATGGCAGGGTAGCTCATCTCGTCTGACCAAAAACTACCCGCATGATTGCGCATGTCGACAGTAATCACGCAGAAATCCGCAGAAAGCCGCTTGGCAATAGCCCCCCAATTTCGACCAGATCCAAAGAGTCCATGCACAACCATAAGGTGAGGATCTTTTTGACTTCCAATAACTGAATAATTGAGCATACTTGATTTACCGCTTTTTCCTGTATTACCGATTTGTTCTGCACCGATTGATGATTGAAGTTAATTCAGTACTAATTCCGCTGTCTAAAATTAAGGCCCCCAAACATGCGCTTTGTACTAGCACTCATCACCTTTATTTACATGCTTCCCGCTCCGATGAGCGCCCAAGATGCGACGGAGCTTAACATTGCCACCATCGAGCGAAAACCGTTCTCCTTCAAGAACGAAGAAGGATGGTCCGGGTTTAGTATTGAACTATGGCGGGAGGTGGCTGACGAGCTTGAACTGGAATACAAGTTTCAGGAAACCAGCAACTTTGCCGACCTCCTTGGAGCGTTAACAAACGGCTCGGTTGACGCTGCAGTGGCCAACATCTCAGTCACCTATGAGCGCGAACAACGGATGGATTTTTCTCAGCCGATATTTGACAGCGGGTTGATGGTCCTGTCCTCGGTTGACGGTCAGCCCAGTGTAGTGGGGACTTTGTTGAGCCGTGACCTATTGTTGTGGTTGGCTGGCGCTGCAGGGCTTCTTCTGATCGCGGCACATCTGATTTATTTCTCCGAACGAAGGAACAACGAGAACTTCCAGCACTCCTATATTCGAGGCTTGGGAGAGGGCATCTGGTGGGCATTTAACGCGATCCTTAATGCCGGTTTTGATATTGTGACGCCGAACTCGAGAATGGGTCGTGTGCTCGGCTTCATGATGGTTTTGCTCGGTCTGTTTGTGGTGAGTGCCTTTGTGGCTCAGGTGACGGCGACTTTGACCGTTGGAAAGTTGAACGCTCAAGTGGCCGGATATGAGGACCTTTATGACAAACGGGTGGGCACCACCTCAGGCTCTACAAGCGCCAATTTTTTGATCGCCAAATCCATCAGACATAGGGGCTATGAAAGCGTTGAGGACGTTATTAAGGCTCTTGAGGACGGTAAGATCGATGCGATGGTGCATGATGCGCCGATCGTTGCCTATTACGCGGCAACCGTCGGAAAGGGACGCTTCACCACCGTGGGACGTTTGTTCCAGCCTGAAAAATACGGGATCGCTCTGCCAAGTGGGTCGGAATATACCGAAAAGATCAATCTGGCCCTTCTGCGCCTGCGTGAAAACGGAACTTATGCCAATTTGATCGAAAAATGGTTTGGCGAGTCCTATCAGAATTAGGCTGGGGCCTTGCTCCTTTAGGGCGCGTCAATTAACAGGTGGCGCAACTCATTAAGGGAACTGCCATGATTGCGCCGAAAAAAGTGGTGCTCGCCTATTCCGGCGGGCTTGATACGTCCATTATCCTCAAATGGCTCCAGACCGAATATGGCTGCGAGGTCGTGACCTTCACCGCCGATTTGGGTCAGGGTGAAGAGCTGGAACCAGCCCGTGCCAAGGCTGAACTCTTGGGGATCCCGGCCCAGAACATCTACATTGAAGACGTTCGCGAAGAGTTTGTGCGCGATTTTGTCTTCCCGATGTTCCGCGCCAATGCGGTATATGAGGGGCTCTATCTGCTGGGCACCTCCATTGCGCGCCCTCTCATTTCCAAGCGTTTGGTAGAGATCGCTCAGGAAGTCGGAGCCGATGCGGTCGCCCACGGCGCGACCGGTAAAGGCAATGATCAGGTGCGCTTTGAGCTATCCGCCTACGCTTTGAATCCGGATATCAAGGTGATTGCACCTTGGCGTGAGTGGGACCTGACCTCTCGCACGCGTCTCATTGATTTCGCCGAAAAGCATCAGATTCCGATTGCGACAGACAAGCGTGGAGAGGCTCCGTTTTCTGTGGATGCCAATCTGCTCCATACCTCGTCCGAGGGCAAAGTTCTGGAAGATCCGGCAGAAGCGGCACCCGATTATGTGTACCAGCGCACGGTTCACCCCGAAGATGCGCCCGATCAGGCGGAGCATATCGAGATCGGGTACGAGGGCGGTGACCCCGTTTCATTGAATGGTAAAGCACTTTCACCGGCAGAGATGTTGACGGCTCTGAACGAGCTCGGTGGCAAGCACGGGATCGGGCGGCTTGATCTGGTCGAAGGGCGCTATGTGGGCATGAAATCAAGGGGAATCTATGAGACCCCCGGTGGTACAATCATGCTCGAAGGTCATCGCGGAATTGAATCTATTACGCTCGATAGAGGGGCGGCACACCTCAAAGATGAGCTGATGCCACGCTATGCAGAACTGATTTACAATGGTTATTGGTTCAGCCCTGAACGAGAAATGTTGCAGGCAGCGATTGATACATCTCAAGAGCACGTCTCCGGCACGGTGCGTTTGAAGTTGTACAAAGGCTCTGTGACCTGTGTCGGTCGCTGGTCCGATAAGTCGCTCTATTCCGAAGCCCATGTGACGTTCGAGGATGATGCGGGCGCTTACGATCAAAAAGATGCTGCGGGCTTCATCAAGATTAACGCGCTTCGCCTCAAGCTACTGGCCGCCCGTAACAATAGATGAGCGATTTTCGCAAACCAACGCGAGATACTCTGCTGCCGTTTCTACGACTGGAACTCACGCCCGAACAAACGGCCGCTCGGCTGGTTGCTCCTACAGCGGTCACTTTGGCGCAAGATGCCTATGATCCGTCTTCTGAAGTTTGGTTCATCTATGATAAGGAAACGCCGGTCGGGTTGGTGGCCCTTTGGGACCCGGCCCATCCTGAGGCTGACTTGGAAGACGGAGACGACCCAAAGTGTTTGTTCCTTTGGCGTCTATTCATTGACCACAGGCACCAAAAAGCGGGTCATGGAAGCGCTGCGTTGAACTTTCTGCTCAAGCGCGCCCGAGAATTGGGCCGGTCTAAAGTGAAAACATCCTATGTCCCTCATGAAACCCAAAGCGCTGCTGCATTTTATGAAGCGTTCGGGTTTTCACCAACGGGCCGGTTGATTGATGAAGACGAAATAGAGATGGTTTTAGAGGTTACTTAGCCTCTAAAGCATCAATCCGCGCCTTCAAAGCATCGTTCTCTTCACGGGCCTTTTGAGCCATCGCGCGAACCGCATCGAATTCTTCGCGGGTCACAAAATCCCGATCCGCCAACCAGCGATCCATCAAGGACTTCATCGCGTTTTCGGCTTCGGTACGCGCACCATGGGCCATTCCCATAGCATTGGTCATCAACTGCGACATGTCGTCGAAAATCTTGTTGCGAGACTGCATGAGGCGTCCTTCTCTTAATCTGTTCCAATCGTATATGGGGGCAGTTTCGTCCAATGCCAAGGTGTTCCTTGACAATAGGGTGCTTGAAACTCCAACAAGAGGCCGAAACGAGGGTCCTTAAATGAATTCCTATATTCCATTCCCAAATATTGGACCGAACCTTTTCAGCATTAATCTGTTCGGGTTTGAGTTGGCGCTGCGCTATTATGCAATGGCTTACATTGTCGGATTGATCTTGGGTTTTTTGATTGTCCGCTCGCTTATGCGCCGGGCGCATCTTTGGAAAGCTTCAAGTCCTCCGATGGTCCCTGAGAAGGTCGAGGATCTGCTCACTTACGTTATTTTAGGCGTAATCATAGGTGGTCGACTTGGTTTTTGCCTGCTTTATCAACCCGGGTATTATCTCTCCCATCCCATTGAAATCCTTTATGTCTGGCAGGGTGGCATGTCTTTCCATGGTGGCTTTGCGGGGGTGATCGTAGCGGGCCTGTTGTTTTGCCGTGTCCATGACGCAAGACCCTTGGGCGTTGGGGATGCCATGGCGGCTGTCGCACCGATTGGGCTCTTTTTTGGTCGTGTGGCCAACTTCATAAATGCCGAGCTATGGGGGCGGCCAACGGACGTTCCTTGGGCGGTGCTGTTTCCAGGCGAAAGCGCTCTGAATTGTCCTGCCTATTGGGAAGGTCTGTGCACCCGCCACCCCTCTCAACTTTACGAGGCTCTATTGGAAGGTGTCTTGTTATTCGCGGTGATGATCTGGGGCATCAAACGCGGGTGGCTTCGCATTCCCGGGCGCTTAATCGGCGTGTTTTTTCTAGGGTACGGGTTGGCACGAACCTTTGTGGAGTACTTCAGGCAAGCGGACGCGCAATACCTGACACCTGACAATCCGTTTGGACAGGTTTTCTTGGGCTTAACTATGGGCCAAGTCCTGTCACTGCCGATGGTGGCGATCGGACTTATGATCCTGTTTTTGAGTTCAAAACGCGCATGAACCCGCTAGAGTCGATCATAAGGGCGGAGATTGCAAAGCGCGGCGCCATGGGCATTGATCGCTATATGGAGCTGTGTTTGAGCCATCCCGAGCACGGCTATTATATGACACGTGATCCCTTTGGGGTTCGCGGCGATTTCACCACAGCTCCGGAAATCTCACAGATGTTTGGCGAACTGGTAGGGCTTTGGTTGGCCCAATCATGGCTTGATGCGGGATCTCCAGACCCTTTCAACTTGGTCGAACTTGGCCCGGGACGGGGAACCTTGATGGCTGATATCCTCCGCGTTGGTCAGGGTGTTCCAGGATTTTTGGACGCAGCAAAGCTCTTCCTGATGGAATCCAGCCCCAAGCTTCGCGAAATGCAAGCTATTACATTAAAGGGGGTTGCGCCCGTTTGGATCGATGACCTCGATCAAATTGACGACGCCCCTTTGTTTCTGATCGCCAATGAATTTTTTGATGCCCTGCCGATCAGACAGTTTCAAAGAGTCGGAGACATGTGGCTTGAGCGTGTTATCCAGCTTCGTGATGAGCTCACATTTGGCCTGTCGAAAACAGAATTGAAAGGCTTCCCGCCCGAGCTTCCCGATGGCGCGATTGTTGAGCGGGCTTACATTGGTGCTGATATTGTTAACACCATCTCAAAGGCCATCGCCGAGCAGGGCGGTGCAGCTTTGATTTTTGATTATGGGGATGCAGCCGGAAGCGGCGACACGCTCCAAGCGGTCAAAAACCACGCCTCCGTCAGCGTCTTGGTCGAACCCGGTACGGCTGACTTAACGGCGCACGTGAATTTTGGCGATCTGGCGCGCAACATTGGAGAATGTGCGGGCTTTTTGACCACTCAGGGTCAATTCCTCTCGAGTATGGGGATTGCGGAACGGGCAGACGTTTTGTCAAAAGCCGGAGATGAAGCCGCAACGGCCGCGCTTCACCGCTTGACGCAGGACGACGAAATGGGGAGGCTTTTTAAAGCGATGGCAATCACAAAAGCGGGCGTCTCAGCACCGCATGGATTCTGAGGTCAGTTATGGGTTTATCGCCGATTAAAGCAGACAATCTGAGCAACGCAAAACATGGTTTTTTCACCCGTTTGGGTGGAACATCTGAGGGTATCTATGAGGGCCTCAATTGTGGGCTGGGGTCTAATGACGACAAGACTAACGTGGCCATGAACCGTGAAATGGTGAGTGAGACGTTTGATTTGGACACGTCCAAGCTGCTGTCGGTCTATCAAGTGCATTCTCCTGATGTCGTGACTGTGACATCGCCATTTAAGTCGGAACCGCCGAAATGTGATGCGATGGTGACCGCCTCCAAAGGGCTTGCTCTGGGGATCCTAACGGCTGATTGCGCGCCTGTTTTGTTTGAGGACACGGAAGCGGGGATCGTTGGGGCCGCTCATTCCGGTTGGCGCGGGGCTATTGGAGGCGTCTTGGAGTCGACAATCGCTGCGATGGTGGATTTGGGGGCAAGTCGAGAGCAAATTGCGGCCAGTGTCGGTCCCTGCATCTCGCAAGCTGCATATGAAGTCGGGCCAGAGTTTGTTGATGAATTTGTTGACCATGATCCGTCGTTCTCCCAATATTTTGCCAATGGAACAGCGGATCGAGCCTTGTTTGATTTGCCACGTTTCGTGCTCGATCGACTGAGGGCATCGGGGTTAGAGAATGTCGCATGGACCGGGCATTGCACCTATTCCGATCCAGAAAAGTTCTTTTCGTACCGTCGGACCTGTCATAATAGCGAGCCGGATTACGGTCGTTTGATTTCGGTCATCAGGACCTAATTGCAATCGTTAAAAATTGTTAATTTTTTGGAAAATCGTCTTTAAGGTGCTGATTTTTATCGAAATAGTAATTCGACTCAACTAGTTGAGTAAACCTAGAATTAACTGAATTTTAACCGCCAAACGCACCCTCCGTCTGATGTTTCAAAATACCTTGAGACTGATAGAACCGCGTCAAAAGGAGCCCTTCTGCCGAGATCAGCGTTTCTTCATAAAGTTTTAAGTAAAGTGGCGGTCTCGCCCCGATCTTGCCGCATTTATTGGCAAGTAATAGCGAAGGAGACAACCGAGGACACAACGCATCATGCAGCCCGAACTTGAAATGATTGCCCCCGCCGTTTTTGCCTTCGTCACGCTTTTGTCCGTGTGGCTTGGCGTCACAGCATTTGAAACCAGACCCAATAGTGGCGTTCTGATCATCCCTCAGGATGATGCCAGTTATTTCACTATCAGCTAGAGCAGACCTGCCGAAGACTACTCGCCGCGCTCTTCCAAGAGTTCGAATGGAATGCCCGGCTCATCTTTGGCGCAGCGAATGACCAGCGATGTTTTGACCGAGGATACATTCTCCGCCGAGGTCAAATCCTCAGTTAAAAATCTCTGAAACGTCGACAGGTCAGGGGCCGTACATTTCAAGATAAAGTCGATTTCGCCGTTAAGCATATGGCACTCGCGCACAAGCGGCCATCCCCGCGCTTTATCTTCAAATGCGCTCAGGTCCACTTCGGCCTGGTTGTGAAGCCCGACCATCGCAAAAACCTGAACCTCAAAGCCCAAGTCACGTGCATTCACCTGCGCATGATAACGCTCGATCAAGCCACCATCCTCAAGCGCTTTTACGCGGCGCAAACAAGGCGGGGCAGAGATACCAACACGACGGGACAATTCCACATTGGTCATGCGCCCGTCAGCCTGAAGCTCCGACAATATCATAAGATCAATTTGGTCGAGCTTTAGATTCGGCATGCTATTATTATCCCCTACTTTAGTTGTATGGATTACGCGAATGAGGCTTCCTGCGCAATAATATTTCGAATTTGGGACATAATGTTTCGCTGTATTGGCCAAAACCAGTGCAAAGCCAAGATACCCCAACCACTCAAAAATCATCGGTCACGAGGAATCCTTGACGATTTCGTGATGCCGACTTCCCTCTGATAAATCCTCCCCATATAGAGGGGCCGACACTTATTGAGGAACTGACACAATGACCGAGACCCGACACACCCGCCTTCTCATCATCGGATCCGGTCCGGCCGGATATACCGCTGGCGTCTACGGATCTCGCGCCATGTTGGAGCCGATCTTGCTTCAAGGCATCCAACCCGGCGGGCAGCTGACCATCACCACGGAAGTCGAAAACTGGCCCGGTATAAAAGAGACGCAAGGCCCTGATCTGATGATCCAGATGGAAGAGCACGCGAAAGCAGCGGGCACCGAAGTGATCGCGGATCATGTCAATTCGCTCGATCTCTCAAAGCGCCCCTTCACGGCACAAGGTGATACCGGCACGACCTATACTGCAGATGCTGTGATCCTAGCCACAGGTGCTCAGGCCAAATGGCTCGGCATGGACAGCGAAGAAAAGTTCAAGGGTTTTGGTGTTTCTGCTTGTGCCACCTGTGACGGCTTCTTTT
This sequence comes from uncultured Rhodobacterales bacterium, assembly GCA_964642935.1. Classification (GTDB taxonomy): domain Bacteria; phylum Pseudomonadota; class Alphaproteobacteria; order Rhodobacterales; family Rhodobacteraceae; genus CAKZTM01. The sequence continues at coordinate 1,730 of CAZXRG010000004.1, read as the reverse complement.
ACCGGGGTCAGGATGTGGTTGTGATTGGTGGCGGCAACACCGCCGTGGAAGAGGCTCTCTTCCTCACCAATTTCGCCTCTAAGGTCACTTTGATCCACCGCCGTGACGAGTTGCGGGCCGAGAAAATCCTGCAGGATCGTCTCCTCAAAAACCCGAAGATCGAGCCCCTATGGTTCCATCAACTCGACGAAGTTCTGGGCGATGAAAACCCGCTCGGCGTCACAGGCGTGCGCGTGAAGAACGTGAAAACCGACGAGATGACCGAGATCGATTGTAAAGGTGTCTTCGTCGCCATCGGCCACGCGCCCTCAAACGAACTGGTCAAAGACACTCTTGAAACCCATATGGGCGGCTATGTGGTGACGGCTCCCGATTCCACCGCAACCTCGATCCCGGGCGTTTTTGCAGCCGGCGACATCACCGACCACATCTACCGCCAAGCGGTCACCTCAGCGGGAATGGGATGTATGGCAGCTCTGGAAGCCGAGCGATTCTTAGCGGAAGAAGACTAATTCCAACGCGTATTAATGAACGCTAACAGGCAGCATTTCATTGTCGCGTGCCAAATCAAAAGCCATGGAGCGGTTCGCGGTTAAAGCGATCTGCTCACCATTGGCCCCGAAGACGCCGTAAACCTTCTCCAGATCACCTGTCTGCTCACGAATATGCTCGGGAAGCTCATCGGTGTCCAATGGGCGCACATATACAATCCGGGCATCCTGAGGCCGATCACTTGCTGTATCGAAGTCATAATTGGTATTCATAAAACTACTCCTTACACTCAGGACTTGGTGATTTTGATCGATTGCACGATTGTATCGGGCTGATGCCGGTGTAAATCGATATGCAAGAGACCGTTTTCCATGGAGGCATTGGCCACTTCGACCCCATCCGCCAGTACAAAACTGCGCTGAAACTGACGCGCAGCAATTCCGCGATGTAGGAACGTCTTATCCGCCCCGTCATCAACTTGCTTGCCGCGAACAACCAGTTGATTGTCCTCAACCGTAATGCCTAAATCCTCTTCACCAAAGCCAGCAACGGCCAAAGTGATCCGATAGGCCGCTTGGCCGGTTTGCTCGATGTTGTAAGGAGGGTATCCCTCATTGCCGGATTTATTGGTGCGTTCCACCAAACGATCCAGCTGCTCAAATCCCAAAAGGAAGGGATGGGATGCAAATGTCATTTTTGTCATGTCTTAAAAGCCCTTTTGAAGCGACCTCAGATTAGCCCCGACACTCGGCGACTGGGAATAATATGGGCGCTGTTAGGGGATTGTTCAAGAATGCTGGTGAGATAGAGGGTGAGAATCTTTGACAGATGCCCAAAGGGCAGAGTATCTGCCAAAGGAAGTTTCAAAAGGACGCCCATATGTCCGGTCAAATGGACCGAAAAGACGTGCTTAAGCAAAAGCTTGCAGTATTGCGAGAGGAGCATCGTGATCTAGATGTTGCCATTCAAGCGATTGAAGACGCCTCTTTTCCCGACCAGCTCGCCATTAAGCGCCTAAAGCGCAAGAAATTGGCACTAAAAGACGAAATTACCCGCATTGATGACGAGTTAACGCCTGATATCATTGCATAGGTCGATGATTTTCGGCTATTTCGTGTTTTTTGACGCGAAAACGGGATCGAGATGTCAGCACCTAAAGTTGGTATTATCATGGGAAGCCAATCGGATTGGCCAACCATGAAGCATGCAGCAGATATTCTGGATGAACTGGTCGTGGA
>CAZXRG010000003.1:43972-45070 GCA_964642935.1 uncultured Rhodobacterales bacterium | reverse complement strand
CCCAAAATCCGGTCGATCTCGGCGCGGTCATCAAGATATTCGCTCATCCGCTTGGTGATCGGGGCCAAAGTCTCGACCGCCACTTCTGCCAGAGCTTGTTTGAACGGTCCAAACTGCGATCCGCCATGTTCCGCCAGCACCTCAGCCGCGCTCATACCCGACAGGCCGGAGTAAATCCCCACCAGCCCACGGGCCTCCGCGCGATCTTCCAAGCCCTTGACGTCCTCAGGAAGAGGCTCCGGATCGGTCTTGGCTTTTTTGATCTTCTTGGCGATCAAATCCGCATCATCCGTGAGGTTAATCCGCGACATATCCGAGGGGTCGGACTTCGACATCTTCTTCGTGCCATCCCTCAGCGACATCACCCGCGTGGCAGGCCCGTCAATCACAGGCTCGGTGATCGGGAAGAAATCCACGCCAAAGTCATGGTTAAACTTCTGGGCAATGTCCCGCGTCAGCTCCAGATGTTGCTTCTGGTCATCCCCCACAGGCACATGGGTCGCCTTATAGGTCAAAATATCAGCCGCCATCAAAGCCGGATAGGCATAAAGCCCGAGCGAGGCATTCTCCGCATTCTTGCCCGCCTTATCCTTGAACTGGGTCATCCGGTTCATCCAGCCCATGCGTGCCACACAGTTAAAAATCCATGCAAGCTGGGCATGATGGGGCACTTGGGACTGGTTGAAAATGATCGACTTGGCCGGATCAAGACCCGCCGCCAAATAGGCAGCCGCCACATCCTGAGTGGCCGCGTGCAATTCCTTGGGATCCTGCCAGAGCGTAATCGCATGCATATCGACAACGCAGTAAATGTTGTCCTCAAAGCCCTGATCCTGCATTTCAACAAAACGCTTCACAGCGCCGAGATAGTTTCCAAGCGTCAGGTTTCCGGTCGGTTGTGTCCCGGAAAAGACGCGACGCGTGTGGTTCGAATTCGACACAGCATCGGTCATGGCAAGTCTCCTAGTCTGATAAACCCGCCCGTTATTGCGGGGCGAAGCCAGCGCGTCAACTGCCTTTGAGACACTCCGGGCTATCTCCGACCTTAAGTTCGAAATTCCGATACAAGATCGCCTGCTCTTGGGACGGCGGCAGGTT
>CAZXRG010000003.1:28200-43872 GCA_964642935.1 uncultured Rhodobacterales bacterium | reverse complement strand
AACGACCAACCATCCTGAACATCCACCGTCGCCCCGCCGCTAATTTTGCGCGTCTTGGCCACCGCCCCACCACGCAAGCCGATCGCCAAACGCGACCTCTTGTTGGGAACGAAATCAGGCGCCACAAACATCTCCAACGTCAAGCGCGCCGCATCCCCCCGCACAAACGGAGCCAAGGGCCGATGCTCCGCCAATTGCTTGGCCACACCCTTCTCTTGCGCAATCGCAACCGCATCCGCGGCGGCGTCATAGGAGACGCGCTCCTGACCGCCCACATAAACGTCACCGGAAAACCACCCGCTATTGGCCAACTCCTGATTGGAGGGCTGCCATACAACCTCGCAAGCCAAAGCGGCACTCATGGGCCAGATCAACAGCCCCAAAACAAACAAACGCAACATAACCATCTCCCCCACAACAAGACCACCCTAACACGTCAACGGTTCCAATTCCAAATCCACCCCTCTAAACACAAGACCATGCATGACCCGAACCACAACGTCTCGCCCTTCAACTCCATCCCACCCGTCATCATCCTGCTGGTGGTGGCCATCGTCGGCATCGAGCTGATCTTCCAAGCAGGCGCCTCCGGCCTTGCAGGCGGCCCCGAAGGGATTGGCTGGCGCAGTCAAATGGCCCAAACATTCGGCTTCTCCGACGCGCTATTCGAATGGATGCGCCGAAACGCCACCTATCCGCTCGATGGCCTCTGGCGCTTCGTCACCTACCCGTTCATCCACTATGACGCCATGCACGCCATCTTCGGTGCCGTCCTGCTGCTGGCCATGGGCAAATTCGTAGCCGAGCGCTACTCCATCATCGCCGTGCTCGCGATCTTCTTTGGCAGCGCCATCATCGGCGCATTGGGCTATGCCCTCACAATCGAGCAAAACGGCCTCCTCATCGGAGCCTATCCCGCGGTCTACGGCCTGATCGGGGCCTACACTTGGGTGCTCCTCACAGCCTATGAACAGGCAGGGGAAAACCGCCTAAAAGCCTTCCAATTGATCGGCATTCTTGTAGCCCTGCAGTTTTTGTTCACTCTGATCGGTGGAGGCGGATCAGAATGGGTCGGAGACCTGTTTGGATTCGCAGCCGGCCTCGCGATCTCGATCATCCTGTCACCGGGCGGCATTTCCAAAGCCTTGGAGAGACTGCGCCAAAGATAAAAAGAAACGGATCCGACCAACTTCAAAGCGACCGAAAATACCAGAGTCATCAAACCTAAATAAAAACGATAAATTCGTGTAGTTTGACCTCACCGGTAACGCTCATATACTGATCAGCAACTCAAAGGGAGACTACCACCATGAATATTATGAATATGGCCATGCGCTACTTGGGTCCGGTTGTTGCCAACAAGGCAGCCTCGATGCTGGGAATTAACAATTCAATCGCCACAAAGCTCATCGCAGCCGCCCTGCCGAGCATTATGGCCTCACTGGTGGGTAAATCCTCAACCGGAGGCGGCGCAGGTGCGCTGTTTGATTTGCTGAAATCTTCAAACGTCCAAAGCCCGACAGGCTTTGAGGCCGCACTCAATAGCCCGGGAGCCGCTGATATGGCACGCTCCGGTGGCGGAATGCTGACCGATCTTCTGGGCGGCAACGCCATGGGCGCTTTGACAAAAGCACTTGGCGGCTACGGCGGTGCGGATGAAGAGCAAACCAAAGGTCTGCTCGGACTTGTTGGCCCGGTTGCTTTGGGCTCCCTGCAAGATCAAGTGAGTGAGCAAGGCCTAGACGCGGCTGGTCTCGCCTCCTTCCTGTCAGACCAAAAAGGAAATATCGCAAAATCTGTACCTGCTGATTTTGCACCCGCCCTGCAAAGCTCCGGCTTCTTGGGTGATTTCGAGATGCCTGACATGGCCGCAATGGCGGGCTCCGTCACAGGTGCTGCGACTGAAAAAGCCTCCGAAATGGCCGAAGCAGCTGCCGAATTCGTTCCAGAAATGTCCGCTCCTGAAATGCCAAAATCAGGCGGCATGATGAAATGGATCATCGGGGCCGTGGTTCTTGCGGGTCTGGGTTGGTTCTTCCTTGGCAATAGCACACCGGAGATGCCCGATATCTCAAGCGTGGATATGTCCGTGGGCGACGTGAATGTGGGTGATCAATTCACAGGCGTCGTTGACAGTATCACGACCACAGTTGGCGGGATCACTGACGGCGACACTGCCGCCGCTGCCGTGCCAGAGCTTGAGGGCATCAACACCAAGCTCGACGAAATCACCGGACTGGCCGATCAATTGCCAGATGTTGCGAAGGGTCCATTCCAGTCCATCGTGGGCACAGCCATCACAACTCTGAAGCCTCTGATTGACGGCGCGATTGAATCTTCCGGTGCAGGCGCGATCCTTCAGCCCATCGCTGACAGCATGATGGAAAAACTGGCTGGCTTGGCTGGCTAAAACATCGACAAACTAACAATCGAAAAGCCCCGGTTCGTCCGGGGCTTTTTGCGTTGAAGAGCGCCGTTTTTAGCGATCTGGACCGATGAAGCAGCGCACGCTGCATTAACCCGAGGATTCACCCCGCCGCGTCATACGCGTTTCACGCGGAAATCATATGCAAATCATATGGCTATTTTCGGAGAAGATTCGCGCGTTAACTATTTGCCAGAGCGTTTCAGACCCGCCTTAAGCTGGGCAGGATTTATACCCCCCAACCCGATGGCCGCAGCGGCGTAAACGAGCCCGCCAAGCACCACAATTCCGAGCAAAGCAACATAGCGGATCAGACCCGTTTGAAGGTAGGGCTCCATGAGATTTGCCCCAAACCAAACGGCGCCACCCATTAACAAAGAGGCCGCCAAGATGCGCGGAGCCGCCCTTGCCAAACGCCCATCAATGGTCGCAGCCCCGTCCATATTTCGGGTTCCGCGCCAAAGCAGGAAGAAGTTCCCCCAAGCGGCCAAAGTGGTCCCCAAAGCAGCCGCCAGATAGCCCATGGTGCTCATCAGACCGACCGCCACAACCACATTGATAACCATCGAGACAAGAGCATATTTGAACGGCGTCTTCGTGTCTTCCCGCGCAAAATAAAGCGGCATCACGGTCTTAAGAAGCACAAAGGCAGGCAGACCCAAGCCGTAGATCGCGACAGCATAAGCCGTTGAAATACTGTCACTTCTCAGGAATGCGCCGCGCTCGAATAGGACCGAGACCAAAGGGAGAGGCATCGCTATCAGCGCCACCGCTGCAGGTAGCGTAAGCGCCAATGAGAACTCGGTCGCGCGATTGAAAGCATCCTGCCCACCTGCCGCATCTCCCGCCTGCAGGCGTCTTGAAAGATCAGGCAAAAGCACCACGCCAATGGCCACGCCCACCAGCCCCAAAGGCAGTTGATAAAGCCGGTCCGCATAGTTCAACCAAGCAATGGCTCCATCAAAGAAAGAGGCCACTTGCCGACCCACCAAAAGGTTAATTTGTACGACCCCTCCGGCCAAGGCAGCGGGCGCCGCAATGATCGCCAATCGCTTGAGTTCCGGCGTCATTTTGGGGCGTCTGGGTATCAACCGCATCCCCGCCCGACTGGCCGCAATCCACAGAAGAACCAACTGCGCAATACCCGCAATCGGAACCGCCCAAGCCAGCGTCGCCCCAATATCCCACCCCGCCACATACCCCAGCCCCATGGCCAAGATAAATATGACATTCAACAAAACCGGAGCCGCCGCCGCCGCCGCAAACCGACCCAATGAATTGAGCACGCCACTAAGCAGTGCGGCGAGCGAAATGAAGAGGATGTAGGGAAAGGCCACCCTTCCAAAATATACAGCTAAATCAAAGCGTTCGTCGCCTTGAAAGCCCGACGCCATGGCTAGAACGAGCCACGGCATGGCGATCTGCATGAGCACCGTGAAGACGATTAAAATGCCTGCCAAACCCGATAAAGCATCGGTCGCAAACTCTTTCGCCCCGTCTTCCGCCTCTACCTTTTTGGAGAACAATGGGACAAACGCCATGTTGAACGCACCCTCCGCAAAGAAGCGTCGGAACATATTTGGCAGCGAAAATGCGATCAAAAAAGCTTCGGCAACCGGACCGGAGCCCAAGAAGCCAGCTATGAAAATATCGCGAATAAACCCCAAGATCCGGCTTAAAAGCGTCCAGACCCCCACCGTTAGAAATGAGGGCAAAAGACGGATAGCGCGGCTCATTTCTGAACCAGATCCGCGCTCGGCTCTTGGCTGATTTTGATCGCCTCGCGCAGCTTGGCTTCGATTGCGTCCTGTTTTCGTTTGGAGTGAATCTTATGACCGTAGAGGTCTTTCACATAGAATGTATCCACCACCTGGTTCCCGTAAGTCGCTATAATTGCTGAACTAACTGCAAGGTTAGAGGAGGCGATTGTGCGCGATAAATCATGAAGCAACCCAGGCCGATCCCTTGTATCCACCTCGATAATCGTAAAGATTTCCGAGCCTTCGTTGTCGATCGAGATATTGGTCGGAACCACAAAAGGCCGCTCGCGCTTTTTGGGTTTGTACTTTTCCTTAAGCACCTCACGGGCAACTTTTTCGCCACCCAAAATCTCGCCAATCACTTTGCGCAGACGCCCCAATCGGGACTTCTCATAGGGTTTGCGTGATGCATCCTGAAGCCAGAACACACTCGTCGCCACACCATCGCGGGTCGTGTAAGACCGCGCATCCACAATGTTAGCCCCGGCAATCGCCAAAGCCCCTGTGAGACGCGAGAATATCCCCGGATGGTCGATCATCGAGAAACAAGCCCGCGTCGCATCACGGCTTTTATCCATCTGGATGTCGCTTTGAATATCGCCAAAATCGACATCCCTGCTTAGCTTGGACAGCTCCAATTGGGCTTTAACGTCCGTGCCAAGCCAGAAACCTGCATAATGGCGTGACAGTTCCTCTTCCAAGCTCTCGCCAGACACATGACGGGCCCGCTTTTTGAAGAGAGCCTGTGCTTCAAGAATGCGCTCCTGACGGCTCTTGGAGACGGCCTCGGAGCCTTCGTTGAGATGCTCTAGAGTCAAGCTGTGAAGCTGGCGCAACAAGACGGCCTTCCAGTTGTTCCAGCGATCCGGCCCCACACCGCGAATGTCGCAGACAGTCAGCACAGTGAGTAGGTTCAGATGGGTTTTCGTGCGCACATGGCTCGCAAAATCGCTGACCGTTCTGGGGTCCGATATATCGCGTTTTTGCGCCACATCAGACATCAGCAGGTGATTGCGCACCAGCCAGACCACAGTTTCTGTGTCGGCTGCGTCCATCTTCAAACGTTTACACATGGTCTTGGCCAGTTTGGCACCAATGATCTCATGGGCTTCGGGGCGTCCCTTACCGATGTCATGGAGCAATAAAGCCATGTAAAGGACTTTGCGATTAATCCCTTGCTTCAAGATACCCGATACGAGCGGTAAATCCTCGGTCAGCTCTTGTTGTTCGATCTGGTTGAGGACCGAAATGCACTGAATTGTGTGCTCATCGACGGTGTAGTGGTGATACATATTGAACTGCATCATCGCCACAATGTTCTCGAATTCGGGTAGAAAAGCGCCCAGAACTCCCAGCTCATTCATCCGCCGCAAGGCTCGTTCGGGGTTTTCCGGATCAGTCAGAAGGCCGATGAAAATGTCGCTGGCTTCTTTGCTTTTGCGCAGGTTGTCATCGATCAGATGAAGGTTGGAGGCAATCAACCGCATCGCTTCTGGATGCAGCAGAAGATCGGACCTCAAGGCCTCTTTAAACAGCCGCATGATGTTCGCCGGATCGGCCAGAAACGCATCCGGATCTGCAATGGCAAGACGGCCATTTTGATCTTTGAAACCCTGAGATGTCTTGTCGCGCGAAAAGCTCAGCACATTGCGGAGCGTGTTGGAAAAGGAAGGGCGCTGCTTGACGTGCTGCTCTTCAAGATCAACCAGAATGATCCGCGTGATTTCGCCCGCGTTTTTGGCATGTCGGAAATATTGCTGCATGAAGTGCTCAACACCCCTCATGCCGTCAATATCCTTGAAACCAAGCGCTTCAGAGACCTCGACCTGCAGATCAAACGTCAGTTTTTCTGTGGCACGTCCGGTGATCAAATGCATGAGGCACCGTACCGTCCAAAGAAAGCTCTCCGCTTCATGGAACAGTTCAAACTCGTCGGCGTTAAGAACCCCCATTTCGACCCATTGCGAGACAGTCTTGGATCGGTTCAGGTACTTTGTGATCCAAAAGAGCGTTTGAAGATCGCGAAGGCCGCCTTTGCCTTCCTTCACATTGGGCTCGACCAGATAGCGCGAGCCACCTTGGCGCTTATGACGGGCCGAGCGTTCTTCGAGTTTTGCCTCAACAAACTCAGGACCAGTGGTGGCAAAAATCTCCGTCCAAAGACGTGTTTCCAGCTCCTCAGACAGCGCCTCATCCCCCATGAGGTACCGCATTTCCAGAAGATTGGTGCGGATCGTGATGTCCTCTTTGGCCATCCGCAAACATTCCGCGACGGTCCTCACAGAATACCCAACCTTTAGCTTGAGTTGCCAAAGGACATGTAGAACGGATTCCAGAACGTTCTCTACCCAAGCCGACTTTTTGTAAGGGGTCAAAAACAGCAGGTCGATGTCGGAGAACGGAGCCATTTCAGCACGCCCAGAGCCACCCACAAAGATGATCGTCATATTCTCCGAGGTTGTCGGGATATGCGTTGGATGCACAAACTTCGACACTGCATCCACCACGGACCGCACCGTGATTTCAGCCAGTTCAGTGTATTGTTTTAACGTAAAATAGACGTCTTGAGTGTTTTGCGTGAAATATTCGCCAATCCGCGCATTTGCCTCGTCCAACGTACCTTTCAGGTGGCTGGCAATGGCCTGTTTTTTGGCCTCCGCATCACCTTCATTTGTACAGAGCTCTTCCAGTGTTTTTGCCAGCTGAGCTTCATCGGGGCAAAAAGAAGCCGGAGACGCCATAACAGCGCCCGGTTCGGTCAAAATGGCCATTGGTGACCCTCTCTTATCAGCTGCCGGGCGCGCCGAAGCTGCGGGGAGCACTCTCGATGGTTACGGCTTGTCCACCGCGAAGTTGGATCAGGGCCAGTCCGCGATCATTGCCACCATCGTTGCGGAGTCTGAAAACACCATTAACTCCAGCGAATCCGTTGGGATTTGTGATCTGCTCGCGCGTGAGTGCGGAGCCACCAGTGCTGCGCGCCGATCTGACCATTGCACCGATTGCGGCCACGCCATCATAAGCAAGCCCCGCCAAATTGTGAGGCGCACTGCCGTATGTGGCGGTATAGCGAGTTTCAAACTGGCTGTAGATGCTCGGATCAGCAGCGGCGAAGACACCGCCTTGCATGCTCGGCGTTGTTGCGGCTTCTGCAGGGACGTTCCATTTCGTCAGACCCAGAAACTTTGTGGATTTTGAATCAAGACCGGAAGACGCCAAGACCGGTGTCAGGAACACCAGACCAGCACCCGGATCATCTGTCAGTACAACGGCGGAGGCGCCTGCGGCGTTCACTTGCCGGGCAATGTTCGGGGCAGCTGAGGAAATGCCGGCGGGTGACAGCTCGTAAGAGAAGGCACCTGCAAAGCTCGCACCGTAGCGCGCAATGGCGCGATTGGCCGCGTTCAGACCAGCAGACCCTGCGGGGTCGGCAGAGTGGACGACAGCGATGCGGTTCTGTCCGTTTGCAACTGCATGGCCCACCACGCGATCGGCAATGGATTCAAAGGTAACACCAAGCAAATAGACGTTGTTACCAGCCACTTGGGTGTTGTTGGAAAAGCTGAGAACGGAAAGTCCGTTTTGCGCGGCAACCGGAGCGACGGCTGCAGCGGCTGTTGAAAACAGTGGTCCCACAAAAACCTGGGCACCCTCTGCAACCGCCTGTTGCGCAGCTGCAGCTGCGCGTCCGGCGTCACCACCCGTTGGATAGACCCTGATATCGAGATCGACATTCGCCAAATCATTATTGGCAAGACGGGCAGCATTCACCAGAGAGGTGCCTAGGAAATCCAACTCCGAGCGACCCGATCCCAGAGGAGCCAAAAGCGCGACCTTAACGGTGCTCCGCGCATCAATTGCCTGAATCGAGGACGCTCCAAAATTGATGGATTGATCACAAGCAGCGAGAAGGAAGGCGCCCAATAGCAGTGAGCGTGTCCGGAAGAACTGGAAGAATTTTTTCGCTGTGATAGTCATGAGGTCCTCGCCCAAGTTAAACAGAAATCTCCGCACTTCATTGTGAATTGGAGACTAAGGTTCGATCCAAGCGAAGTAAACGGCGAAACAAGTTAAAAAAGGCAGCATTGATGTGACGGAAACACAGCTGACGTCGGGTCTTTATCTTGTTGCGACCCCAATTGGTTCAGCCAGAGACATTACCTTAAGGGCACTTGATATTTTGGGCGCTGCGGATGTGATCGCGGCTGAGGACACGCGCAACACGCGCAAACTCATGGATATTCACGGCATCAAACTGCGGGATCGACCGCTCATTCCCTACCACGATCACAATGGTGCGGGGCAAAGACCGCGCATTCTTGCCTTCATTGAGGACGGGAAGTCGGTGGCTTATGTATCGGATGCGGGCACTCCTTTGGTGGCTGATCCGGGCTTCACGCTGGCCCGTGCAGTGATCGAGGAGGGAGCGCCCGTGACGGCAGCCCCCGGAGCCTCGGCGGTGCTGGCGGCGCTTTCGATTGCGGGGCTACCCACAGACAAGTTCATGTTTGCAGGCTTTCCGCCGACAAAGGCAGGCGCGCGCAGTCAATTCTTCAAGGAGCTCGCGCAGGTTCCGGCAACCCTTGTCTTTTACGAGTCCCCCAAACGTCTGGATAAAACGCTTACTGCGATGATCGAGAGTTTTGGTGCTGAACGCCCAACCGCCGTATGCCGTGAGTTGACCAAGAAGTTCGAACAGGCCCTTCGTGGCTCGCTCGGTGAGGTTGCGGCAAAACGGGAGGCAGAGATGCCCCTGAAAGGCGAACTGGTGATCGTGCTGGGCCCCCCTGTCGCCCAAGAGGTCACAGAGGCAGATCTGGATGCAGCACTTACCGACGCTCTCAAGTCGCAATCGGTCAAAGATGCGGCGTCTGAGGTGGCCAAGGCCTTGGGGGTGGCTCGAAAAACCGCCTATAATCGCGCGTTAGAGTTAAACCGGACATGAGCAAAACGACCTATCTCAACGGTCTCGCCGCCGAGGATATCGCCGAGCGTTACTATATGGAGAAGGGTTATGAACTGGTCGAGAAACGATGGCGCTCACAGGCTGGCGAGATCGATTTGATTGTCCGCTCTGATGACGTCCTTATCTTTGTCGAAGTGAAAGCTCGCAAAACCCACGCGGACGCCGCCCATGCCATATCCGAAAAACAATGGATGCGGATCATGGGCTCCGCTGAACTCTTTGTGAGCGAGCGTGGCTTGCCACCTTTGATCGACTTGCGTTTCGATGCTGCGCTGATAGACCAATCAGGCGTTTGTGAAATCATCGAGAACGCGCCTGTTTTTTAAGATTGGAGACCTACATGCCGTTAAAAGTTGCCATTCAAATGGATCCAATCGAACCCATTGATATAAACGCCGACAGCACCTTCCGGATTGCCGAAGAAGCGCAGGCACGGGGTCACGAGTTGTTTTATTACACGCCTGACAAGATCGCTTTTCTGAACGGCAAAGTGACCGCCAAAGGCTGGCCACTCACAGTGCGCCGCGAGATCGGCAACCATTTCACGCTTGGCGAGGAACAGACCATTGATCTGGCCGATTGGGATGTGGTCTGGCTCCGCCAAGACCCGCCGTTTGATATGTCCTATATCACAACCACCCATCTGCTGGACTTTATCCATCCGGACACTCTGGTGGTGAATGACCCGTTCTGGGTGCGAAATTATCCTGAAAAGCTACTGGTCTTGGAGTTTCAGGACCTCACACCACCCACAATGATCGCGCGGGACTTGGACACGCTCAAGTCGTTCAAGGAAGAGCACCAGGACATCATCCTGAAACCTCTTTACGGTAATGGCGGCGCTGGCGTGTTCCGGCTTGGCCCTGATGACCGCAATCTAAACTCGCTCCACGAATTGTTCTCAGGCATCAATCGCGAGCCTTTGATTGCGCAAAAGTTCTTACCGGATGTTTCCAAGGGCGATAAGCGGGTGATCTTGGTCGATGGCGAGGCCGTTGGTGCAATCAATCGCGTTCCAGCCAAGGGAGAGACGCGCTCTAACATGCATGTGGGAGGGCGGCCTGAGAAGGTGGCGCTGACCGAGCGTGATCTGGAGATTTGCGCCGCAATTGGTCCGCTCTTGAAGGAGAAAGGCCAGATATTTGTGGGCATTGATGTGATCGGCGGAAATCTGACCGAAATTAATGTGACCTCCCCCACTGGTATTCAAGAGCTTGAACGCTTTGATAACATTAACGTCGCCGGAAAAATCTGGGAAGCAATCGAGGGTCGGGTCTGAGGTCTCTCAAAAAGGGTAGATAGTATGTCGATAAAACTGACCGCACTGAACTGGATACTCAAAAGGTTCGAACGGCCCGTTTTGTCGAAGCTTGACGGGCCACCTGAGGGTCATGCGCGGCTGCTTAAGCAATCGAAGCTGTTCCGAGAGGTTCCGGGTGTCACTTATTCTGACACCTTGCTTTCCAGCGATGGGCTTGATGTTCCTTGCGTTGTTGCCAATCCCGCAACGGCCCGCCCAAGAGCGGCAATACTGTATCTCCACGGCGGAGCCTATGCGATTGGCTCGCCGGAAACGCACCGAAAGCTGGCCGCACGGATTGCGCAGGGCTCTGATCTCACCGCTTATGTGATCGACTATAGGCTCGCGCCCGAGCACAAGTTTCCAGCAGCGGTGGAAGATGCGGTTGCGGCCTATAAGGCTTTGCTGGAACGTGGCTACAATCGGATCGCCATTGCGGGGGATTCAGCGGGCGGTGGGCTGTCCTTTGCGCTCCTTCACGAGATTTGTCGCACTGGCTTGCCTCAACCGGTTGCGGTTGTGGCCATGTCCCCATGGACCGACCTGACGCTCAGTTCGCCAAGTTTGAAGAGTAATGATGCAACCGAGGTGATGCTTCCCCTTGAGCGTTTTCCTGAAATTACCGAGCAATATTTGGGGGATGCACCGGCTGATGACCCCCGCGCCTCGCCTATATTCGGGACCTTTGAGAATGCCCCGCCAGTTCTCATTCAAGTCTCCCAAAAGGAGGTTCTTTTTGATGATGCCCTGAGAATGGCAGATCGGCTGCGCGAGTTTGATGTGGAGGTGACCGTGCAGACTTGGGATGACACCTATCATGTCTGGCAAACCCTCCATGATCGCGTGCCAGAGGCGACCGAAGCCGTCGAGCGGATCATATCCTTCCTGAAACTTCAGTTCATATAAGTCACGCGGTAGCCTGCGGCCTCCGCAATATGGGGCCGTTTTACATCTTGAGAGTTATCGAGGTCCGCAATTGTGCGGGCGACCCTTAAAATCCGGTGATATCCTCTGGCGCTCAGATGGTATTTATCAGCAACCTTATTGAGCAAATCCTTCCCATCTGCATCTGGCGTTGCGACCTCGCTCAAGGCCTCGCCATCCACATCCGCATTCACGCGAATATCACTGTGATCAGCGTAGCGGTTGGTCTGAACCTGTCGCGCCGCTTCAACACGGCTGGCAACGGCTGCGGAAGACTCGGTTGGCGTATCAATGTCGAGATCAGTCATTGAAACCGGAGGCACTTCGACCCTTAAATCAAACCGATCCATAAGTGGGCCGGATATGCGGCCAAGGTAATCCTCCCCACAAATGGGCACCCGCGCACAGGCCCGCTCCGCATCCGCCAGATACCCGCATCTGCAGGGGTTGGCAGCGGCGATCAGGAGGAACTTACATGGGTAGCGCACATGGGCATTGGCGCGGCTCACAACGACATCTCCCGTCTCCAAGGGTTGGCGCAGCGTTTCCAAGACGGCGCGGGGGAACTCGGGAAATTCATCCATGAACAGCACGCCATGATGGGCCAATGAAATCTCTCCCGGCTTGGCGTTTCGCCCCCCGCCGACAATCGCAGGCATGGAGGCCGTGTGATGCGGGCTCATAAACGGGCGTTCATAGGAGATACCGCCCTTTCCCAACAGTCCGGCGACGGAGTGCACCATGGAGGTCTCCAAAGCCTCCTCCGCACTCAAATGGGGAAGAATGCTTGGAAGCCTGCGTGCCATCATGGATTTGCCCGAACCGGGTGATCCGACCATCAAAAAATGGTGCCGCCCTGCAGCAGATATTTCCAGAGCCCGCTTGGCCCGTTCCTGCCCCTTCACATCGGCCAAATCGCGTTGGGTACTCACCTCTTCAATCCGTCCGGGCTCGGCGTTCGGGAGGATCGCTTTGCCGTTAAGGTGGTTCATGATTGCCAGCAAAGATGACGGGGCTGTCACCTGACAGGCACCGACCCAAGCAGCCTCCTGCCCGCAAGAGACGGGACAAATCAGACCCATATTAGCCTCCGCCGCTGCCAAAGCTGCTGGTAATGTCCCCAAAACCGTGACCAGATCGCCAGAAAGAGATAGCTCACCCAGAGAGACATGACGGGCAACTTCGTCGGCTGGGATGGCATTCATGGCGGCCAATAGCGACAAAGCGATGGGAAGGTCGAAATGAGAGCCTTCCTTTGGAAGATCAGCAGGGCTCATATTGATGGTGATCCGCTTGGCAGGCAACGCCAGTCCAAGCGCTGTGATCGCAGCCCGAACCCGTTCCCGCGCCTCTGAGACCGCCTTGTCTGGGAGGCCGACGATATTGAACGCTGGAAGCCCCGCAACAACCGCGCATTGGACTTCCACCAATCGCGCCGTGACGCCTTCAAATGCAACAGTGTAGGCAACAGCGACCATAGTCGTCCTCATCCGTGGATCGTATGAATGGATGAGGTCAAAGGTCTTTCAGTTTGGTTAATCTTCTGGCTTCAAGACGGTACAAACTGTGATCAAGTTATGAATGGCGCCAAACGTGTAAGCGCCATTCAAATTAATTCGCTTCGAGCCTTACAGGCTCTCTTCGATCCACCCTTGAAGGGCCGCTTTAGGAGCCGCTCCGGTCTTGTTGGAAACAACCTCGCCGTCTTTGAACATAAACAGAGCCGGAATGCCTCTGACACCAAATTGGGACGGAGAATTCGGGTTCTCATCCACATTGATCTTCGCAATTTTGATGCGCCCGTCGTATTCGGCTGAAAGCTCCTCAAGCGCTGGGCCGATTTGTTTACATGGACCACACCATTCTGCCCAGAAGTCCACAATTACGGGTATGCTTGAGTTTTTCACTTCCGCGTCGAAAGTGTCGTCTGTTACTTTTACAGTGGCCATGCTTTTGCTCCGTTCGGACTACTATATCTAGGGGCTCAACCTATGTAGCAGGTCCCCTCGGGTCAAGATGATGTTGCAGTGCGTAGCGCCGCGTTCACGGCGGCGTGCGGAAGTGTCATCATATTGGCCGTTCTGGTCCAGATTATTGCAGTTTCGATCTCTAAAGCGGGATAAATCTGTGCCAAAGCTGCTGCATAAGCGCCTTGCTGGGCAAGAATGGCCTTGGGAATTTCCGATACATTCGCAGGAACCATCAGATTCGATTTGAAATCTACCGCCAAAACCTTGTCAGGGCCGATGTGAAGTCGATCAATCCGGCCGTTGATGATCTGCCCATTCAACGCTTCAAGTTTTGCGGTGATCGGGACCTCAATCAGAGTATTTTGGCTGAAGATATCGCTAAACTCCGGCTTTTCGATCACCGCTTCAACTTCAGACAATAGCTCTTGGTAGTCCAGAACATCACCGCAAACTTGCGAAGCCTGACCCTCCCACAAGGCACGCGGTTGATGTGGCAGAACCTCCAACAATTTGTGAATGAGATCACCCCGAATGGTGCCGTCCTCCACATAGTCCCCGGGCAGAGCATGGGGCCCGTCGAACTTGGAGGGTGAGATGATAACACGAGGGTCAGAGTAACCGGCTGGACTGCTCTCCAACCAAGCTTCGCCCTGAATCGGCGTTTCAGTAGGCTCATTCACCGCCTCAATTGCCCCCTCCCAACGATGCGTTATCGAAAGGACATCATCTGTCTCTTGCGCGCCCAAAGCCTGCATCGCGGATGTGACACGATTGTACCAGTTGTCCGGGTCCTTGCTTGCCTCGCCCGCGCCTGCGAAAATTAACCAATTTTCAGCACGGGTAAGTGCGACATACAAAAGACGCGCGTATTCATAGGCATCTGCCGTTTGCCTTGCCCCATCCACATCAAGCAAAATCTGAGGTTCATTCTCTTTACTTTGCGCCCAAAACACCTGCCCATCGATAGACCCAATCGGTGGCTTTTTATTGCCGACCTTAAGAACCGAGGTGTCAGGGATTATAACAATCGGCGCCTCAAGACCCTTCGCACCATGCACGGTCATCACACGAACCTCGTTGCGCCCCCCCTCCATGTCGCGTTTGATTTCGATGTCCCGCGCTGACAGCCAAAACAAAAATCGACCCAAAGTTGGCGTATCGGAGGTTTCAAACGTGACGGATTGTGACAGCAATTCATCAATCGCATCCTCACATTCATCCCCGAGCCTCGCCTTGAAATTCAACCGCGCACCATGATGTGTCAGGATACGCGTTAAGAGTTCGAACGGACGGATATAGTCAGATTGTTTTCGCAGATCGTCGAGAATGTCGATGGCTTGTGCATGGGCGCTCTGACGCAAGCTTTGCCAAAGCGTCCCGCTACGGTCGTGGGCGATATTGAAGAGATCGCTTTCGGATAGGCCAAAAATGGGCGAGCGAAGCGCTTCGGCAAGGGACAAGTCATCCAGCTCATTGTCGAGAAACTTGAGCAAGGAGACGAGGTCTCGAACGGCCAGTTGCTCCCCAATTTTCATGCGATCCGCACCCGCAACAGGCACGCCGTTTTTCTTAAGCTGATCGATTAGAATATGGAAAAACCGAGACCGGGAGCGCACAAGAATTAGGAAGTCACCTGGCCGAACCACCCTTGTGCCGTCTTTAGTATGTATCGGGGTCTGCGCTTTAATGAGACTATCGATATGATCGGCAATCTTGATCGCAAGCTTTTGAACCGGATCAGACCTTGGGACGGTATCAACAGGCTCCCACCAAAAAGGTTTTTCCGCTGCCTTGTCTTTTGCTTCAAAAGCCCAAAGATCAATGCGTCCGGGCGTTTTTTCCAAAGCTTCATGGGTCGGCGAGCCACCCAAAGCCCCCAGATCGTTGGAAAAGACCTGATCGACCAGTTTGAGGATGGGTGGAGCGCTGCGAAATGACGTGGGAAGCTGGATGCTTTCAAGCGTCTTTCCAGCCAGCAGAAATCTGTCCGAGAACAGCTCTTGCTTGGTATGAAACTCTTCTGGATCCGCGCCCTGAAACCCAAAAATCGACTGCTTTTTGTCACCAACCACAAAAAGCGTGCGATTGACGGCAGAGGCGCTCTGCCCATCGGTGAACTCCTTGCTGAGACTTTCGACAATGTCCCATTGCGCAGGCGAGGTATCCTGAGCCTCATCGACCAATATGTGATCAATCCCGTTATCGATGCGGTAGAGCACCCATTGGGTCATTTGGCTGTCGGACAAGAGACCACGCGTTCGCTCAATGAGATCGTCGAAATCAAGCAGGTTTTGGGCGGATTTGGCGCGTTCGTAATTGGCGATAAA
>CAZXRG010000003.1:0-28100 GCA_964642935.1 uncultured Rhodobacterales bacterium | reverse complement strand
TCCGGCTCAATCCCAAGCGTTCCTGCCAATTGGCTTCGATCAAAACCCTCTATCAGCGCCTTGTTCTTCAGAATATCCATCAACAGGCGGTCAAGGGCGTCCTCATTGGTTAAATTCCGCGCAAGAGCATCGAATGGAGATGTGTCCTCCTCTCGAGCCATTTGATCAAGAACGGAGGCTCGCAAAAGCCGTGCCTGCCCGTCCTCCATTTCGCGAAATTGAGGGGAGACACCCGCTTCAATCGGAAATCTCCGAAGAAGGCTTGCACAAAACGCGTGGATGGTCTGGATTTTCAGGCCACCGGGGGTCTCTAACGCGCGGGCAAAATGCGTTCGGGTCCGCTTGAGCGCTTCATCATTATAGTTTTCACCCGTCTCACCAATATCGCTCAGCGCCTTGCGCAGACCGGTATCATCAAGCATCGCCCATTTGCCCAACCGCTGGAACAGACGGTTTTGCATCTCTGCGGCGGCAGCCTTGGTGTAGGTAAGGCAAAGAATTTTCTGAGGGTCGTTTTTGTTCAGCAAAAGCCGCGCAACCCGATCCGTCAAAACCCGCGTCTTACCAGAACCCGCATTGGCGGAAACCCAAGTTGAACTTTCAGGGCGAGAGGCGCGGTTCTGGCGCTGGGTTGCATCCGAGGTCATGGGATCGGCCTTGAAGACAGGTCCGCATTGTCTTCCCATTCCCCGCGACGGGCCAAATGATCATAATCCCCCCAAGGAACCACTTGCATGGGGCGCAGCCGCGCGGCGTATCCGTTTTCCGGCGCTTCGAAATGGGCGATAATCTTGAGAAAATCTGTCCACATATCAGCGATTGTGTCCGGATCGCAATCCAACGGCAGGTAAGAATTGGCTTTTGAGAGACCGATTATTTCGAGGTATTTGGTCCGCACCTTGCCTAGATCCTCAAACCCGCCCTTCATCGCCATATGCGCCTCCAACTCCAGCTGTTTGGAAAACAACTGTTCTTGCTTATTCGTCGGCAGGCTGGATTTATAATCGTAAATGGCAATTGTACCGTCGGCAGAGACATCAATACGATCCGCCTGACAGGTCAACGAAAGGGCGCGGGACGTATCCGGGATTTTGATGCTGCCTTTCACCTCACGCAGGGATGGGCGCGCGATCTCACGCCGCTCATGTTCCCGCGCGATAAAGCTGTTTGCAATGCGCGACAGACGGCCGAGCCATATACGACGCTCGGCCGCCCAAGGCACCACGTTTGTTAAGGTTTCCTTGGCAATATCATCAAAAACCTGACGTGCATTTTCCGGAATTTCACCCGCGACCGCGTCAATGAAGTTCTCCAAAACCTTGTGGAAACTGGTCCCCCGATCCCGTGCATCAGCGGTTCGCCCCATAACCGGAAGCGACCTTAGGCCCAGCACTTTCTCCGCATATACGGAATAAGGATCGCGAATGAGACGCTCCACTTGGGTCACAGAAATCCGGTTGGGGCGTTTCGCCACAGGCGGTGCCGGGCAAGGCCTTGGCTCAGGAGCGATTTGTTCAGGCGCTTTGTCGAGCAATTTGGACAGCTCGATAAAGCGCTGCCCACGGCTCCGCATCTGTTTCAGGCTTTCTTCACCAGACACTCCGATGCCTTGCAGTAAGTTGTCGAGCCGGGTCAGCCAGCGGGAGGCCACCGTCGGCGTGTTATCCTCTTTCTGACTGCGGCTCAGGATCACTTCGCCATTGGCTATGGCTTGCTGGAAGTCATGTGCGGATAGGCCAATGCGCCGTTCCGGCAATTGCAGCCCCAAATCACCCCGCATAGGTCGACTGAGCCATGGATCGGGAGGGGGAAGTTTCGGCCAAGTCCCCTCATTAAGGCCGCCCAAAATGACGAGATCAGCAGATTGAACACGGGCCTCCAATTGCCCCCAAATGGCAACGCGCTTGTCGGCGATAAACCCTTCCTCGCGCACAGATTCTTTACCCACGAGCGCTCGGAAAATGCTCTTGTATTCGAAATCCGAGATGTCCCCCGCAAAAGCATCTTCCTTGGCCAATTGATCAAAGATCGTGGCGGCTGTCTCGCCCGCATTCTTGTCCCAAAGTGCTGCATCTGAACTGCCATTGGGGCCGCTCACCAGTTTGCTCGCAGCCTCCCGATGGGCCTCAGCGTGTCCTGACAGACTGGAATGGGTTGGTTCGATGAACACTGCCCTCAGCCATTCAACCCATTCAGGCGCATCCTCGATTTCCTTGGACCACTCCCTTATGGCGTCCCAATTGATCCTAGGCCCGATGTCGCGCAACACTTTGACGTCAAGCCGACGCGTCAGTCGAAGATGTTTGCCGCGATCCCATTCCGAGGCGCAAAGGGGATGTTTCAACACGGCTGCAAAACTTGCGGTATCGGGCGCTTCTCTGGCCGTCTGTAGAACCAGATCGAGGAAAATAGCCGGTGGCGTGAAGCGCAAGGGAACGCCCGCGCTATCATCAGGAACGATGCCCCAACGCTCCAGATTGGTGGTAACACGTCGCGACAGGGTCGCATCGGGGGTGATCAAAACGGCCCGCTTACCGTGCTCAACAGCCTCTCGAAGCGCAATTGCGATTGATGCGGCCTCTGCCCGTTCGTTCGGGGCCTCGATGAGCGCAAGGTCTTTGGTCGACTGATCCAGATTGCCTTCATGCGCGGGACCCTCAGACAGCCATTGATCCGTCACAGGAGCAGGTCGCATGGCAAGTGAGACCAACGCGTTTCGGGTCGGAGCAGCGGGCTTTTGCGCACCCCATTGCGCCACATCGCCCAGCGAAAAATCTAAAGTCTTGGACAGTTGAGCAAATCCAAACTGAGGGTGATCAATGGACGGGTCTTTGTCTCCGGTTAAATTATCCCAAATGTCGTCCTTCAATTCAAAGTCGAAACCGGGCAGCACAATCCCGCCCTGTGGGAGGTTTAAAACCGCATCCATCAGGCGCGCAGTTGTGCCCCGAGAGCCCGTTGAACCCGCCACCAAAACCGGATGTTGAGGCGGATCTTCAGCCCATATTGCGGACAGTTTTTCGACGGCCAGCCGTTGCATGGCTTCCGCGCCAAGCGCATCTGAACTTTTCCCGATAGAGGTGTCCTCGATGATCTGGAGGAACTGGAGCGCTGTTTGCCAATGGGTCGAATGATCGCTGATGTCCAAAGTGCTCAGAGCACCCGGCTCAAGGCCCTCGCCCTCAATCTCGTCCATTAATGCATTTAAAGACCCAGCCAGATCGAAAGCCGCAGAAACGGGCGCGGTTGATTGCCCGCTTTCCAACAGCTTTCGAACGGCCTGCATCATTATCAATTGCTTTGACAGTTCGGTCTCCGCGGGATCGTGTTTTAGTCCTAAAACCGGGTTTTTGACGATGTCGGTGATGACTTTGATTTGAGGCAGCAAGGACGCCTGCCCGTTCAAAAACAGCTCCTCCCATCGGCGCGCCGCGCGTCGTGTATTGGTGTATATTTCCACGCGCGCTATGGCCTCTGGTGGCTGCCCGCTCAAGCGCTCTTTCAACCCGTCCAGAAATGCCACAGAGAAATCGCAACCCGGTGGAATACCGAACACGCGTCTTTTGTCTGACTTGGGGAAAAAGGAGGTCATTATGCTCCGGCGCCAGTCTGATCGATATGCTCTATCCAACCCCAGCCCTCTCCTGAGGGCAATAGTGTTGCCTGCCGTGTTTCAGAGGAATCCGGGAAACTTAAAGTAATCTCCAAAGAACGCTGAGGGGTCAGATATCCGAGCCTTTCGGGCCATTCGATCAACGAAATCGCATTGTCAAAAATCTCCGGAAAGCCCAGCTCTTCAAGCTCCGAGCCGTCGGACAATCGGTAAAGATCAGCATGGCAAAACAGACCGCGAGAGGTTTGATAGGTTTGAACAAGCGTAAATGTCGGTGAAGGGACATCTTCAACCACACCATCCCTGCGCATTTGTGTTTGAATTACTGCCCGCGCCAAGGCGGATTTTCCAGCGCCAACGGGCCCTTTGAGAAGAACGCAATCGCCCGGTTTCAGGCTTGTAAGTAAAGCTTCGGCCAAGCGGCGCGTGTCCGTCTCGGAGTGCAGAGTGAGTGTTCGGGTCACGCGATCTCCCAAGCGGACAATTGGCCGCCAATTTGGGGTTAAATCAGCGTAAGTTCAAGACGCGTTTGCTTGATTTGGGGAGATGTCTTCTTTGGCAGAAGTTGGGAGCGTTTCTTCTTTGGGTGTAGGAATTGTGCAGGAAATTTTGATCAAGCCCCGGTCATCAAGGCGGTTCAACTCGACTTCTCCACCGCGCTCGCGCACATAGCGGACAAGAATCCGGTACGGCAGTCCGGCGGCCTCGGCCACATTTTGCGCGTCAGAATTGCCACGGAACATGCAGGACAGAGAGATGGCTTCTTCCATTTCGGCCACCGACAAATCGACATTTGCTTTTGGAGCCACCAAGGAGCGGACCACCAGCATGATATTGAACAACAGTCGTTTTTTCTCCGGCCTAGGCTCGCCCTCATCAATGATGGTCTCACAGGTCAATGCCAGACCCGCATTCTTTTCGTTCAGCAATGCGGTCAGGTCATGGGACAGCGTCTCGAACATGACCTCCTCTTTTGGAGTGTTGTTCTGGCGCAATCGAAGCAACCGCTCTGTGTAGCTGATCGTGTCTTTAATCGGATCATCTGCCTCATCCACCAAGGCCATAGCATCTTCCTGTTGGGCGAGCTTTTCCGTTAGGTTTTGAACCACTTCCTTCATGTGATCGACGGCCAGTTCGAGGATCAACACCTCTGCGCGGTGATCTTGAGGGAGCGCATCGGATTGCTCCGCAATGCGAGGCGTGAATGTTGTCAGGGTGGAGCCATCCGGAAGTGGCGCGAACAACGCACTAAACGCGCGACCATCTTGGAGTTCGATATCCGATGTCCATGACGCTCTTTGATCAAGACTTGTGACAAATTCCCGTAAATCCCCCCAAACCGGAGTGGGTTTACACGCCTCCCCCCAAAGCGCGGTTAGTCCGACAATATTGGCGGTCTCCGGATTGGCTTTTGGATCAAACTCCCAAATCTCACCAAAGGCGGCGTTAGCGTAAACAAGCGCCCCTGTGGTGTCCAAAACGCAGATCGCTTCGGACAGATAGTCGAGCGTTGTGCGGCTTTGCTCAATCTCCGAGCGATAGCGCCGCTCAAGAGAAATGCGGGTCGAGATATCTTCGATCATGAGCGCAATCGCCCCGTGTGGATGAGGGCGTCCGGTGATTTTGAAGGTCTGGCCCGATGGTAAGACCCATTTTTCGCTCAACCGACCTTCCTCGGCCCCTTTTTCGATTGCTTGGATCATTTTCTTCCAATCCGCCGAGGTTTTCTGCTCGGGGATCATGTGATTGTCGCGGGCACGGTTCATGAAGTCGCGAAACCCCGGTGAAGAGGCCAGCCAGACCGGATCAATCTGCAAAAGATCAGAAATGGCAGGGTTAAAGATTGTGAGCCTTCGATCTGCGTTAAAAATAGCCAGACCGGTGGAGAGTTGCGCAAAACTTTCGGTGAGTGTGGCCACAAACCGTCTAAGCGTTTTTTCCACGGTGATAACGTCATCCGCGTCGATGGCGTAGCCAAAGAAATCGCCGTTCTCCAATGGGCGCTCAAAGAGGTTGTACCAGATTTTACTCTGGTTTTGCCCGTCATCCGTCCCGACTGAGACCCGCCGCTCTTGCGTCACGCCAATGTCCTCATCCATAAGTGTGAAGGCTGACGGCAGGGTCAAATCAGAAGCATCAACAGACCCCTCCCCATCGCACAGCTTGTGCGTTTCAAGATTGGCCCAGATCACGCGACCTTCCTGCGTGCGAGACCAGATCGGAAAGGGAAGATTATCGAGCATCTTGGCCAGATCTTGGCTTGAAGCCATCGGGGCGCTCAGACCACTTTGGGCCGGGCTTTCGGACTCCATCGGTTCTATTTGACGAAGGGACAGCGACAGAAAGCCTCTGCGCGGTTGGCCGGTGACTTCCAACAATACCCCGTCACGATCAAGGGTGTTGTGACGAAAGGAGGTGCCATCAATTCGCAAGGCATGAAGCTTTTCATCCAAGGCCGGATCACATGATAAAAGATAGTCTTTGATGCGGTCCCAAGGGCTGGTTTCTTCACCCATCGACCTAAGAAGATCACGCCCGTCCGAAGTGGCGAAGACGACTTTTTCTCCAAGGAATAAAAAGGCGCGATGACCTGACATCAAAATATCCGCCTCGGTTGATCGCCCGAAACGATCCAAGCGGGTCATTTTCCGAAACAGATAGACCGAGGCGCAGGCCGTCAGAGCGCTCAGAACGAGGACCATCGCAAAAACGGAAAGAAGCGGCATCCCCCCAAAGGTAGGCGCCACGATATTCGAGGCAGACATCTCCATCGCAAGACCCTTCCTTTACCTCTGCTTGCTTAGGGCCGTTACGCTTAACAAATGATTAACAATCTCGGTTAGTTAAGTCGGTTTTTACCAAGCGGATTGCGAGTCGGATCGGTTGTTTGCACCAGTTTGTTTCTGGGCCAGCGCACCTCGACAATGGCTCCGCTGGGTTGGGCGTATTCAAGCGGCGTTTGGGCGCGATCACTGGCGTCCCTTTCCAAAGCCGGCGCATTGGAGAACATCAGCGTGGCTCCGGTGCGCTCCAGCAAGGTCTTTGCAATGAACAGCCCGAGCCCCATGCCATCATAGTCGGGCCGCTTGCGCGCGTTATAAAAACTGCGCTTTCGCGTGCCCACATAAGGCTCTCCCAAAAGACCGCTGAGGTCGGGCGAAAAACCGGTGCCATCATCGCCCACGGAGAGCCAGATAGAGGTCTCGTTCCAACCCATGTCCACCCAAACGGTCTCATGGGCAAAATCGACGGCGTTTTGGATGAGATTGCGCATGCCGTGAATAATTTCAGGATATCTGGGGATCAGCGGCTGTTCAGGTAGGGCCATATCAATCGCGACGCCATCTATCCTGAGGATCACCGTTTTACCGCGCTCCAGATGGGGATCGGCGGCCTCGGCAACCACCGCAGAAAACGGAGCGTGGCGCATGAGCGCGTCATCTCTGCCGCCCTGACCCATGTCCCGCAGGATCTCCCGACAGCGCTCCGATTGGGAGCTGATCAGGTCCACATCCTCCAACAGATCGGGGCGGTCTTGCAGCTCTTCTGCAAGCTCAGTGGAGACCAGTTTTATGGTCGCAAGAGGTGTCCCCAACTCATGTGCTGCCGCCGCAACAACGCCGCCCAAAGCGGTCAACTGCTGTTCGCGCGCCAAGGCCATCTGGGTGGCTGACAGAGCATGCGACATGGCCAGATTGTCCACTGTGATCCGTCTGGCGTATCCGGCCACAAAGATAATACCGATGACCAGAGACGCCCAAGTGCCGACAACGAGCAGCTTGGGTGGCGCAATGAGCGTCCCATCCACAAGGGTGAGTGGTTCATTAAAGAAAGCCAGAAAGGTGATCGCGACGATTGCAACGCTTCCAACCAGAAGGGTTGATGCCAGACGCAAGGCTGTCGCCGAGATCGTGACCGGCGCTAAAAGCAACAGGGAGAACGGGTTGCTAAGTCCACCCGTCAGGTACAAAAGCACGCAAAGTTGAGAAACGTCAAAAAGCAGGGTCGCTGTAACGCTTACCTCGTTCAGGCGCTTGTTGGCGGGGTTTGTTGCCAGTGCGACAAGGTTGAAAAGGATCGATGCCGCAATGGCCAATCCGCATAAATCAAGACGCAGATCGACGTCGAGATAGCGACTGGCAATCAGGACTGCAGCAATCTGACCCGATATCGCCAGCCAGCGCAAAGCCACCAAAGTGCGCAACCGGACCCAGTCGCCCCTCGTGTTGCTGGTGGGCGCGGCGGTTTGAAAGGAGGGCGTCTGATCAGTCATGAGCTCGCTTTTACAGTTCAATTCGAACTACTCCAAGCCGTTGCGACAGTCTTACCCCTTGAAACTTGAGGGTTTGAACTGACATTAGGTCTAAGCGTTTCATTGAGAGGTTGATCCATGGCCAAAAATACTGCTTCAGACAAGGCAGGTCTCTTTGCCACTTTGGGAATTGCAGCGGTCCTGATTGGCCTCGCGATTACGGTCTTCTACTGGATTTCCGCACAACCCGGGGAAGATCGCTTCGCCCAATGCCGTACATCGAAGATCGCTGGTGGATCCGGAGCAATTGGCGGGCCTTTTTCCTTGATCGACGAAAACGGGAATAAGGTCACCGAAAAGGACGTCATAACCGGCCCTACGCTGGTCTATTTCGGATATAGCTATTGCCCCGATGTGTGCCCGCTTGATGGAGTGCGCAATGCAGAGGTTGCCAGTCTGTTGCGCGATCAGGGCAAGCCGGTGGGCGATCTCTTTGTGACCATTGACCCGGTCCGCGACACCCCTGAAATCATGAAAGAATTTACCGATTATTTTGACGATGAGATGATTGGTCTTACGGGGAGCGTAGAGGATGTGAACGCCGCCGCCAAAGCCTACCGCGTCTATTTTTCAAAGCACGGAGAGGATGAGGAGGACTATCTGATGGACCACTCCACTTTCACTTATCTGATGTCTCCACAGGATGGATTGCTTGAAATTTTCCGTCGGGACCTGTCGGCAGAGAAAATGGCCGAACAGGTGGGGTGCTTTGTAGATCGCGTCTAAGGTCGGTCTATTTTTGTTTCCCTGCCACAGGATATATCCTAGTTTGTGGTGGCTTAGACTGAGGGACTTATGGACGGCTTAGAACTCCAAGAAATTGGCGAAGACAATACTTTGCTTCTCGTGGATGATGACGAACCTTTTGTGAAGCGTTTGGCGCGGGCGATGGAGAAGCGGGGGTTTGAGCCTTTGATTGCTCAAAGTGTTGCGCAGGGTCGCGCGATTGTTGCCACCAAAACCCCTGCCTATGCGGTTGTTGATCTTCGGCTTGAGGATGGAAACGGGCTCGATATTGTTGAGGCCTTGCGGGAAAAACGCCCGGAGGCGCGGATCATTGTTCTCACGGGTTACGGGGCGATTGCGACGGCTGTGGCGGCGGTGAAAATCGGGGCTACGGACTATCTGTCAAAGCCTGCGGATGCCAATGACATCACCAATACTCTGCTGGCGTCTGAGGAGGTCAAACCGCCTCCGCCGGATAATCCGATGTCGGCGGATCGCGTGCGTTGGGAGCATATTCAGCGGGTGTTTGAGCTCTGTGATCGGAATGTGTCCGAGACCGCAAGACGGTTGAATATGCATCGACGAACGCTTCAAAGAATTTTGGCCAAGCGCAGCCCCAAATAAGCGATGGGCGTGATGTGACGGCTGCTTTGTGCCTGACTATCTCGCGCTCGCATGTAGCAGACTGGTCCCAAGCTTCGGCATTATAGCCTTGAATTATATGGATAATTCAACACTCCACTTTTGGAGTGGGATGACTTGCGCGTTAAGTTTAGCGCGATTGATCTCTGCGGGTGCAGCAATCTGGGGCTTGGGTTTGGCTCTCAATAAATTCTCTGGACAGTAGAAAATTTACTAGCTAACTAAACCCATGGTTGAACGGCATGAAATCAGTTTTGACGATTCTACGCTTGTTGATCAACTTGAGACCTGCGGTGTGCTTATTCCCTTTTCTCCCGACATAATTACCCCTTCAATTGAGACCGCAATTACGTCCGGTGCCTTTGAAGCCGAAGAGGCTCAGGAGCTGCCGTTTATCGTGGAGCCGGGGGACCGGGTTCTGGAGATCGGGGCGGGGATCGGGTTTATCTCGACGCTTCTGGATCGTCACTCGAGTGTGGATAAGGTTATTGCCGTGGAGGCGAACCCTTTTTTGATGGATTATATGGCGGAGCTTCACCATGTGAACCATGTGCGGAAGGTTGAGCGTCGCAATGCGATCCTGACCAATGAACCCGTTGATTTCATGACATTTTATTTGCGTCAGGACTTTTGGATGGGCTCTTTATCGGCGGGTCCGAACCCTTATCAGGGCACCATAAATGTCCCGACCGAAAGCCTTGATCGGCTGATTTCTGAAGAGGACATTTCGCTCATTGTTTGTGACATTGAAGGGGCGGAGACTTTCGTGTTTGACCATGCGGAATTAGCGGGTGTGACGCGAGTTTATCTTGAGTTGCATGACCATGTCACGGGGCTGAACGGGGTGCGAAACCTGTTTAAGTCTATGGAAAACAGGGGTTTTACGTACGATCCGAGACATTCCTCCAAGAGTATTGTTCTTTTCCGCCGCGTGGTGGAAGATGAGGTTCTTAGACCCTATTCCGGCTGATCCTCGGAGGCTCTTATGTCTGGAAATAAAACCACGCAAAACCAAGATGATGTCTTAGAATTCCTAGCGTCCGTAGCGCATGAAAAACGGCGGGCGGATGGCCATCAAATCCTTGAAATCATGAAAGAAATCACAGGGTTAGAGCCTGCCATGTGGGGCAAGACCCTGATCGGGTTTGATACTTATCATTACAAATATGAAAGCGGTCGGGAGGGCGATAGTTTTATGCTTGGTCTCTCTCCGCGAAAGCAGAATTTGGTGATCTATATTGTGAATGGGTTTAGGGATTATGCGGATCATTTGGCCCGTTTGGGGAAGCATAAATCGAGCGTCTCTTGCCTTTATATCAACAAGCTGGAGGACGTGGATATGGACGTGCTCACGGACCTTATGCGGCAATCCTACAAGGACATGCAGGCCAAGTATCCGGCCTAATGGTTAACGCGGCGAATCTGTTCAAAAAACACGATATGATTTGCATATGATTTCCGCGTGAAACGCATATGACGTTTTGGGCCGAATCCTCGGCTTAACGGGGCGTGCGCTTGGGGTTGGATTGGTTAAGCGTTCAAGGGCAAGTTTGACCTGAAACCAAGCCGGATCACCTCACGCCAATCTTTGCGTGTCACCACAGATCGAAATGGCTTGGCCCGAGATGGTGCGCGCACGCGTTGATGCCAGATAGACGATTTGGTCGGCGATCTGGGTGGGTTCGACATAGTCTTTGATGGAGGTGTGGGAAAACGCATCGCGTTCCATCTCGTCATATGTGAGGCCGCGTGCTTCTGCCTTGGCGGTGAGGACACGGACCTGACGGTCCCCTGCAACAAGGCCGGGAAGGATTGCGTTCACGCGTATCCCGTCGGGTCCACCTTCAATGGAGAGCGATTTGGTGAGGCCAATCACGCCCCATTTTGCAGCCGCATAAGGGGAACGCTCGGCAAAGCCCACGCGCCCTGCCAGTGAGGAGATATTGGCCATGGAGGCATTCTGACTGTCCCGCAAATGGGGCATGGCCAGGCGGGCGAAATTGAACTGGCCTGTGAGGCAGATGGCGAGCGTTTGATCCCATTCAGCGGGGTCAATCTCGTCAATCTTAGCGGTGGGCCCAGCGATGCCTGCATTGTTCACCAGACAGTCGAGACCGCCCATATCCTCAACTGCGGAGTTGAAGAAATCACCGACCTGATTGCGGTTGGAGACGTCGCAGATGGCGGATTTTATGCCGTCCAAACTGGTTGCTTCCAGATCGCATATCCAGACAGTCGCGCCTTCTTCTTTGAAGGCTTTGGCAATTTCCAGACCTATGCCGGAAGCACCTGCGGTGACGATCACGCGGTGGCCTTTGAGGTTGAGATCCATCAGGTGTTCTCCCCATTTGAACCGCAAACCGAGCAGTCAGGGCGCGGTTTCAGTTTCACTTTCCGGCTTTCTCCCCAGAGCGCGTCATGGATCAGCATTTGACCTTTTACGGTTTCTCCCGCGCCTGTGACGTGTTTGATCGCCTCGGCTGCCATCATCGAACCTATGATCCCTGCCAATGCGCCCATGACGCCAGCTTCCGCGCAAGAGGGGGCCAAGCCGTCGGCGGGTTCTTTCGGGAAGATGCAGGCGTAACAGGGGGTGCCATTGGCGGGATCAAACAGGCTGATCTGGCCTTCCCATTGGGTGATTGCGCCTGAGATCAGCGGGATTTTGAGCCGCGTGCAGGTCTCATTGACCAGATAGCGGGTTTGGAAATTGTCGCAGCCATCAAGGACCAGATCGTAGTCTTGGATGGTTTCTTTGGCGTTATCTTGGGTTAATCTGAAGGGGTGAAGCCCGGTCTCTATATGAGGATTGATGCCGTTTAGGGTCGCTTTGGCGCTGTCTGTTTTGAGCGTTCCAACGGCCTTGGTCGCGTGCAGGATTTGGCGTTGGAGATTGCTGAGGCTGACCAGATCATCATCGACGATCCCGAGCCTGCCCACGCCAGCGGCGGCCAGATACATCAAAGCAGGCGACCCGAGGCCACCTGCTCCAACGCACAATATTCGGGCTTGTTTCAGCTTGCGCTGGCCAAGCCCGCCCACCTCTCGCAGAACGATGTGGCGGGCATAGCGTTCTAATTCATCTTCGGTAAAGCTCATCAAGCGGCGTCCTGTTTGTGCGATCCGGGATTTCACCTGTCCCGGATTGCTGACTGTAACAGGAAGCCTACCTGAGTGATCTGCCGGTGTTAACCAGCCATTTTATGGACCATCGACTGAGCCGAGACGCCACGGCGATCGGCCATGTCGCATAGATCAGTGATGGTGATGTCGTCGAACCAACGCAGGATGTTGCCTTCGATCTCCGACCAGAGCGGGCCGACGACCTTTGCGGCCAGTTCGGAGTTTGACACTGTATCGTCATCATCAGGATCAACGTCGTTTACGATCCGCACGATATCTCCAACGGTTACCTCATGGCCGGGACGGGCGAGCATGTAGCCGCCGCGTGGACCGCGCACACCCTTGAGGATGCCATCGCGCGCCAAGCGCTGCATGACCTGCTCAAGGTAGCGATGAGGAATGCCCTGACGGGCGGTGATTTCACGGGATTGAACCGGGCTGACGCGCGCATAGAACGCAACATCGAGAACAGCCTCTAATGCCAACACCGACTTTTTAGACAAACGCAACATATTCATTACTCCACTTACACAAATTTGGAGGCCACTGAGCGTGACACCCCCACACAAATACTAACTACACACCTGTTGAGCCGAATCCTCCGGCTCCTCTTAACGTGGCTGGATGGTCTTCGACCTCCTTCCACACACACCGCGTTACGGGCGCAAACACGAACTGTGCCACCCGATCTCCATGCACAACATGGAAGGCATCGAGGCTGAGGTTGATCAGGATCACCCCAATCTCGCCGCGATAATCGCTGTCGATGGTCCCTGGCGAATTGGCCAGTGTAATTCCGGACTTCAGCGCCAAGCCGGAGCGCGGACGGACCTGCATTTCATACCCAATCGGAATATCCATGACCAAACCGGTCGGGATGAGCTGACGCTCTCCGGGTTCTATGGTGACCGTTTTATCCCGCTCGACTTGCGGGAAGTTTGCGCGCACATCCATGCCAGCCGCGCCATCGGTCTCATAGCTTGGC
Organism: uncultured Rhodobacterales bacterium; assembly: GCA_964642935.1. GTDB lineage: Bacteria > Pseudomonadota > Alphaproteobacteria > Rhodobacterales > Rhodobacteraceae > CAKZTM01. The sequence goes on along the minus strand of CAZXRG010000003.1, from coordinate 14,699 downwards.
AGATCAACAGTCCGGTCCGCGTCACGCGTCCGGCTTATGTTCACGGAAACGGATGGTTTTACCACCGAAAGATCATACATACTCATACCTAAATACCGCGCATTAAGTCTTTGCGTTGAAAGCATCGGCCAATTTTGCGGCCAATTTGCGTCCAACTTCAATTTTTGTGGTTTTGGGCCAATTTTCTGCCCCGTCGTCTGAAATGACTGTGACGTCATTGTCGCTGCCGCCCATGATGCCTGTTTCCGGGCTCACGTCGTTGATCACGATCCAGTCGCAGCCTTTGCGGGTGCGTTTGGCGGTGCCATTGGCGAGGACGTCGTCTGTTTCTGCGGCGAATCCGATGACCAGCTCGGGGCGGTCTGTCTTCATGGCGGCAATTGTTTTGAGAATGTCGGGGTTTTCCTCGAATTCCAGATCAGGGCCGGTCTTGCCCTTGGTCTTTTTGATCTTCGAGGATTTATCGCCCTTGATGTGCCAATCGGCCACGGCGGCGGCGAAAATGGCAGCGTCGGCGGGAAGGGCGGCTTTGGTGGCGTCCATCATTTCAGCGGCTGTGGTCACTTCAACAAGCTTGCATCCCAGAGGGCGCGGCGCGGAAGCGGGGCCGGTGATGAAGGTCACTTGAGCGCCCAGAGCAATGAGAGCGTTGGCGATGGCAGTGCCTTGGGAGCCTGATGAGCGGTTGGCGATATAGCGGACCGGATCAATGGGTTCATGGGTCGGACCGGAGGTCACGAGCACATGCTTGCCCTTAAGCGGGCCGTCAGAAATGGCGCTATCAATGGCGGCGATAATCTCGGGCACTTCGGCCATGCGACCGGGACCATATTCGCCGCAAGCCATGTTTCCGTCATTGGGGCCGACCACCAGAATGCCGTCGCCTTTGAGCGTTTTTAGGTTTCTCTGGGTTGCGGGATGCTCCCACATGCGCACGTTCATGGACGGTGCGATCAGGACTTTTTTGTCCGTGGCCATCAAGAGGGTCGAGACCAGATCATTGGCCAGACCACCCGCCATTTTACCCATCAAATCCGCAGTAGCGGGGGCGACAACGACCAGATCGGCGGCGCGGGAGAGCTCGATATGGCCCATCTCGTGCTCGTCATTGAGATCGAACAGGTCGCGATAAACTTTCTGGGCGGACAAAGCAGACACGCTGAGAGGTGTCACAAATTCTTCGGCAGAGCGTGTGAGAACAGGTGTTACCTCAGCGCCCTGCTCTCGCAATCGCCGGATCAAATCGAGGCATTTGAACGCCGCGATACCACCACCTATGGCCAGCAAAATTTTGCGTCCAGCCAGCATAATCCCTCACATAATGGGACCAAAAATGTCCCGTACTCACTACGTAAAAAGTGACGATACATGTCACAGCTACAAAGTGGTAATTTTGGATTACGTCATAATCAAGGCGTTTGCGCAAATATGATTAAAATTGAGATTCTCGATTAAGTGATGTTTTTCAATGCTTTAACAAAAAGGGGGCCCGTGAGGACCCCCTGATTCACACAACTAGTGTGGTTAACCGTTACAGAATCCACACAGGAAATGCGCCATTATGTGAAGATCATCTCGCGCACGGAGCCGCCAACTTCGGTTTGAAGGTGCTTTTTCATCTTCGTGAGGGCTGCCGATTCGAGCTGTCTGACGCGCTCTTTTGAGAGGCCAAGCTGGTCGCCTAGGCTTTCCAAAGTGCGCGGCTCTTCATTGAGCTTGCGTTCCACCACAATCATCCGTTCGCGCTCATTCAGACTGTTCATGGCTTTGGCCAGCCACAGACGCTGGATTTCCCGATCATGGGCGTTGGCCACGACCTCCTCGGTCGGCTCGGAGGTGTCCACAAGGGTCTCGATCCACTCGCGCCCCTCCTCATCGGAAGATTGTGTGGTGTTTAAAGAGGCATCTCCGCCGGACATGCGGGCGTCCATCACCCGTACATCACGCTGGGACACGCCAATTTCCGAGGCAATTTGCTCATGGAGCGCCACTGTGTCGATTTCCACTCCAAGACTGCGGGTGTCGGCCTCGATCTTGGCGCGCACACGGCGCAGATTGAAGAACAGGCTTTTCTGGGCGGAGGTCGAGCCGACACGGACCATTGACCAATTGCGCATGAGGTGATCCTGGATGGAAGCTTTGATCCACCAGACCGCATAGGTCGAGAAGCGCACGCCTCTGTCTGGGTCGAACTTCTCGGCGGCTTTCATGAGGCCGACGGTTGCCTCTTGGGTGAGGTCGGTCATGGGCAGACCGTATTTTCGGAATTTACCGGCCATTGAGATCGCAAGGCGCATATAGGCCGTGGTCAGTCGGTGGAGCGATTTTTCGCACCGCTCGTCGCGCCACTTCATTGCCAGTTCGTGCTCGACATCCGCTTCGAGCAGTTCAGCCTTCATTGCGATGTTTCGAAAAACCCGCATGGATGCATCTGCATTTTCCATAGTCACGTCTCCCACAGCATTGAGCTTCCAGTGTCTTTTGGTAATGCTACGCGCCTTGAGCAGGTTTGGATCACGAAGGGATCACAAAATGGCACCAAAAAACACAAATGCGGGATTGGTGCTGGTTTTGGGCGGCTCCCGATCTGGCAAATCTGCCTATGCGGAAGGGCTGTTGGGGCGGTTGTGTGAGGACCGGATTTATGTGGCCACGGCTGAGGCGCGGGATGGTGAGATGGAGGCGCGGATTGCCGAGCATCAGGTCTCCCGTGGTGAAGGGTGGCGCACCATTGAGGCGCCTCTTGATCCGGTTGGAGCGGTTGGGGCGCTTGGCACGGGGGAGGGTGTTCTGCTCGATTGCCTGACCCTTTGGTTGTCCAATCAGATGGAGGCGGGTGCCGATCTGGATGTTAAGACGGCTCAGTTGTTGGGCGGTTTGTCGGGATTGGAAGCGCCTGTTGTGATGGTGTCCAATGAGATCGGTATGGGTTTGGTGCCCGATACGTCGTTGGGGCGGTCCTTTCGCGATGCGCAGGGGCGGCTTAATCAGCGGGCGGCAGAGGCGGCCGATTTGGTGGTGTTTGTGGCGGCCGGATTGCCTTTGGTGTTGAAGGGGGAGTTGCCATGAAGACGACATTCTGGCTGGTGCGTCATGGTCCGACCCATTCCACGGCGGCCAATGGCTGGACCGATATTGCGGCGGATTTGTCGGATCATGGGCAGGTGGCGCGAACCTCGGCGATGATCCCTGAGGGGGCTATTGTGGTGTCCTCGGATTTAAGTCGCGCGGTTGATACGGCGGATGCGGTGGGCGGGGTGCGGGAGCGCTTGGCCCATGAGGTTGATCTTCGGGAGTTCAATTTTGGCGATTGGGAGGGGCGGGAGTTTGACGAGATTGCCCGCAATGATCCTGAGGCCAGTCGGCATTTCTGGGAGCATCCCGGTGATGCGGCCCCTCCAAACGGGGAGAGTTTTCACGGGCTTCAAGGGCGGGTGTCCCGCGTGCTTCATGAGTTGGCAGAGGCGCACGAGGGTGGGCATGTTTGTTGTGTGGCTCACTTCGGGGTGATCCTTGCGGCCATGGCCCATGCGTCCAATATGCCCGCTTCCGTGGCCACTCGGTTTCACATCGACAATCTGTCGGTGACGCGGTTGGAGTATTTTCATACCTCCGACAGTTGGGCGGTGAAGGCGGTCAATCACCTCCCTTGATGGGCGGTTCCACGATTTTTGGTTGGTTCTGAGTGGGCGGATTGCCTAGCCTTTGGGTGTGGCAATTGAAAGGATCAGGACATGTATACGCTTGCGATTGGGGATCGGACTTATTCCAGTTGGTCTTTGCGCGGTTGGCTTTTGTTTGAGGCGTTCGGGATACCTGTGCGCGTGAAAACAGCGCGGCTTTATACGGATGAACTGCCGGAATTGCTGGCGGATTTTGCACCGTCCCGACAAGTTCCTGCCTTGCGGATTGATGAGGGGGATCAGGTTGTTTGGGATTCTCTGGCCATTGCAGAGGCGCTTCATGATCGCCACCCTGATGCGGGGATTTGGCCGGAAGATGCGGGGCTTCGGGCCTTGGCGCGCTCATTGGCCAGTGAGATGCATTCGGGGTTTGGAGCGATCCGCGAGGAATGCACCATGAACCTTGAGTATGCCTATACGGATTTTGCGGTGAGTGATGCGGTGAAGGCCGACTTGGCGCGGTTGGAGGTGATTTGGGGTCACGCTTTGGAGCGGTCCGGCGGGCCTTGGTTGTGCGGAGACTACTCGGCGGCGGATGCGTTTTATGCGCCTGTGGCCAGCCGGATTGCCACCTATGGGTTGGCGGTGAGTGATCGGGCGCAGGCTTATGTTGATGCGCATCTTCACGATGGGGCGTTTCGGCGGTGGCGGGCCATGGGGAAGGCTCAGAACTATCGCCAAGAGGTCTATCAGCTGCCCTTTACCCATGGGGATTGGCCGGGGCCTGTTCCGTTGGTCGCGCGTGCCGTTGAAGGGGTGGCGGCCAAGAATGCGGTTTGTCCTTACTCGCTAAAGCCTGTGGAGGCGGATTCCTTGGCGGAGATTGACGGGCAGGTGATCGGGTTCTGCAAACAGTTTTGCCGCGATAAATCCGTGGCGGATGCCGAGGCTTGGCCCGCACTTGTGGCGCTTCTTAACAGCTAGCGAGGTCGCTGAGCGTCTCAACCTTATGGGTCCAGTCGCCAGTGGGGGCCAGATCAATGGTCTGGTTCGGGCCATGTTCGGTGGGTCTTGGGATGAAAGCGGTCATCAAGCCGGTGTCTTGGGCGGATTTGAGGTCGTCGTTATGGGCGGCGACCATCATCACCTCGCTCGGGTCGAGCCTGAGGGCGTTACAACAGCTGAGGTAAACCTCCGGCTTGGGCTTATAGTCGCGGGCGATATCCGCGCCCAAGATGCAGTCCCACGGGAAGCCCGTGTGGCGGGCCAAGCGGGTCATCAGGGCGATTGAGCCGTTGGAGCAGGGGGCGATGATCGCTTTTTCCTTGAGAGCGTTCAGTCCTGCCAGCACATCAGGCCAAATATCAAGACGCTCCCATGCGCTTGCAAGATTGGCGTGAGTTTCGGGCGTGAGCGGGGCGATGTTGAAGGCTTTTAGAACCATGCTCAGATTCTCGGCATGGATGTCATCCAGCGGGACATAACCGCGGTTGCCGGAACGGATGGCCTCCATGGCGGGCTGGTATTGACCGCGCCATGCATCGGCGAAAGCTTCCGCATCGACCGCAGGAATGACCGCACCGACCTCGCGGGTGATGGCTGTGCGCCAATTGGTCAAAGTGCCGAAGACATCGAAAATATAGGCTTTTGGTTGGGGCATGAAAGGCGGCTCCACGGTGTTGGTTTGACCCAAGAGTGGCTTGAATAGACCGCGCTTACAACCCGGACGTCTAAGCCTTGGGCCATGTCGCTGAAAAACCCGAAACTGCCGCTTTGTTTTAGAGACAGGCCAATATTTTTCGGCTAGGCTTCCAAAGGAATTTGACGCTGAAGGAGCCTCTTGGTGACGAAACTTGATCTCGGATTGGACGCTTTGTCAGAACTGAAGGCCAATGTCTCGGTTCCCTTTGAGCAGGCGCGGGCCATGCCCAAATCGGTCTATACCTCCCAAGCGTTCAATGACCGCGAGATTGGCGGGATTTTCAGCAAAGACTGGCTTTGTGCGGGGCGGTCCAGTTCGCTTAGCAAGGCCGGAGACTACACCACCATGGAGATCGCCGGAGAGTCGGTCATGGTTGTGCGCGATGCGGATGGTGGTTTGCGCGCGCAATCCAATGTGTGTCGTCACCGGATGTCCACGCTTCTGGAAGGCTCCGGCAATGTGGGTTCGATTGTGTGCCCCTATCATGCATGGACCTACGGGCTTGATGGCAAGCTGCGCGGGGCGCCTGCGATGATGCACAATGAGGCGTTTGAGAAGAAGGATATTTGCCTGCCCCAAATCCGCTGCGAGGAGTGGCTCGGCTGGATCATGGTGTCTTTGAACGGCGACGCGCCGCCTGTGGGTGAGGCGCTGAATGATGTGCAGCGCCTTGTGGGGCATTATGGTATGGAAAACTATGTGGAGACCTTTCAGGAGCGTCACCATTGGAACACCAATTGGAAGGTGCTGGCCGAGAATTTCATGGAAAGCTATCATCTTCCGGTCTGTCATGCAGGCACTATTGGCGGGACCGTTGATCTGGCGGAAATGACCTGTCCGGAAGGGTTTCCGGCGTTCAATTACCACTGGATTTTAAAAGACGACTCCATGGCTTTGACCTTGGCCCATGCCAATAACAAGCACCTTGAGGGGGATGATCGGCGCAAGACCTATCTGATTTCCATCTATCCTGCTTTGATGATTACGCTGACGCCCGGATATTTCTGGTATCTGTCGCTCCATCCTGATGGGCCGGATCATGTGAACATTCTTTATGGCGGTGGGCTTGCGCCCGAGTTTGTCGAGGATCCTGATGCGGAGGAGCATTTTGCGGCCCTCAAGGCGCTTCTGGATCATGTGAATGAAGAGGATAAGGGCTGCACGGAGAAGGTCTATCAGGGGCTTTGCTCTGACTTGTCCGAGCCTGGGCCTTTGTCGCATTTGGAGCGTCCGAACTTTGAGTTTGCCCGCTACATTTTTGATCGGCTGAAGTCTTAAGCTTACCTATAAATCGTTAAAATTGTTGGCTTTTCGGGATCGGGCGTAATTGCGTCTTTCCGGAGAGCAGTAATGTATGGGGTTGAACGACTGTATTTCCTCTCAATTGAAATCATTTTGTTAACCAGACTGTAACCAAAACAGCAGCAAAACTCGAAAACGCTCCAAAATGAAACAGAGCGTGACTTAGCACCCAAACTAATTCGAGGATTTGTGTAAAATTGGCCAAATATTCTCAGACGTATTTCGTATCAATTTTAGATAAATTCTGGACAAAATCTGGAAGGTGCCTCTGATGGCAGATTTCGATGTCCGGTTTTATGCCCTAAATCCCAACGGTATTTTCTCCAAAATCATTGGTGGCTCGACGGTCTACACAGGGCCTGTTGCGGCGGAAGGTTTTGCCACCATCACCGACACTCAAGCGGGTGTTCGCGGGATGACTTTGGAGGATGATGATAGCGAGGGAGCCGAAACGGCACGCGCGACTGTTACTCTTGGGGAGGAAACATCGACAGGCTCTCCCGTTGATGCGGAGATGGTTTGGACCCTGCGCGATACGGTCACTGGCGAGACCTTCGAGATGGCCGAGTTTGAGGTCGAAGAGGGCGGCGCTGAGGGCAGCTATCTCCTTTCAGAGCGACCCATGATTGTTGGTCGTGAGTACGAGACTTTGGAGTTTTCTTCGCTTGCGGATGCGTTGGAGGGGGACCCTGTGTTCTCCTATCTCGACCAAAGCGGGTTTGTGGAGGACGGTGACGGGGATGGTTCGGACAGTGACGGGATCGTGTCGGGCACGGCGGATAGTGACACGATTGATCCCTCTTATCTGGGTGATCCTGACGGGGATCAGATCGACAATCAGGACAATAATACGGGGTCCACATCGTCGGATGAAGTCTTCAGCTGGCTCCAATTTGGCGGGGATGGCGCTGATCTAAGGGGCGATTCCAGCCAGACGCTAGGCGGTGTGACCGTTGATGTGTCGGTCACGGATGACGGGAGTTTGCGCTGGGCGCGGGCCACAAATGACCCCCAATATGTCGGGGCGGATTCTTTTGCGAATGACTCGGCTTTGTCTCTTGGGGGTAAAGGCGGGACGGGGGATACGGCCTCTTTGAGCATCAATTTCTCGGCTGAGGACGGGTCCGGCATGGTCGGTTCCGTGTCCGATGTGGCCTTTCGGATCAACGGCATTGATGTGGGTGACGGCTGGCGGGATATCGTGAGCATCTCTGCGATTGGCTTGGACGGTGAGCCTGTTCCGGTTGAGATTACAATGACGGGCAATGATTACCTGACTGGCAATACGGTGATCGCTGATACGACGGTTGATAGCAGTTCGGAGATGAATGGCTCGGTCAAGATCGAGATCGCGGGGCCGGTTCGCCAGATCATTGTGGATTACGACAATGAAGGCGCGTCGACGCAGTTTGTGAACATAACGGATATTCATTTCACCACGGTTTCGGAGTTCGGTGACGATGACGATCGTGTGGAGGCCGGAGCGGGTGATGATTTCATTGATGCCGGGCTGGCCAATGACGTGGTTGATGGTGGGTCTGGAGACGACACGATCCTTGCGGGGGCTGGCGATGACAGCCTTATGGGCGGGGATGATCGCGATACGTTTCAGCTGGATGATGGTTTCGGTGTCGACACAATTGTTGGTGGGGAAGGGGGCGCGGATCAGGATGGGATTGATGCCTCCAACCTCTCGGACGGTGTTGATGTTCTCTTTAGTGGAGATGAAGCGGGCGGCCTGACGGGGGCTTCCGGCTCTGCGGATTTCGTGGAGATCGAGGATTTTGTCCTTACGGATTTTGATGATGCGTTTGATGCGCAGGCGGCCAGTACATCCGTGGACGTGGACGGAGGTGATGGGGACGACACCATTATCGGAGGGTCCGGCAATGACACGCTTGCGGGTGGTTTGGGCAATGACACGTTCGTCTATACGGTCGGTGCCGGAATGGACCGGATCACTGATTTTGGCGCTGGCAATACTGGGTCCATTTATGACGGTGATCAGACCAATAATGATCTCGTCGACCTGTCCTCTTTCTACAACCCGACCTCGCTGGCGGCCTATAATGCGGCCAACGGCGCACTTGGTGATTTTGCCCATGAGTTGGACTTGCTGCGCGGTGATGCGGCGGATGGTGAGTTGGACGGGATCATCAATGGCGTTGATGTCACCAGTGCGACGGGCGCGATTGATCTGAGGTTGCTTGATGGTGGCGCTCCGGTGACGGGCGCTTCGCTGACGTTCGACAATACCAATGTGATTTGTTTCGCCAAAGGCACCAAGATCAAAACCCCTGCGGGGGAGCGATTGGTTGAGGATTTGGTGGTCGGGGATCATGTGGTCACGCAAGATAACGGCCTGCAGAAACTGCGCTGGATCGGTTCGCGCACGGTGAAGGCCCAAGGTGCGCTTGCGCCGATTGTGATTTCTGAGGGTGTTCTGGGGAATACGCGCGATCTGCGGGTCTCCCCCCAGCACCGGATGATGGTGTCCGGCGATAAGGCCGAGCGGATGTTCGGGCAGTGGGAGGTCTTGGCGGCGGCCAAACATCTGATGAATTGGGAGGGTATTTATCAGGAGGATGGTGAGGAGATCACCTATTTCCACCTGCTGTTTGATGCCCATGAGATTGTGTTTGCCGAAGGCGCGCCTACCGAAAGCTTCCATCCCGGCGTGGTTGGGCTGTCTTCCTTAGAGGATGATGTGCGCGAGGAAGTCTATACGCTCTTCCCTGAGCTGCGCGATGATCCCAAGGCGTTTGGGCCCTCTGCGCGAAAGAGCCTTAAGGCGGATGAGGCGCATCTCTTGCGGGCTTGAGCCCGGTTTTGCGCGGATTCGTCTAGAGTGATTTTTGTCACCGATATTTTCGCGAATTCGGGTAGATTGGTGCTAATTCCATTCACTCTGGGGGGTCGCAATGACGAATCTCTCGATCCGCATGAAGCGGCTTATTGGGTTTGTAGCAGCATTTATTTGTATCTTGGGCACGCTATTGGCAGGTGTCTTTCTCGGCTTTGATCTGTCGAACAAGCTGCAGCAGGATACCAGCAGCCCATCCCGCTTTATTGATAAGGCCCAACGGGGATATGGGGCGGTCTTTCTGCAGGAAAAGCCGAAGGTGATTTCGGTGTCTACCAACAGGCTCGATCTGGAGCTGACGGAGTTTTATGTGCCGTTGGATTTGAAAAACGGGGCTGGTGGGATTGCGCCTGATGCCTTTGGCGGTTTGCTGATTGTGGACCTTGAGGGGAAGGTGTTCCGGTTTCTGGGGGAGCGTGCAGAGCCGCTTGATGTAGAGACGCCGAGCGCGAATGTTGGGGCGCTTAAGCGTCAATTGGATGCGGGTGATTTGGGACCGATCTCGATCAATTTCGGGCATTTTCGGTACAATGATATTGAAGTGCTCGACCTTTCCGGTCAGCATTTTTTGTTGATTTCCTACACCGAATGGCACCCTGAGCGCATGTGCTTTACCTCAACTCTTGCCAAGGCGGCGGTCCCGTCGGATGACCCTAGAGCGTGGCATCTTCGGGCTGAGGATTGGACGATTGTCCATCGCACGCGGCCTTGTCTTGCGCCGTTTAAATCGGGCTTTGGCATTCGCGGTGCGGAGGCGGGTGGGCGCATCACACCCAAAGCGGGGGCGGAGGTTTATTGGACCTCGGGCGCTTACAATCAGGATGATGATTTTGACAAGGCTACACCGGAGAGCTCGGTTGCTCAGAGTGATGCGACGGATTACGGGAAGGTGCTTTTGGTGGACTTAGAGAGCCATGCGGTCAGACCTGTGGCCAAGGGGTTGCGCAACCCGCAAGGCATTGATGTGGACCCGCGTGGTCGGCTGTTTGTGAGTGATCACGGGATGCGGGGCGGGGATGAGTTGAACCTTGTGACTGGAGGGGAGAACTTCGGGTTTCCACTGGTTACTTTGGGGACGAAATACTCCAAGGCGCCCGGTGGTTCGCAGCCGTTTCACACGGGTCATGCAGGGTTCGACAAGCCGATTGTGGCTTTCGTGCCGTCCATCGCGCCCTCTTCGGTGCTTTATCTGCGGGATTTCCACCCCGATTGGGATGGCGATGTTCTGGTGGGCGGGCTCAAGCGGCAGTTGCATCGGGTCTATATGGAGGAGGGGGCGGTGCTCTATGTGGAGCCGCTCGATTTGGGGTATAAAATCCGCGATCTTGATGCCATGGGCGATGGGCGGATTGTTCTGTTTACTGCGGACAAAAAGCTGGTGTTTATCCGGCCCGCAAGTGATCCCCATGTGGCTGAAAAGTTCCAAACTCTGATCGCGGGAGAGCCGGATTTGGAGCTGCGTCGCGCCACCCATGACACGTTTACTGCCTGTCTGGAATGTCACGGGATGGCGGAGAATGAGGCGGGTGCGGGGCCGAGCCTTTATGGGGTCTGTGGCAGTGAACCCGAGCGTGCGGCTTTCGCGGGGTATTCGGGGTCTTTAAGCAAGTCGATTGAACGCTGGGATAAGGAGAGCTTGGTGCGGTTTGTGTCTGCGCCCGAGGCCACCAGCCCCGGCACGACTATGGCTTGGGGCGGGATCGGGACGCCTAAAGTGGCGGAGTTGCTGGTGGAGACACTTTGTGAGCTAGAGGCCGTGCCTTAGATAGCTACGGAGGCCAAAAGTTCGTCGCGTGTCAGTTCGGCCTTTGGTTTGGCCAGTTCGACAGCGCCGCGTTTGAGCACGACCATGCGGTCGCCGAGCCCGTAGGCGAAGTCGAAGAATTGCTCGACCAGAATGATCGCCATTTCTCCCTCATCTCGCAGGGCTTCGATGACGCGGCCAATTTGTTGGATGATGTTGGGCTGGATGCCTTCGGTGGGTTCATCTAGGAGCAGCAGTTTTGGCTTGGCGATGAGGGCGCGGGCGATGGCCAGTTGTTGTTGTTGACCGCCCGAAAGATCGCCGCCGCGACGGCCTGACATTTCTTTGAGGACAGGGAAGAGTTCGAAGATGCGATCGGGGATGTGGTGCTCGTCTTTGGGCAGGCAGGCAAATCCGGTCTCAAGGTTCTCCAAGACCGTCATCATCGGGAAAATTTCGCGGCCCTGTGGGACATAGCCGATGCCTTTGGCGGCCAGCTTATGGGCGGGGATGGTGCCAAGGTTTTCGCCGTCCAGAACGACCTCGCCGCCGGAGCGTTGGTGACGACCGGAAATGGCCTTGAGGAGGCTGGTTTTCCCGACGCCATTGGCACCCATCAGGCAAGTGACCTCGCCCACATTGGCGGCGATATCGACGTCGTATAGCACCTGACTTTGACCGTAATGGAGGGTCAGCCCTTTTGCGTTTAGCATCGCTTATCTCCCCAGATAGACGTCGATGACGTCCTGATTTTGCGTCACATGATCAAGCGAGCCTTCGGCCAGCACCGCGCCCTCATGGAGCACCGTCACGCGGCAGTCGAGTTTGCGCACGAAGTCCATGTCATGCTCGACGACCACAACTGCGCGGGTTTTGGCGGCCTCTTTGAGGATCTCCGTGGTGTGGTCCCGTTCCGGTCCGGTCATGCCCGCGGCAGGTTCATCGACAAGGAGCAACTTGGGGTCTTGGGCCAGCAGCATCCCGATCTCTAACCATTGTTTTTGCCCGTGGCTGAGATCGCCTGCGCGGCGGGTTAGTTCGGATGTCAGGCCGATTTCCTCGGCGATTTGGTCGATGCGGGTGGCCCCATGGAAGGTCTTTTTATACATGAGTACGGAAAACGGGCCGCGCTTGTTTTTGAGCGCCATGGCCAGATTTTCGCGCACGCTTTGATCCTCGAACACCGTGGGGCGTTGGAATTTTCGACCGACGCCTGCGCGGGCGATCTGGCTTTCGGACATTTTGAGAAGGGACAGGTTTTCTGGCCCCCAAACCACCTTGCCCTCATCAGGGCGGGTTTTTCCGGTGACAATGTCCATGAAGGTGGTTTTGCCAGCGCCATTGGGACCGATGACGGCCCGCATTTCGCCGGTATCAATGGAAAACGAGAGGTTGTTGATCGCTTTGAACCCGTCAAAGCTGACCGACACGCCGGAGACTTCCAGAAGAGAACTCATTTGCGCACCAACCGATCAAACATGCCGCCAATGCCTTTGGGGGCGAAAAGGGTGACGGCCACGAAGGACAGGCCGAGGAGGACCAACCACCAGTCGGTCCAGCGAATTTCGTAAAAGCCGAGGTTGATGTTGGGGGCTTGCCCGCCTGTGAACCATGTGGAGAGGAGGGAAACGAAGGCAGCGCCAATGACGGCTCCGTAGAGGCGACCTCGCCCGCCGATGGCGACCCAGACGGCCAGATAGATGGAGGCGATTGGCGCGATTTCGGCCGGATTGATGATGCCCGCTTGTGGGTAGTAGAGCGCGCCTGCGATGGCCGCGATAATGGCGGTCAGGGTGAAGATCACCAGCTTGTAGGTTTCAACATGGTAGCCCAAGAAGCGCACCCGTGCTTCATCGTCGCGAATGCCGCGAATGACCGAGCCGAATTTGCCCGAGACCACCCAAGCGGCCAATATGTAGCCAAGGCCAAGGGCCACGGCGGAGGCCCATAGGAAGTAGAGCGACATGACCGATTGCGGGATATGGTCGGCTCCGGGGATGTTCTGGAGGCCTGAGAGGCCGTTGTTTCCGCGCAATCCGCTGTCGTTTTGGAACAGGTGCAGGGCAAGGGCCAAGGTCATGGCTTGGGTGAGGATGGAGAGGTAAACTCCGGTGACGCGGGAGCGGAAGGCCAACCAGCCAAATACCAGTGCCAGCAGTCCGGGCACCAACACCACAAGGCTCAACTGGATGAACAGGCTATCGGCAAACGCCCAGATCATTGGAAATTCAGAGCCACCTACGACCCCGAATATCTGGGTGCCAATGGCGTCCTTGATCTCTTGGGGCGTGGGGGGCAGCTCTGCATTGGCCAAGGACGCCGCGACGATGGTTTCTGTGCGCGCATACATCAGCCACATGCCGATCATATAGCCACCTAGGCCAAAGAAGGCGAAATGGCCGAGCGAAAGGATGCCGCAATAGCCCCAGACCAGATCCATGGCGATGGCGATCAGGCAGAGGCAGAGGGTCTTGCCGAGCGTTTTGACCATGGAGGTTGAGATGATGTCGGACCCCATGCCCTCGGAGAGGACGCTCACCAGAAGGGTGAAGAGTGCGAGGATGGTGATGAAGATCAGGACCGATGGGTTGCGGGCGATGAAACTCTTTTCCATGATTAAGCCTCCGCCGCCCGACCTTTGAGGGCGATGATGCCCTTGGGTCTGAATTGGATGAACAGGATGATGAAGAGGATCATATAGGTTTGTGCCGCCAGAGTGTTGGAGGGGTTGAAGAACTCGATCCCTTTCTGGAGGAAGCCGATCATGGTCGCGCCTAAAAGCGTGCCCCAGATGTTGCCGACCCCGCCCACAACCACGGTCATGAAGGATTGCACGATGTAGTCGGCCCCCAGCTCGGAGGTGACTTTGGCGTAAAGGCCGATGGCGACACCTGCGATACCCGCGATGCCCGAGCCTAGGCCGAAGGTGAGCATGTTGATCTTGTCAGGGTTGATGCCCATGGAGGCGGCCATTTTCGGGTTTTGCGTGACCGCGCGGACCTCTAGGCCAAGGCGGGTTTTGTTCAGGATGAACAGGAGCACGCCGAGAAAGATGAGGGCCAGGAAGAAGATAGCGATGCGGATGTAGCTGATGGAGACCACATCGTTGATCACCCAAGCGCCGTCGAGCCAACCCGGTGAGGTGAGCGGGCGGGCTTGGGTGCCGAAGATGTTTTTGGCGATTTGCTGGAGGGCGATGGAGATACCGAAGGTGGCCAGCAAGGTTTCGAGCGGGCGGTGGTAGAGCCAGCGGATCACGAGGCGTTCCATGGCGACACCCGCGCCGAAGGTCACGGCGAAGGCCAGCGGCAGGGCCACGAGGATCGAGATTGTGTAATCGGGGATGAAAAGTTGAACCACATAACCTGTGTAGGCGCCCATCATGATAAACTCGCCATGGGCCATGTTGATCACGCCCATTACGCCGAAGGTGATGGCGAGGCCGATGGCGGCTAGGAAGTAGAT
>CAZXRG010000002.1:44556-51199 GCA_964642935.1 uncultured Rhodobacterales bacterium | reverse complement strand
CGATCTCTTCAATCACCTCTTCTTCAACACCGCCCTCATCAACAATTGCATCAAGCCCCTCCTCGATTTTGGAGGAGGACTTAAACAACCGGTCTTTGAGCTTTTTGAAGAATGACATGCGATCTCTTGCCTGAAAGGTACCGCTTCCACTTAATATGCCAAGAGGTGATTGGAAAGACCAAGTCCAAACGAACTGCTTGTGCAGGAAGGCCTTGGCAGATGCACTGTGATCCCCATATAAAAGAGAGACGATGGAGGTCACATGCGCACGATCCTTGCTCTTATTCTGTCAGCCGGGCCGCTTTTTGCGGGTGAAACCGCGAGCCAATCGGGTGATATTTCCGTGGACGACTGGCGCAATATGGCGCTTGGAAAGACGCTGACCTATATGATCGGCCCCGATTTTTTCGCGCTGGAACGTTATGCGCCAGAGGGCAATCGAGTGGATTTGCAGCTCAATACGGGCGAGTGTTTGGTCGGAACATGGTCCCATTCCGGCAATACCTATTGTTTCGATTGGGGAGATCGTCGGGCTGCCTGTTTTCGCCATGTGCGCACCAGTGACGGGATCAGCATCATTCAGATGGACAATGGGGTTGAGACCACAAATGTTCAGCAGATGGTGAATATCACCGATGCTCCGCTCTCATGTGGGCAGAACATGAGTTGAGATATTTAGCGATCATATTGGCCTTGGCCTCGCCTGCGACGGCCCAAGATGCTTTGACGGCCAGCGAGTTTGAGAGCCTGACCGCGGGAAAAACGCTCTATTTTTCCCAACAGGGTCGGTTTTATGGTGCCGAGCAGTATCTCAGAAACAACCGCATCCGCTGGCAATATCCCAACGGAGAATGCACCGAGGGGCGCTGGTTTGGTCAGGGCACGAACCTGTGTTTTGAGTATGAGGATGTCCAAGGCACGCAATGTTGGATCATGTGGGATGAGGGCGGACAGCTTTTGGCCAGACATGCCAATGATCCCCAAGATGTCCCCATCGAGCTTCAAAAAAAAGACGAGTTTCCCCTACCTTGTGCCGGTCCTGATCTGGGCGTGTGATCCCGTCTGATTGATCCTAGCAATCCGGCGAATTGCCATTTCGCGCGTTGCGTCGTACATCGTTTCTCTACTGTCAGGTCAGGGAAAAAGATGTCTCAAACGCATAAATCGATCGTTCGCAGGACCGCAATGCCGGTGTCCTCCTCCCGCCCGATGGCCACGCCCTTATATACAGCCGTGGCCTATACGTCGGATGATGCCGATGCGTTGGATGCGCAATATGAGGGGCAGACCCACGGCTACACCTATGCCCGCGAAGGCCACCCCAATGCCTCCGTTCTTCAGCAAAAGATCGACTGGCTTGAGGGGGCTGAGGGGGGTGTGCTCACCGGATCGGGCATGGCGGCATTGGGGGCCATCTATTTGGGGCTTCTGAAAGCCGGAGATCATATTGTCGCCGGAGACCAGCTTTACGGGCGCAACATCCGGCTTTTGACGCAAGAATTGCCGCGCTTTGGGATCACCGCGTCCTTGGTTGATCCCACGGACGCGAGCATGATTGAAGCGGCGATCACCGAGAATACCAAGATGATCCTTGTGGAGGCGGTCTCCAATCCCACCCTCCGGATCGCGGACATGGAAGGAATTGCCAAGCTTGCCAAAGAGCGGGGTGTTTTGCTGGTTGTGGACAATACGTTCACGACCCCTGCCTCTTATAAGCCGTTGGAGCATGGGGCGGATATCACCATGCATTCGGTCACAAAGCTCTTGTCCGGCCATTCGGATGTGACACTTGGCTATGCGGCCTCCAATGACGCGGAGATCAATCGCAAAATGATGGATGCGGTGGTGACTTGGGGGATGACGCCGGCTCCGTTTGATTGCTGGCAGGCGGAACGGGGTCTTCATTCCTTCCAAATCCGCTTTGAGAAAGCGCAGCAAAATGCACGTGCTTTGGCCGATTGCCTTGGCGATTTGGCAGGTGTCGAGACTGTCCTTTATCCCGGACGCAGAGATCATCCTGACCATAATCGCGCCCAAGCGATCCTTGGGGACAATCCGGGAAACATGGTGTCGTTTCGCATCAATGGAGGGCGAAAGGAGGCCAATAAGCTCATTCGGGCGGCCTCTCACATTCCGTTCGCCCCGACCTTGGGGGACATTGGCACCAGCATTTCCCATTCGGCCTCTTCCTCCCATCGCGCCATGAGCCCGTCAGAGCGTGCAGCCTTAGGGATCACGGAGGGTTTTTTCCGGATTTCCGTTGGGATAGAGGATACCGAGCAACTGATCCAAGAGTTCACCAAAGCCGTGGAGGCAAGCACATCATGATACTCGTCTGCGGAGAAAACCTGATCGACTATATTCAAGAGCCGTCGGGCGATGCTTTGCCGCTTTACCGCGCCTATCCCGGTGGCTCTCCGTTCAACACGGCCATGGCAGTGGGTCGCCAATCGGTGCCAGTGTCTTACATGATGCCGATTTCAACGGACAGTTTGGGCCAGCTTTTGCGGGAGACTTTGGAGGCATCCCATGTGACGTGTGCGGGGGAACCATCGGACAAGCCAACGGCTCTGGCGGTTGTGTCGCTTGATAACGGACAGCCGTCTTATCAGTTTTATCGCAATGATACGGCAGATCGGCAGGTGACCCTTGAGAGCCTGATCAAAGCGACGCCTAAGAGCGTTACCGCATGCCATGTTGGTGGTGCAGCCGTGGCGGCGGGCGTGGATGGCGCCGGAGTTGCAGCGTTTGCGACCAAACTCTCCAAGGAGGGCGTTGTGGTCACTTATGATCCGAACATCCGCCCCGCGTTTCTGGAGTCCCGAGACACGTATATGCCCCTATTTGAGGAGACTCTAAGGGCCTCTGATCTGATGAAATTATCTGATGAGGACATGGAATGGCTTTATCCGGGCGCGGATATCGAGGCCAAAGCCAAAGAGATTTTTGACACCGAAGACCTTGGCCTGTTGATCCTGACCATGGGGAGCAAAGGGGCGGTCGCTTTTTCACAGAATGGACGGTTAGACATACCGGCGGCGCATGTGGAGACGCTTGTTGATACGGTTGGCGCGGGTGACACGTTTATGGCCACGGTGATTTGCGAGCTGACCAAGCGGGATTTGATGGGAAAAGCGGCTTTAAGATCGGCGCCAATTGATCAAATTGAAGGTGTTCTGTCTCAGGCCGCAAAAGCAGCTGCAATAAATTGCGGTAGAAAAGGGTGCAACCCACCAACAGCTCTTGAACTGCAAAATTAACGTTACGTCCACTTTAAGTATAAAACAGATCAATTGTGTAGATTTGATTGCTTCACCAAGCCAAGGATGCAACTCAACCTGGTGTTGTATTACCGACGACATCCGGTTTGGATTTGCTTTTTTTGTGGTTTTCTTAAGGACCTGAGATTAGAAAGCGATTAAAGTGCATGTCGTGAATGTGTGAAACCTATGTGCTTTTGGTGGGAAAGACAGCCTTAGTATGACCGAACGAAACCTGATTTCATCAGACAAGATAGCTTGATGATGGGTGCGCGTAATATGGCGTCCCAAACGGGCGAGCCAAGATCCAAAAGGCAGAAATCACAGCGTGCAAAAGCGCGCCAGATGCAGTTTCAGGTCATCATGATCAACTGTGCGGATGCAACGGATCGGTTGGACTTTCAAACCTGGCAGCTTGGCGAGATGGGTTTTGAGTTCATCCGTGTTGATGCGTTCACCCCTGAGAACTTACCTCATGTACGCGAGTCTTATTGGGGCAAATGGCGCAGACCGCTGCGGCCGACTGAGCGCGCGCGTCTTTTAAGCCATGGTCTGGCATGGGATTGGGTCTGCGAAAACGGTCCGGCTTTGATCATTGAGGATGACGCTGTGCTGGCACGCTCGGTGCCTGAAATTCTGCAAAACCTCGAATCTGTGTCCGACATGGAGTACCTCTCACTCGAAGTACGCGGTCGCCGCAAACTTTTGGGCAAGACCAGCATTCCAATCGCTCATGGTATCGCGAGCCACAGGCTCTATCTGGACCGGCTTGGATCTGCGGCCTATGTGCTTTGGCCAAATGGAGCGAAAAAGCTGATACGCCGTGCGGCCAAAGGTGCGGTGAGCATCGAAGGTATCGCGCAATGGGCGAGAGGTATGAAGTGTTACCAAGCTGATCCCGCCTGCGCTGTTCAACTTGATATGGCTTCGGATTATGGGCTGTCTGCTCCGATTGAAACGCAATCCCAAATCTCACTTGAGCAAGGTCGGGGCAATCCGAGCCTTATGCAAACGGCGCGGTTGATCTGGGCACAAATCCACAAGGTCTGGCGTTTGGCCCGCTACGGTTTGATCTCGGACCGTCGCAAGATCGAACTGCGGCCTGAATATTTCGATATCTAAGGTAGGATGCGTTTAAAACGCATCCTACGAGATCATCTCAAACGCCCAAGCACCAGCGCATGACCGCTTTTTGCGCATGGAGCCTATTTTCCGCCTCATCAAAAATGACCGAGTGCGGCCCGTCCATAACCTTGGAGGTAACCTCTTCCTCGCGGTGCGCCGGAAGGCAATGCATGAACAATGCATCGCTTTTGGCCTGTGCCATCAGCTCCGCATTGACCTGATAAGGGCGCAGTTGATTGTGACGGCGCTCCTTGGTGGTCTGGCTGTCGTGCATGGATATCCACGTATCCGCCACCACCAGATCAGCGCCTTCAACCGCCTTATGAGGATCGCGCTCGATGCTCACTTTGGCTCCGGCGTTACGGGCCCAGCCGATGATTTCAGCCTCAGGGTCGAGCGTTTCAGGCCCGGTGAATGTCAAATCAAAGCCAAATTGTCCCGCCGCGTGCAGGAAGGAGGCGCAGACATTGTTGCCGTCCCCCGCCCAAACGACTTTTTTGTCGGCAATCGAGCCGCGATGTTCTTCAAAGGTCATAACATCCGCCATGATCTGGCAAGGATGCGTGCGATTGGTCAGCCCGTTGATCACAGGGATCGTCGCATGTTCAGCCATCTCAAGAAGCGTTTGTTCCTCAAAGGTCCGGATCATGATCATGTCTACATAGCGCGATAGGACCCGCGCGGTATCAGCAATGCTCTCACCATGGCCCAGCTGCATATCGGTGCCGGATAACACCATGGTCTCGCCACCCATTTGGCGCACGCCCACATCAAAGGAGACGCGGGTGCGGGTTGAGGGTTTCTCGAAAATCAGAGCGACCATCCGCCCGTCCAAAGCCAGTTCATCGTCCTTGGCACCGCGCGTTTTTCCTGCACGGGCGGATTTAATCCGACCCGCCTCGGAGATGATTTTGGTTAGATCGCCAGCATCGGTTTTATGAATGTCGAGAAAATGGCTCACAATGCGCCCTCCACCTGCGTCGCGGCGGCATCAAGCCGCGCGATTGCGTCGTTCACTTCTTCAAGCGAGATGTTCAAAGGCGGCAAAAGGCGCACCACATTGTCACCGGCTGGAACGGTCAGAACTTCCGCGTCATAGCCCGCGTTCACAACATCCATATTGGTCGCTTTACACTTTAGGCCAAGCATCAGGCCCTCGCCCCGCACAGCCTCAAAGACGTCCGGATGAGAGGCCACGAGCCCTTCAAGGCGTTGACGCAGATGACCTGAAACGGAACGAACGTGGTCAAGAAATCCATCGGACAGAACTTCCTCGAGAACCGCACAACCGACGGCACATCCCAGAGGATTGCCGCCATAGGTCGAGCCATGAGTTCCTGCAACCATGCCTGAGGCTGCGCGTTCGGTAGCGAGACAGGCGCCGAGGGGAAAGCCTCCGCCGATCCCTTTGGCCACGGCCATGATATCAGGGGTGATGCCGGAGTTTTCATGGTCAAACAGCGCTCCGGTGCGGCCAACGCCAGATTGGATTTCATCCATGATCAACAGGATACCGTTCTCGTCGCAGAGTTCGCGCAGACCCTTAAGGCATTGCGGTGGAACCGGACGGATACCGCCCTCTCCTTGGATCGGCTCGATGATGATGGCGGCTGTTTGATCCGAGATCGCGGCCTTGAGAGCCTCGTGATCGCCAAAATTAACGTGATCAAATCCCGGCAGTAGCGGCCCGAAGCCTTTGGTGAGTTTCTCAGCCCCTGCCGCAGAAATCGCCGCAAGTGAGCGCCCGTGGAAGGAGCCTTCAAAGGCGATGATCCGCGTGCGCTCGGGTGCGCCATTCTCAAAGTGGAACTTCCGCGCCATCTTGATCGCGCATTCCACGGATTCCGTGCCTGAATTGGTGAAAAACACGGTGTCTGCGAATGTGTTCTCGACCAGCAGTGAAGCAAGGCGCTCCTGATGGGGAACTTTATAGAGGTTCGATGTGTGCCAAAGGGCGCCTGCCTGCTCGGTCAATGCCGCGACCAATTTGGGGTGGGCATGGCCCAACGCATTCACGGCAATTCC
This sequence comes from uncultured Rhodobacterales bacterium, assembly GCA_964642935.1. Lineage (GTDB taxonomy): Bacteria > Pseudomonadota > Alphaproteobacteria > Rhodobacterales > Rhodobacteraceae > CAKZTM01. Next base: position 44,789 of record CAZXRG010000002.1, on the reverse strand, counting down.
GGCACCCATATCCAAAAAGCGTCGGCCCTGATCATCCATAAGCCAAACGCCCTCACCTTTAACAAAAGCAAGGGGGGCACGATTGTAGGTTGGCAATACTGCAGTAACCATGTCGAGTTCCTCCTTTGAGCATGGATGACAAATAAAAACCCCGCCGGAGTGACCGGCGGGAAGCGAGCCTATCGCACCAAGGCGACCCAAAGTCAATCAAACAGGCTTTGGGCTTGCGGGTG
>CAZXRG010000002.1:0-44456 GCA_964642935.1 uncultured Rhodobacterales bacterium | reverse complement strand
CCTATCGCACCAAGGCGACCCAAAGTCAATCAAACAGGCTTTGGGCTTGCGGGTGGAGGGCCGCGTTTCTAACCATGATGCATGAAGCCTGCGTTTCGAGGCGGTGGTTTTGGAGGCTGAGAAGATGCGAGCTTCTGGCGTTTCGATCTTGTGGTGTGATGCAAGGGAGAACGCTTTGGGGTTTTATCGAAATCTAGGTTTTCAGATTGAGGGGCCGAGTTTTGAGAAATCCGGTATACCCTATCGAAAGGCCACGCTCGTTCTTTGAGTGAGCCAGAAACGCAAACGGGCGCAGCAAATCAGTGCCGCGCCCGCCCGTTTATCAGAATCTTGATTTAGGCCAGATCGAAGCGATCCAACTCCATCACTTTGGTCCAAGCGGCCACAAAGTCGGTCACGAACTTCGCTTTGGCATCCGCCTGACCATAGACCTCGGCCAAGGCGCGAAGCTGGGAGTTTGAGCCGAAGACCAGATCGACGCGGGAGGCGGTCCATTTGACCTTACCCGTGGCGCGATCCTTCATCTCAAAGCTGTCTTCCGCGTCCGATGTCGCTTTCCACTCTGTGCCCATATCAAGCACGTTCACGAAGAAGTCGTTGCACAGAGTGCCCGGCTTGTCGCAGAGAACGCCCTCAGCAGAGCCGCCCGCATTGGCACCCAACACGCGCAAACCACCGACCAAAACGGTCATTTCGGGCGCGGTCAGGGACAAGAGCTGGGCGCGATCCACCAGAAGCTCCTCAGCAGATTTTGCGTAAGCACCTTTCTGGTAGTTGCGGAACCCGTCGGCAATCGGCTCAAGCGGGGCGAAGCTGTCCACATCGGTCTGCTCCTGAGTGGCATCGCCGCGACCCGTGGACACATCCACAGAAACCGTGTGACCTGCATCCGCTGCAGCTTTCTCAACCGCAGCCGCACCGCCCAGAACGATCAAATCGGCCATGGAGACAGATTTGCCGGAGCCGGACTGGATGCCTTCAAGCACGCCGAGCACTTTGGAGAGCTGTTTTGGATCATTGACCGCCCAGTCCTTTTGAGGGGCCAGACGAACGCGCGCACCATTGGCACCGCCTCGTCTGTCAGAACCACGGAAGGTGGAGGCGGAGGCCCAAGCGGTTGAGACCAGCTCGGACACGGTCAGATCAGACGCCATGATCTGGGCTTTGAGGTCAGTCACATCGGCTGCACTCAGGGCCGTGCCAGCGGGGATCGGATCCTGCCAGATCAGTTCCTCGGATGGGACTTCCTTGCCCTGATAACAGGCAATCGGGCCCATATCGCGGTGGGTCAGTTTGAACCAAGCCCGCGCGAATGCATCGGCGAATTCGTCAGGGTTGGCATGGAAACGACGGGAGATTTTCTCGTACGCCGGATCCATGCGCATGGCCATATCCGCCGTGGTCATCATCAGTTTGACCGTCTCGCCTGAGCCGTCGACCTGTGGCGCATGATCGCCCTCTTTGAGGTCCTTGGCTTCCCAGATATTGGCGCCAGCCGGGCTCTTGGTGAGCTGCCAGTCATAGCCAAAGAGCACGTCGAAATAGCCCATGTCCCATTTGATCGGGTTGGCCGTCCAAGGGCCTTCAATGCCAGAGGTGATCGCATCCACGCCCTTACCGGACTTGTGGCTGCTCAGCCAACCAAAGCCTTGGTCCTGAATGGCGCCTGCTTCCGGCTCAACGCCCACAAGGTCCGCATTGCCGTTGCCGTGCGCCTTACCGAAGGTGTGACCGCCTGCAACCAGAGCAACTGTTTCCTCGTCGTTCATGGCCATGCGCGCGAATGTCTCGCGGATATCGCGACCAGAACCAAGCGGATCAGGGTTTCCGTCAGGGCCTTCAGGGTTCACATAGATCAAGCCCATCTGAACGGCGGCCAGAGGGTTCTCAAGATCGCGCTCGCCTGTGTAGCGGGTGTTTGGACCGCCACTTTCCTCAAGCCAGATATCCTCGGAGCCCCAGTAGATGTCCTCTTCCGGCTCCCAAATGTCCGCACGTCCGCCACCAAATCCGAAGGTTTTGAAGCCCATGGACTCAAGGGCACAATTGCCTGTGAGAATGAAAAGATCAGCCCAAGACAGCTTGTTGCCGTACTTCTGCTTCACGGGCCAGAGCAGGCGACGGGCTTTGTCGAGGTTTCCGTTATCCGGCCAGGAGTTCAAAGGCGCAAACCGCTGGGAGCCTGTGGAGGCGCCACCGCGACCATCGGCTGTGCGATAAGTGCCCGCTGCGTGCCACGCCATACGAATGAAGAATGGCCCGTAATGACCATAATCCGCAGGCCACCAGTCCTGACTGTCGCTCATTAGCGCGTAAAGGTCTTCCTTCACTGCATCTAGATCGAGAGAATTGAAGGCCGTCACATAATCGAAATCCGCGTCCATAGGATCGCACATCTTCGAATTCTGGTGAAGGATCTTGAGGTTTAGCTGGTTGGGCCACCAGTCTTTGTTCGACTGAACCGCGAATGTCGTGTGCATTACCGGGCAACCGCCGGCTTTTGGCATATCGTTTCCGTCCATGGGTATCTCTCCTATCGGTGCGTTTTTTGTGTGAGGTGTCGTTAGAATTGGCACTGGTCTATCAAACCCGATCCATATCTTTAAGTTGTATTTTCTGATCAACTCCATAATTTTAAGTTATGACAAACCTCAGCCTGAAGCAGTTGCGTTATTTCGAAGCTTTGGCCCATCACGGCCATTTTGGTCATGCGGCGGCGGCCAGTTCGATCTCCCAACCGGCTCTGTCGGTGCAGATCAAAGAGCTTGAGGCTGAACTGGGCGCGACCTTGTTCGAGCGCGATCCCCGCAAGGTGCGTCTTACCATATTCGGCGAGGAATTTGCGCTGCATGTGCGGGACATTCTAAGCCGCGTGGACGCGCTTGGCGACTTGGCGCGAGCCTCTCATGGGGGGATGGTGGGCAAGTTGCGCATTGGCGTGATCCCGACAATCGCCCCATACTTGCTGCCCAATCTCATCGGCAATCTGGCCAAGAGCCACCCGCAACTGGACATCCATGTGCGTGAGACCTTAACGCCGCGCCTGATCGGTGAGCTGAATGAGGGTAAGCTCGATGCCGCTATTCTCGCACTTCCCGTGTCCGAACCTTCCCTGACCGAGGTCGCTCTGTTCTCGGAGAATTTCGTGCTGGTCCGCCCTGAAGCGGATGCGCAAGAGCCTGTGCCCGATGGGGAGACCTTGCGAAACATGCGCCTGTTGATGCTTGAAGAGGGGCATTGCTTCCGCGACCAAGCACTGGCCTTTTGCAATGTGGGCGCGGCGACACCTAGAGAAGGGCTCGACGGGAGTTCCATGTCCACTCTGGTGCAAATGGTGGGGGCCGGGATCGGGGTCACTCTGATCCCTGAAATGGCCATCGAGGTTGAAACCCGCTCTGCCAATGTGACGGTGGCGCATTTCCAGAACCCGACGCCCTCGCGCACGGTGGGTATGGTCTGGCGCAAAACCAACCCGCTGTCCGAGCGGCTATTAGAGATTTGCGAGGTGGTGAAGTCTTCGGCTTAATCCAAAGCTGCAACTTTTCCTGACAGATTTGTGAGAAAACCGGGCCGATAGTTTATTTGAAAAATCCCGCCCGAACCGTCATATCGTGTTTATGGAATTTGTTTTCTCATATCTGGCCGGATTGTTGACCCTGATCAACCCATGCGTGCTTCCGGTGCTCCCGATTGTTTTGGTGAGCGCCATTGACGCCAATAAATATGGCCCCATCGCTTTGGCTGCAGGCATGAGCGTCTCGTTCGTCCTGTTTGGCGTGCTTGTCACGGCATTCGGCTCAAGCATCGGTCTCACCCAAGAAACTCTGGCGCAAATGGGCGCGGTTTTGATGATCGTCTTTGGAACAGTCTTGCTAGTGCCCATGTTTGCGCGACGCTTTGAAATGGCCACCGCTGGCATGGCTGCAGGGGCAGATGCGCGGATCAATACGATCAACACGGGCAATTTGCGCGGGCAGTTCATGGGCGGTTTGCTTCTGGGAGCGGTCTGGTCGCCCTGTATTGGGCCAACCTTAGGGGGTGCGATTGCATTGGCCTCCCAAGGGGAGAACCTGTTTTACGTCACTCTGATCATGGCATTCTTCGCCCTTGGCGTCTCCACCCTGATCATCGGGCTGGGCCTTGGCGCGCGTGAGGCCATTCGCAGCAAAGCCCAAGTGCTGCGCGGGCTTGCGGAACGCTCAAAGCCGATCTTGGGTATCACCTTTATCGGTGTCGGGCTGATGCTGCTCTTGAAAATCCACCACATCATCGAAGCTTGGGCTTTGGAGGTCATGCCGATCTGGCTGCAAGACCTCTCCGTCGCCCTTTAATCTTTTAGGAGAGAGAAACATGAAACGTCGTAACTTTATCGCAACCGCTCTTGTCACAAGCCTTCTGCCCCTCGCGGCAACCAGTGCTGACATTGCGGAATACACTCCGGGTCTGATCGAAACGGCTCTCAACGAAGGCAAAACCGTGTTTGTGGATTATTCCGCCACATGGTGCTCCACCTGTAAGCGTCAGGAGCGGGTGATCAATGCACTGCGCGAGGCGAACCCGGCTTATGATGAGGGTATGACCTTCGTCAAAGTCGATTGGGATACTTACAGCAGCCATGATGTGACAACCTCCCGTGATATCCCACGCCGCTCTACGCTGATCGTTCTGCGCGGCGAGGAAGAGCTGGGCCGGATTGTTGCGGGAACCTCGGAAGCGGCGATCCAAGAGCTGATGGACGCTGGCATCTAAGCCATTCGCTCCTTCAAAGTGATGTTTCAGTGCCCCAGTTTGACGCAGGGGCCTGAGACCTCTTGTAACTGGGGGCTGTGCGTTTTAAATTAGGCTCTTACAAGCCGGAACGCCGGTTATGCACCCCTTGCAAGGAGACACTCTCATGTCATGGAACGACGAACGCGTCGAAGCCCTCAAAACTATGTGGGGCGAAGGGAAGTCCGCCAGCCAGATCGCAAAAGAGCTGGGCGGTGTCACCCGCAACGCGGTCATCGGGAAAGTGCATCGTTTGGGTCTATCCAACCGCGCCACCACCACAACGGCCAAATCCACCGAGACGAAAGCCAAGGCCGCACCTAAGGCCAAACCAGCGCCAAAGGCCGAAGCTGCGGCTGCGGCTCCAAAAGAAGAGGCCGCACCGCGTCCTGTTCAGGTGCCAGCGCGCAAGCCGATCATCACCGCAGGCCAGCCGCTCCCGCCACAGCCGTCTCAGTCCGAGATCAGTGCCGAGGCTCTGGCAAATCTGGCCGAGTTCGAGCGTAAGGCAAAGAAGCTGAAGCTCATGCAATTGACCGAGCGGACCTGCAAATGGCCCATCGGTGATCCAGCCACGCAGGACTTCTGGTTCTGTGGCCATCAGACCCAGTCGGGCAAGCCTTATTGCGAGACCCATGTGGCCGTCGCTTTCCAGCCCATGTCAGCCCGCAGAGACCGCAGGCCTGCCAACCGCTCTTAATTCCGGAGTTACATCTTGGCGCTCGCAAACACATCCTCAAGATTTGGATCGGTCGCCAAGACACTTCATTGGCTCACAGCACTCTTAATCATCACGGCAATCCCCTTGGGGCTCGTGGCCGTCAGGGGCGATATCTCAAGCGCAGACGGGATCGCCCGCACCGCTTGGCTGTTTTCGCTCCATAAAACTGTCGGGGTCACGGCCTTCTTCGTCGCGCTCATCCGGATTATCTGGGCGTTTACGCAAGCCCGCCCTGCCCATCTCCATCCTGATCGCAAGCTAGAGACCTTTGCCGCAGAGGCTGTGCATTGGCTGCTTTACCTGTCGCTCGTGCTGGTCCCGCTTTCCGGCTGGTTCCACCACGCCGCTGCGACCGGATACGCGCCGATCCTCTGGCCATTTGGTCAGACATTGCCCTTCATCCCGCAATCTGAAAGCTTGGCCCATCTGTTTGAGGGCTGGCATTTTGTGCTGACAAAAGTGCTCGCGCTCAGCCTGTTCTTGCATATCGCGGGCGCAATCAAACACCATGTGATCGACAAGGACGCCACCTTGCGCCGGATGCTACCGGGGCGCTCTGACGTGCCGGAACCGACCATAAGCGAGCATACAAAGACGCCGTTCTTCACGGCTCTTGTTATCTACGCGCTTGCTCTTGGCGGCGGCACGTATCTCGGCCTTCAGCACGAGAGTGTTCAGGCGGAGGCTCTGGAGGCGGTTGAAAGCGATTGGACCGTGGAAAGCGGCACGCTTGGCATTTCGGTAGATCAATTGGGCAGCGCAGTGTCGGGCAGTTTTGCCGATTGGACCGCTGATATTAAGTTCGACCCTGAGAGCGAGACGGGTTCGGTGACTGTCGTGATCTCGATTGGCTCCCTGACGCTCGGCTCCGTGACCAAGGACGCGCTTGGGGGGGATTATCTGGACGCGACCAACAGCCCGCAGGCCACGTTCAACGCGGACATCAGCCGGACAGATCAGGGGCTTGTGGCAGACGGGACGCTCACCATTCGGGAGACCGCCTTACCGCTGCAATTGCCATTCACGCTCGACATCACGGACGGGCTTGCGAGCATGACGGCTGAGACCAGCCTGAACCGGATTGATTATGGTGTTGGTGCAACCGCCCAACCCACCGAAGGAAGCCTTGGGTTCAATGTGGCGATCACTGTGGAGCTGACCGCCCGCGCTCCAGAATAACGCTAGAACCCAATAGCAAAAAGGGCGCCCCAATGGACGCCCCTTTCAACTCGTCTGATCGCGAAAGGCTTACTCAGCCAAACCCGCTTCGATCGAGATTTTCAGTTCAACTTCGTCGCTCACAGCCGGTGCAAAGGCACCAAGACCGAAATCGCTGCGCAGAACAGTTGTTGTCGCATCAAACCCGAGCCATGGCTTTTGCGCCATCGGGTTCGTGTCGTTCTTGTTCAACATCGCATCCAAAGCCACTGGCTTGGTCATGCCGTTCAAGGTCAGATCGCCCGTGATGATCGCTGTCGCATCGCCTGTGACTTCGATGCCCGTGGACACGAAAGTCACATCGTAATCTTCAGCTGCGTTCAAAAAATCAGGTGACATGAAGTGACCGGTACGCGCGTCCCAGCCCGTGATCATTGAGCTGATCGGCATGCTCACAGAAACCGAAGAGGCTTCAGGCGCATCCGCGTCAAACATGATCTCGCCCGCAAAGCCGGAGAACATGCCGTAGGTCGTCGAAAAACCGAGGTGATTGTAGGAAAATAAAATCTGGGAGTGGCTTGCATCAAGATCGTACTTCACAGGCTCTGCCTGAGCCGTGGCGGCAATTGCTGTAAGCGCAACTGCGAGTAGAGACGTTTTCATGGAGATCATCCTAAATAGAGTGCTGATACTCCCTCCTACACGCATCAGTTGCCCATCGTAAATTGCCCGACCCATCACAATATTGTTTCTATATCGGGAACAATTAGGCGGAAATCAGCCGGATTAAGCCGCGTAGGTCTCGTCCAATGCATATCCGGCAGCTCGCACCGTGCGGATAGGGTCCCTGTCACCGCGCTTGTTCAAGGCCTTTCGCAGACGCCCCACATGCACATCGACCGTGCGGGCCTCCACATAGACATCCTGCCCCCAGACCTGATCCAAAAGCTGCTCGCGTGAGTACACGCGACCAGGGCGTTTCATCAGAACATCCAACAACTTGAATTCCGTCGGCCCCAGTTTGACCTCACGCGGCCCACGACGCACGCGGCAGGTATCGCGCTCAAGGGAGATATCATGGAAAGTGGCCACATCGCCTGCAACCATCGGATTGGTCCGGCGCAAGATCGCCTTCATCCGTGCCACAAGTTCGGACATGGAGAAAGGTTTGGTGAGATAATCATCCGCACCCAAATCAAGCCCGCGCACCCGATCATCCTCTTCACCACGTGCGGTCAGCATGATCACCGGAACCTCACGGGTCTCAACGCGCGCGCGCAGCTGGCGACAAATCTCGATGCCCGACACATTGGGAAGCATCCAGTCCAAAAGCACGAGATCAGGCGTTTCCTCCTCAACCATGACCAGAGCGTCATCCCCGTCCATACAGATGGCGACATCAAAGCCCTCTTTCTCCAGATTGTAAGAAAGCAGGTCGCTCAGCGCCTCTTCATCTTCAACAACAAGAACTTTAGCACCCATGTCCCATGCTCCAAAATTAGCTGAACGTTAGAAGGTTAAATCAAGTCCGATTGGCTCACCTTTGGGGCGGTCATCCCCAAGCGGCTCGCCTTTCACGATGTAATAAATATTCTCTGCCACATGCGTTGTGTGATCGCCGATCCGCTCGAGGTTCTTGGCGATAAACAACAGCTGCGAGCCCAGACCAATGGTGCGGGGGTCTTCCATCATATAGGTCACAACCTCGCGGAAGATGGCGTTATAAGTCTCATCCAGCTCCGCATCACGGCGCCAGATGGCCACGGCCAGATCGGTGTCGCGCTGCACATAGGCGTCGAGAATTTCGGTCAACTGCGCCATGGTCTGCTGACCCATGCGCACAAGGGAGGCAGAGGTACGACCCGGCTTGCCCTCACTCAGATGGATCGCCCGTTTGGCGACATTCTTGGCCAAATCCCCGATCCGCTCCAACGTGGAGGCGATCTTGAGGGCCGAGATCAGAACCCGCAAATCCTGAGCCATTGGCTGGCGCAGAGCAATCGTGTTGGTGGCCAGCTCATTAAGCTCGATTTCCAACTCATCAAGCTTTTTGTCCCGACTGATGGCCACTTGAGCCAGATCAGCGTCGCGGTTCTTCAAAGCCTCAAGCGCGTTGGACAGAATTTCTTCCGCCATCCCGCCCATCTCGGAAATTTTCGCCTGAATGGCGATCAGATCATCATCAAAAGCTGTTACAATATGGGGCATTGTCTACCTACTTCCTAAACTAACCGATTATCCGAACCGGCCGGTGATGTAGTCCTGTGTGCGCTTGTCGTCGGGGTTGGTGAAAATCGTGGTCGTATCACCATATTCCACCAGCAAGCCCAGATGGAAAAACGCGGTCTTTTGGGAGACACGCGCCGCCTGCTGCATGGAATGGGTCACGATGACCACGGAGTAATTGGAGCGCAGCTCGTCAATCAGCTCTTCAATCTGAGCGGTCGCAATCGGATCAAGGGCGGAACAAGGCTCGTCCATGAGCAGAACCTCAGGCGCTGTCGCAATGGCACGCGCAATGCAAAGACGCTGCTGCTGACCACCTGAGAGGCCGGTGCCCGGGCTATGGAGACGGTCCTTGACCTCATCCCAGATCGCCGCACGACGCAGAGACTTTTCCACCACTTCATCAAGGTCGGTCTTGGTGGCGACCAGCCCGTGAATGCGCGGGCCATAGGCCACATTGTCATAGATCGACTTGGGGAAGGGATTTGGCTTTTGGAACACAATCCCGACCTTGGCGCGAAGCTGCACCGGATCGACGGTCTTGTCATAGATGTCATCGCCGTCGAGGCGAATATCACCCTCAACCCGACAAATATCAATCGTGTCGTTCATGCGGTTCAAGCACCGCAGAAAGGTCGATTTTCCGCAACCGGACGGGCCGATAAACGCCGTGACCGTGTTGCTCAGAATATCAACGCTCACGTCCTTAATGGCGTGATTGTCCGCGTAATACACATCCACGTTCTTGGAGGACATTTTCACGTCCTGAGTGCCAACCGCACGGTCTGCAAGCGTCATATTTGTCATCTCTACCATCCCGTCACCGTTACCCTACCAACGTCGTTCAAATCGTTTCCGCAAGAAGACCGCGAAGGCATTCATTGCAATCAGGAAACATAGCAAAACACAAATCGAGAGCGCAGTACGCGCCTCAAATGCCCGCTCCGGAAAATCCGCCCAGCGGAAAATCTGTACCGGAAGGACGCTTGCACTGTCCGTCACGCCTCCCGGAATATCCACAATAAACGCCACCATGCCGATCATAATGAGAGGCGCTGTTTCACCCAAAGCCTGCGCCATGCCCAAAATAGTTCCCGTCAAAATCCCCGGCATGGCCAAAGGAAGCGTGTGGTGGAAGGAGGCTTGAACCTTGGAAGCCCCCAGCCCCAAAGCCGCATCCTTGATCGAAGGCGGCACCGCGCGAATAGAGGCGCGTGCGGAAATGATGATCGTGGGCAATGTCATGAGGGCGAGCACCAGACCACCCACCAGAGGGGCGGATCGGGGCAGGCCAAAGAAGCTTAAGAACACCGAGAGGCCAAGCAGGCCGAAGATGATCGAGGGCACCGCGGCTAGGTTGTTGATGTTCACCTCAATAAGGTCGGTAAAGCGCGTCTTTGGCGCGAATTCCTCAAGATAGATGGCTGTCAGAACCCCGATGGGGAAGGCAATGACAAAGGTCACAAGCATGGTCCAGAAGGAGCCGACAATGGCGCCCCAAAGACCGGCCAGCTCAGGCTCGCGGCTGTCACCGGTTGTGAAGAACCGTTTGTTGAACACGGATTCAACCGCGCCTCTTTCCTTCAGGGTTTCAAGCCAGACCACCTGATTGTCGGAGGCCTTGCGCGACACTTCCGGCGCGTCGAGCACAAAATAGGACCAGTCGCCCGCCGGGACAGTCTCCTGTAGATCGAACGGAGCCAGTATCTTCCCGCGACCCCCCGTGGCAGTCACCTCGTTGAGGCGAATCCAGCCCTCGCCGATCTTGATCAGCAAGGACGGCTCCCTCTTCCCGATTGTCTCGGTGCCACCAGCAGCTTCAGAGCGCGCGATCAGATCGTCCGCTTCCGCCACCAGCTTGTCGTAAGCCGCCGTCCGGCTGGTGATTTGCGCTTGGGCTGCCGCCTTGGCCTCTTCGGTTTCCGCAAGACCCAGCCTGCGTTCAAACTCTTTAACGCCATTGTCCTGCAGCTTGGCCTGACGGCGCACAAGTGCTGCGCGATCCACCAGACCTTTTTTCACAACATCCAAGGCCAGCACAAAGTCCTCGGCTGTAGATGTCAAAACGATCTCCTTGCCGTCCTCTTGCAGGCTCAACGCGCCTTCAACGTCGACCTTGCGCGGTTTCCCGTAAGCATTTTTGAGGTAGAGGTCGGAAATGTCGGAGGCGAGGAATTTGAACTCGATCTGCTGACCCAGCAACTCAGGCTCGGCTATGAGCTTTTCCCGCAATTCAAAGCCGGCACCTGAGCTGACAATATCATAGAGCTGCCGCTTGACCTTGCGGTCTTTCACAGCCGGGAAAGTCTCCTTGAGAATATCCTTGGTCAGACCACCGAAGTTGGCCCCCTTGATATTTTCCGGATCAATCTCAGCGGATGCCAGATCAACGGGCAGGGTGATGTAATGCTCGGTCAAAGCGCCTGTGGCCTTGCCGACAATCGACCACAGAAGCGTGACCAGCGCCAAAGCCGCCAGCACAATCGCGAAGATACCATAAGCCTTCAGCCGGATCTCAGCCGAGCGGCGCTTCTTGAGCCGCGCATCGGAGGCCGCAGAATTATGATAGGACGAAAGTTCTGTCATACTTACCATTGCACCGACCCCTTAATCATACTGCTCGCGGTACTTACGCACCACTTTTAGAGCAATCACATTGAGCGCGAGCGTCACACAAAACAGCGTGAACCCAAGCGTAAACGCGGGGCCAGCCGCGGTGGAGGCTTCCGTGTCGCCCGTAATCAGCATCACGATTTGAACGGTTACAGTCGTGACGGCTTCCAGCGGGTTGGCCGTCAGATTGGCCCCCTGTCCGGCGGCCATCACCACAATCATCGTCTCACCAACTGCTCGTGACACACCCAGCAGAACCGCCGAGACGATACCCGGAAGTGCGGCTGGAAGAACCACTTGGCGAATGGTCTCCGCCTTGGTTGCGCCCAAGCCATAAGAGCCATCGCGCAAGGATTGGGGGACCGCGTTAATCACATCATCAGAGAGCGAAGAGATGAACGGGATGATCATAATCCCCATCACCACGCCTGCGGCCAACGCACTCTCGGAGGCGACCGACAGACCGATGCTCTCACCCGCACCGCGGATATAGGGCGCAACCGTGATCGCGGCAAAAAACCCGTACACAACCGTTGGAATACCCGCGAGGATTTCCAGCATCGGCTTGGCCCAAGCACGCACCTTGGGGGAGGCGAAATCCGACAGGTAGATCGCAGCAAAGAGACCGATAGGCACCGCCACAATCATCGCAATAATGGTGATCATGAACGTGCCGACAAACAAAGGCACCGCTCCGACCTTATCGGCATCCATCACCCCGTCATGCACTCCGGAGAGAGGCGACCACGTCGTGCCGAACAGGAACTTCCAGATTTGCCAGTCAAGCTGACCAAAGAAGCGCATGGTTTCGAAAATCAGCGACAGGACGATCCCGATCGTGGTGAGCACCGCGATAATCGCGCAGCCCATCAACACCGCCGTGATCAAAATCTCCGAGCGGTTACGGGCTCTGAAATCCCGATCAATCTGGCGGTTGGTGAGGAAGCCTGCAAACAAAGCGCCCAAAAGCGCCAATATGATCGAGCCCCAAAGACGATAGCCCTCCAAACGCCCCGCATCTTCCGCCAAGCGGGTGCGTAGAGCGTCGGTTTTCGAGGCGATGTTACCACTGGCGAGGGATTTGGCGTCGGCCAGCACCAGCTCGGCTTGGATATTGGACAGACCCGGCTCCGCCTCCATGATCGAGGCCATGATGGACGCGTCGTTCATGCGACCCCAGAGGATCGACAGGACAATCAATAGAAACAGCCCCACAAGCAAAGCCCAAAGGCCGGAGTACATGCCGTGATAGGTTGGACGGGAGTGAAGCGAGGCGTAATGGCCAGAGGCGGCTCCAACTGCGCGGGCGCGACCAGCTATGTAAAACAGCAAGGACGCCGCGAAAATCAAAAGAACTGCAAAGGAAAGCATGTGGCGTCGCTCCGGAATCAATGGTCCAAACGGGACGTACTCTCTAAATCAAAAAACGACAAGCCTGAGGTCACGGGACAGGAGGCTCTTGGGCCAAACAGGCGAACTCTAAAAGAAACGGGGCCGCCCGAAGACGGCCCCAAATCACTTACTTAAGAACCGCACCATCAAGTGGCATCAGGTTGGAGATCGCATCAGCGTTCACAGCGAAAGCATCTTCTGGCAGCGGGATAAGACCCTTGTCGACCAGATATCCTTCTTCGCCAGCAGCCGCCTCAGAAGCGAACTCGTTTGCGTACTCCTGGATACCAGGGATCACGCCAACATGGGCCTTCTTGATGTAGTAGTAGAGCGAACGAGACACTGGGTAGTCGCCAGATGCGATGTTCTCGAATGTCGGCTCAACACCGCCAACGTTAGCACCCTTAACACTGTCAGAGTTCTGATCGAGGAAAGAGAAGCCAAACACAGCAACCGCAGCCGGGTTCGCCGTCAGCTTGGACACCATCAGGTTGTCGTTCTCGCCTGCATCAACCCAAACGCCGTCAGCGCGCATTTCGATTTCGTCGCAATTGCCGCCAGCCATCTCGCAGCCTTCTTCCATAACGAGCTCTTCGAACGCGTCACGTGTACCGGAGGATGGTGGTGGTCCAAGAACTTCGATTTTTGTCGCTGGAAGCGCTGGATCGATCTCGCTCCACAGCATTGGAAGAGGACCGTTTGCAGCCAAAGCTGTCCAAAGCTGACCAACTGTCAGATCGAACTCGGCACCTTCGATTGCGTTTGCAACAACGATACCGTCGTAGCCAACGATGCTCTCAGTGATCTCGGTCACGCCGTTTTCCTGGCAGAGTTTGAACTCTTTGGCCTTCATACGACGGGATGCGTTTGTGATGTCTGGGTGCTCAACGCCAACGCCTGCACAGAAAAGCTTAGCGCCGCCGCCGGAACCAGTGGCCTCTACAACTGGAGTTGCGAAGTCTGTTGTCTTACCAAACTGCTCAGCAACTGCTGTGGAGAATGGGAAAACTGTGGAAGAGCCGACGATGCGGATCTGGTCACGAGCCTGAGCGGCTGTTGCTGCGATCGCAGTCGCCGCTGTCAATGCAAGTAGGTTGCTGAATTTCACGGGATGTCTCCGTTTCAAGTTTCTAGTTTACAGCGCGGCCCCCTTACAGACCTTGCTTGTGGCGGAACCTAAAGCCCGGTGGTAGCACTTATATTGCAGTTTTACGACAGTTGTGTGACAGTTTAAGATACTGATTTTGCTAAACTTTCATCCAACTCGGTGATAACACCGCCGTCCAAAGTGACAGTTTCGTTAACTTCAGGAACCCAAAATGTGAAGCGACTCCCCTCACCTTCCTTGGATTCGATCTGCAACTCGCCCCCGTGACGGTTGAGGATATGTTTGACGATCGCAAGGCCCAATCCGGTCCCGCCGGAGTTACGGCTTTGTGCAACATTCGTGCGATAAAACCGCTCAGTTAAGCGGTGAAGATGCTCGCGGGAAATACCATTGCCTTTATCCTCCACCGAAATCCCCACCATACGCGGGTATTTCTCATTGGGCTCGGCCTCAAAAACCGACACTTCCTTACCGCTACTATATTTGATCGCATTATCAATCAGGTTGGTGGCCACCTGCATCAACTGGTCATAATCCCCCACAACCATTTTCATGCCCGGCACCAATCGCGCAGATATGAGCACCTCGGCTTTTTCGGCCACAGGCTGCAGAGCGGCGCGGACTTCCAGAACAATCCCGTGAATGTCACAAGGGTCCGTGGGGGCCAGATGCGCATTCATCTCGATGCGCGACAGCGACATCAAATCCTCGACCAGCCGGTTCATGCGATCCGCCTGTTTGGACATAATCCCCAAAAACCGCACCTGCGCTTGGGGATCATCCTTGGCGTGGCCCTGAAGGGTCTCGATATACCCGATGATCGAGGCCAGAGGGGTGCGCAACTCGTGACTGGCATTGGCAATGAAATCCGCCCGCATTTGCTCGGACAGCTTATCCTTGGTGCGATCCTCTATCTGGACAATGACCTGTGTGGCCTCCCCAAAATCACCCCCCGGCGGGAGCGCTAGGATTTGCGCCTCAAACACACGATCCTGACCGGGAAGGGAAAAGGTCGTGTTGCGCCCTTCCCCATCCGCCAAGACATCATTGACCGCTTCCACAAAAATAGGCGCACGGAACAGATTGGCAAAGTGATTGCCCGCCCCCAACCGCGGGACCAGCGCGTTGGCTGTGGAATTGGCGTAAGTAATCCGGCCCTTGTCGTTGATCAGGATCAGGGCTGAGGGCATTCTCTCCAAAAGAGCGCGTCCAAATCCCACGGGAAGCATTTGGGTTTGCGAATCCGCAGGCATCTCCTCCTCGGCCTCTTGAAAGGCATGAAACAGAAGCACTCCAAGCGCGGTCAGCCCGAAAATGGCAAGGAACAGCAACCCCAAAGAGGTCTGGAAATATGCAATCACAGAGATCAGGCCCGCAAAAGCCGCCGCTCCGATCAGATGATTTACAACTTTCCCGCCCATAATGGCCCTTATTCACCACCCGCTCATTTTTGCGAGACCTTAGTGCGCGATTTCAAAAACCGAAACAGGTTTATGATGACCATATGTAACATTTGGACGACGCATTTATTACAGTTTGAACTTCGGCTTAACCACTTTATGTAGAATATCGGGTAACCTGCGAAGCGATATGATAAAATTTACGTTGAAATGCGGCGACGGGCACCAGTTTGAAAGCTGGTTCCAGAACTCAAGCGCCTATGAAAAGCTGCACAGCGCGGGTCAACTGTCCTGTGCCATTTGCGGTGGAACGGGCGTTGAAAAAGCGATCATGGCCCCGCGTGTGAATGTGCCAAAGAAGGTGGATGCACCCGCCGAACCATCGCTCAAGGCTCCGATGTCTGAAGCGGAAGCGGCCGTCAAACAGTTGCGCGATCACATCGAGGCCAACTCTGAAGATGTGGGCGACCGCTTTGCCGATGAAGTCCGTGCGATCCACTATGGTGACGCCCCTGAACGCTCCATCTTTGGGGAGGCTTTGGGAAGCGACGCCAAAGAGCTGATCGACGAAGGCATCCCGGTGGCGCCACTCCCTTGGAGCTCGCAAAAGCCCAAGGCCAACTGACGCCGCAAAAACAGCCAATCACGGGCCAAAATATCGCAACGCAATTCCCATTGCGGGCACAACTGCGCATTCATGTTGCACCCAAGCCAACTGCCCCTTAAGAGATGCCGCGATGTCTTAAAACCAACGGCAAAATAGGAATTCCAATGCCCCGTCTGGTCATGAAATTTGGCGGAACCTCTGTGGCCGATCTGGACCGCATTCGTAATGCCGCCCGAAAGGTCAAACGCGAGGTCGAAAACGGCTATGAAGTGGCCGTGGTGGTCTCTGCCATGTCCGGTAAAACCAACGAGTTGGTCGGCTGGGTCAAAGAAGCCTCCCAACCCGCAGGCGCCAATGGTCCCGGTCTTTATGATGCCCGCGAGTATGATGCGGTTGTGTCCTCTGGTGAGAATGTCACCGCCGGTCTGATTGCGCTGACGCTGCAGGAAATGGGCGTTCCCGCCCGCAGTTGGCAGGGCTGGCAAGTGCCTGTGAAAACCACCGACGCCCATGGCGCGGCCCGTATCGAGGCGATTGAAACCGACAATCTTGATGCCAAGTTCAAAGAGGGCATGCACGCGGTGATCGCGGGCTTCCAAGGTGTCGCTCCGGACGGTCGGATCGCCACGCTTGGTCGCGGCGGATCAGATACGACCGCCGTGGCCTTCGCCGCCGCCCTTAAGGCAGAGCGTTGTGACATCTACACCGATGTGGACGGGGTCTACACCACCGACCCGCGCATCACATCAAAAGCCCGCAAGCTTGATAAAATTGCCTATGAAGAGATGCTGGAACTGGCTTCGCTTGGAGCCAAAGTCCTGCAAACCCGCTCGGTTGAAATGGCCATGCGCTACAAAGTGCGCCTACAGGTTCTTTCAAGCTTTGAAGATACACCCGGAACGCTCGTATGTGACGAGGAGGAAATCGTGGAAAGTAATGTCGTTAGCGGAGTGGCCTATAGCCGCGATGAAGCCAAAGTCACCCTGATCTCCGTGGCTGATCGCCCCGGAATTGCCGCCGCCATCTTCGGCCCCTTGTCCAAAGCGGGCATCAACGTCGATATGATCGTGCAAAACATCTCCGAGGACGGGCGCACGGATATGACCTTCTCCTGCCCGACCGATGATGTGATCAAAGCGCAAGCGGCCATGCAGGAAGCGAAAACCTCAGGTGGCATCAACTACCGCGATCTGATCGTCGATCACGACGTCGCCAAGGTCTCTGTGGTTGGCATTGGCATGCGCTCCAATGCGGGCGTTGCTGCGAAAATGTTCCAATCCCTGTCTGATGAGGGGATCAATATTAAGGTCATCTCAACGTCGGAGATTAAAGTCTCCGTCCTTGTGGACCGTAAATATATGGAACTTGCGGTGAATGCGTTGCATGATGCCTTTGAGTTGGAGAAAACCGCATAAGGCGAATGCAACCAAATGACTGCCGGTAAGGGTGTTGAATCCCGCGTTTTACTGAAACGCCTGAAGGACGCACTTGGCGAAGCAGCCGAGGGGCAGGCCCGACTCGACCGTGTGGTTACGCTGATTGCGGGCAGCATGGTCGCAGAGGTGTGCTCCATCTACCTCAAACGCGATGAAGACACGCTGGAGCTTTGCGCCACTGAGGGCCTCAAGGAAGAGGCCGTTCACCAGACCCGCTTGCGTGTGGGTCAAGGCCTTGTGGGACGCATTGCCAAAACCGCCAATCCGATTTCTGCGGCGGATGCCCCTGCGCAAAAGGGCTTCCGCTACATGCCGGAAACCGGAGAGGAATTGTTCTCCTCCTTCCTAGGTGTGCCAATCCAGCGTCTGGGCGAAATTCTGGGCGTTTTGGTCATCCAGAACAAGGAGGCGCGGCTTTACACCGAAGACGAGATTTACGGCCTAGAGGTCGTCGCCATGGTGCTGGCTGAAATGACCGAGCTTGGTGCTTTTGTCGGCGAAAATCAGGCCATGCGCGCGCGCCACCAACTGCCGTTTTCCACGGACGGTCTGATTGGTCAGGAAGGCACCGCCGAGGGGCGCGTGTTCCTCCATGAGCCCAATATCATCGTGCAAAACCCGGTGGCCGAGGATGTGGACAGCGAAACCCTCCGTCTGCTGGATGCTATGGAAACCCTCAGGGCCGAGGTCGATGAGATGCTGGCCGCCGATTACATCCACGGCCATGAATCCCGCGATGTCATGCAGGCCTATAAGATGTTTGCCAATGACAAAGGTTGGCTGGCCCGACTGACCGCAGGTGTTGAAAGTGGCTTGGCCGCTGAGGTCGCCGTTGAAAAAGAGCAGTCCGCCACCCGCGCCCGCATGGCGCGTGTGAAGGACCCATATCTTCGCGAACGCCTCCATGATCTTGATGATCTCTCCAACAGGCTCTTGCGGGTGCTTTCGGGTCAGACGACCGCTGATGTCCCCGAGGACGCGATCCTTTTGGCCCGCAACATTGGCCCCGGCGAGTTGATGGACTACGGGCGCAAGCTTAAAGGCGTGGTGCTTGAAGAAGGCTCCGTTGGCAGTCACGCCACCATTGTGGCCCGAGCGCTTGCCATCCCGCTGGTCCTACAAGCCGAGCGCATGACCGTTGAGGCCATGCAAGGCGATCCGGTTCTGATTGACGGGGATGCAGGCACCGTCCACCTCCGCCCTGACGATGCCGTGCGCACCGCCTTCCGCGAAAAATCCGCGATGATGGAAAAGGCGCAGGAAGCCTATGCGGCCCTCAGAGACAAACGCGCCAAAACCAAAGACGGGATCGACGTTTCTCTTCTGATGAATGCGGGTCTAATGGCGGACCTGCCAAGCCTGCCCACATGTAACGCCGACGGCGTTGGCCTGTTTCGCACGGAGCTTCAATTCCTGATCCGCGCGAAAATGCCCAGACGCTCGGAACAGGCCGCACTTTATAGCAGCATCATGGATAGCGCTGGTGACAAGCCCGTGATCTTTCGAACGCTCGACATCGGCTCGGACAAGGTGCTTCCCAATATGAAGCAGATGGGCGAACCCAATCCGGCCATGGGCTGGCGTGCGATACGCCTTGGGCTGGACCGCCCCGGTGTGATGCGCATGCAAATTCAATCCCTCATCCGTGGGGCAAATGGGCGCCAACTCCACGTGATGTTCCCGTTTATCGCGCAGTTTGGCGAATTCATCGCAGCGCGTCAGCTGTTCATGGACGTGTGCGAGGCGGAAAAGGCGCTCGGCCATCCGGTGCATGACAACATCCAAATCGGCGCCATGCTAGAGACCCCGTCCCTCGCCTTCGCCCCCCGCCAGTTCTTTGAAATGGCCGATTTCATCTCCATTGGTGGCAATGACCTCAAGCAATTCTTCTTTGCAGCCGATCGCGAGAACGAGATGGTTCGCCGCCGGTTTGACACGCTCAACGTCAGCTTCCTGAGCTTTATTGAACGCATCGTGCAACGCTGCACAGGCACGGGAACCAAGCTCTCCTTTTGTGGCGAGGACGCGGGCCGTCCTGTTGAGGCCGCCTGTTTTGCAGCCATGGGCCTGCGCCAACTCTCCATGCGTCCGGCCTCCATTGGCCCTGTGAAACGACTGCTTCGGGAGATCAATCTGGCGGACCTTCGTGGCGTGATCGACGCTGAAATCAGGTCGGGACGCCAATCCGTGCGCGACGCGGTCGTTGAGTGTTTACGCGCTCAGGATGCCCATTTCGAGATGTCCCCTGCTCCGGTCTCTCCAGCAGGAGTGCTTGGCGAGCGGCTGGAAGCGGCGGACACAAACGGGGATCCCCAGTCCCAGACCTGAGAACCAGATCAGCCCCAGACCGACCCATTCCAGCGTTCCACCAGACCTGAAACCCCGTCAAATCCGCCCGACACCAAAGCCTGCCCCAATATCCGCTCGGGATTGGTTGGCGGGGGCATCTTTATGGTCTCCATACGGGCAAAACCGAAGCGCTTATAATAGGGCTCATCCCCGACCAGAAGCACCCGCTCCCAGCCCAACTCCCGCGCGTGATCCAATGCATGCGCAATCAACATGCCCCCCAAACCCTCTCCCTGACGGGTGGGGTGAACAGCGATAGGGCCAAGAAGAAGCGTGCGGGCCGCGCCGATCACAACGGGCCAAAACCGGATACATCCCCCCAAAATCTCCAACTCGTCCCGCGCGATGAAACAAAGATCAGCAACCGGCGCCACATCATCTCGCAACCGATAGGAGGACAGTCCGGTGCGACCGGGGCCAAAGACGTTGTCGTAAAGGGCTTCCACCTCCCACCAATCCGCCTGAGTTTCCTGAATAATCTGATACATGGCCAAGTCGTCGGGAGTTTGACAAAACAGGCTATTGCCTTTGCCGCCTATCCCTTTATCTCTCTCCAAAGCCCCAAAACGGCCATCCAACACGGCCTAACACGCAGCAAGAGCTTGGGCAAATTGAAAGGCCTTAGATGTTTTATACCACCGACAAGAATGACCACGGTTTGCCGCATAATCCGTTCAAGGCAATCGTCTCCCCCCGCCCGATTGCATGGGTGTCGACGCTGAATGCGGACGGCTCGGCAAACTTGGCGCCCTATTCGTTTTTCAATGGCATTAACGACTCCCCACCCATGGTTATGTTTGCCAGCGGGACCAATAAATTCGGCTTTGATACCGCCAAAGACAGTGCACGAAATGCACGCGAGCAAGGCGAGTTCACGGTCAATATTGTCGGCCACACTTTGAAAGCGGAAATGAATATCTCCACTGAGCATTTCGACTACGGTGTGGATGAATTCGAGAAAGCTGGCCTCACCAAAGGCGAAGGGAAGACGGTCAAATGCCCCTATGTGACGCAAGCTCCTGCGGCCCTTGAGTGCAAGACCTATCAGGTCGTCGATCTACCGGGCGGCAATTATGAATTGATTTTAGGCGAGGTCACAGGCGTTCACATCATGGATGAGATGCTGCGCGATGGGCGTTATGACGTGACATTGGCGCGCCATGTGGCGCGGTTGGGCTACCGCGATTACGCTCAAATCGACGAGGTTTTTGAGCTGACACGGCCCGACGATTAAGCCGCAAACCCTGAAGAATATTAACCTGTGAAATTCGCCCCTAAGGCGATGACTTAAAACAGTTTTCCAGTTCTACTCTTCTAGTTGAGTCGAACTGGAAATTAACCAAATTTTACTCCCAAATTTGCCCACCGCACGCTCCCGCCTTCCATCCGTCGCAGCAACGTTCTATGGAGAAAGCAGCAAGAAGGAGAGCAACAATGAACAGAGTCATCGGGATCATCGGCGGCAGCGGCGTTTACGACATCGAAGGCCTCGAAAACCCGCAGTGGAGCGCGATTAAATCCCCTTGGGGCACGCCTTCTGACGAGATCCTCACGGGCACTTTGGATGGCGTTGATATGGCGTTTCTCCCCCGCCACGGTCGCGGCCATGTGCACTCTCCAACCACCATCAACTATCGCGCCAATATCGACGCGCTCAAACGGATCGGGGTGACCGATATCATCTCGGTCTCCGCATGCGGCTCCTTCCGCGAGCATATGGCACCGGGCGATTTTGTGATCGTCGACCAGTTCATTGACCGCACCGTTAATCGCGAAAAATCCTTCTTTGGTTCCGGCTGCGTCGGCCATGTCTCCATCGCGCACCCGACTTGCGAAAGACTGGGCGACGCCCTTGAAGAGGCGGCAAAATCCATCGACATCACCACCCACCGGGGCGGCACCTATCTGGCCATGGAAGGCCCGCAATTCTCCTCCCTTGCGGAAAGCAAAATGTACCGCGAGGTCTGGGGCTGCGATGTGATCGGCATGACCAATATGCCCGAAGCTAAACTCGCCCGCGAAGCTGAGATTTGCTACGCCTCCGTTGCCATGATCACCGATTATGACAGCTGGCATCCGGACCACGGCGAAGTCGATATCACCTCGATCATCGCCACCCTGACCGCCAACTCCGAAAACGCCCGCACGCTTATCAAATCACTCGCCCCGATCCTTGGCAGCACCCATGAACCTTGCCCGTTCGGCTGTGATCGCGCCCTCCAATTCGCGCTCATGACCGCACCGGAAAAACGCGACCCCGTGTTGATGGAAAAGTTAGAGGCAATCACCGCCCGCGTCTTGGAAGAAGCCTGATGAAAACTGTCGAAGACTACATCCGAACCATCCCCGACTTCCCCCATGAGGGCATCCAGTTTCGCGATGTGACCACGCTGTTCAACGATGCCCGCGGGTTCCGGCTGGCGGTCGATCAACTGCTACACCCCTACATCGGCCAGCGCATTGATCAGGTCGCGGGCCTTGAAGCGCGCGGGTTCATCTTGGGCGGAGCGATCGCCCATCAGCTTTCCGTCGGCTTCCTGCCAATTCGCAAGAAGGGCAAATTGCCAGCAGCAACCATCGAGCAAAGCTACCAACTGGAATACGGCGAGGCGACCGTCGAAATCCATGACGATGCCATCGAGGCCGGTGAAAACATCCTCATCGTTGATGATCTATTGGCCACAGGTGGCACAGCCGAAGCGGGCATCAAGCTGATCGAACGCTTGGGCGGTAATATTGTGGCCTGCGCGTTTGTCATCGACCTGCCCGATTTGGGCGGTCGTAAGCGGCTCGAGAAGCTCGGTGTCGATGTTCATACACTATGTGAATTCGAGGGTGATTGAGCGCTAAGAACCTCGCGCAAGTTGCAATGCAATTTGCGCTATTCCTGGCTTGGAATTCAGATTGCAAAGCATTTGAATTTAATTGGAAATAATTTCAAAAATAAGCTCCATATTGGGCCGTCCCGTTAACTTGTTAACCTTTTTGTAAGGGTTAAAATCCTAATAAGGAGACGTTCCTTGTATCGGAACAGCTGCTTGCAAAACCTCAGACTCGCTGTCTGATTTTCGCGCCTCTTCCTCACCCGGGAAGAGGCGCTTCTTGCTTTAAAGCCCCTCAAAATTTGCTACGCTCAGCGCATCGACACTAAGGAGCAGGCGCATGGCCAAAAAACGGATACTTGTGGAATTCGGCATGGGCTCGTCCCTGCGCAAAGAAGATTATACTGCCGCCGCCTCCCGCGCGATCAAAGACGCGCTCTGGCATAATTCGATCTCCGCCGCAGAGCTGTTCGGCTTCTCCAAAGACGACATGATCATCGACGTAGAGATCGGCGTGCAAGACCCGGATGCGGTCATCAAAGACGATCTGATCACCATCTTCCCCTATGGCAAACCCGCCATCACCGTCAAAAAAGGCGGTCTCGATATTCCCAAACCAGACGGAAACGGGCGCACTGTGATCGCCAATGCCGCCATCAGCGTTTCCTTCGATATGGAGGCCAATTCATGAGCGAAAAGCGCATTATCCTCGAAATGGGCACCGGAAACGACCTTTACGGGGCCGATTACACCAAAGCGGCCTGTCGCGCCGTGCAAGACGCGCTCCATCATTCCTCGATCACCCTGTTCAAATCGCTGGGATATGACCACAAAGACATGCGCGTGAAGGTCACGATCGGGGTCGGAAAACCGGACGAAGTCGACACCGATAAAGTCGCGGAAACCTTGCCCCGTGGTGTCGCGACCGTCACGGCAGTCTTAGGCGGATTGGACGTGGATGATGCAAACGGAGGCACGCCTCATGTGATCGCAACCGCCGCTGTTGAGGCGTTCCTTCCAATCAACGAGGCCGACTGGAAACTCAGCTAGAGCATCACACCGGGGTTCATAATTCCAACAGGATCAAACGCGCCCTTAATGGCGCGAAGCGCGGCCAGTTTCCCCGGATCACCGTATTTCTGCAGGTCCGAAACCTTCAAACGCCCGACCCCGTGCTCCGCGCTAAATGACCCCTCATAGTCATGGGCCAGATCATGGATAATTCCAGAGACCTCACCACGCAGATTCCCGAACTCCGACTTCTTGCGACCCTTGGGCGGGTAAATATTGTAATGCAGGTTCCCATCCCCCAAATGCCCAAAACAGTTAACTCGTAAATTCGGGTTTAACTCTGCAATCGCCTCACTGGCTTGTCCGATAAACTCCGGAACACGCCCGATGGGGATCGAAATATCATGGCTGGCAATGGCCCCTATCAAGCGATTGGCCTCAGGGATCGTCTCGCGCATATTCCAGATCGTTTGGCGCTGCGCTTCAGACTGGGCCAAATGCCCGTCCTGAACAAGGCCCTCTTCCATCACATCGCCCAGAGCCTCCTCAAAACGGGAAGCCAGATCGGAACCAATCCCACCGCCCAGCTCTACCAGAACCTTCCACTTTCCAGCCCCCACAGGCGGTAGGACCACATCAGGCATAGTCTCGCGCAGAAACGCCACGCCAGTTGCATCGATTAACTCAAAAGCCGAGATCGTCTCGCCAAAAACCACCTGCAATCGGCGCAAAAGTAAAAGCGCATCGGCCGGAGAATTCACATCCAAAAGCCCCGTCACAATATCCACAGGCTTTGGAAACAGACGTAACCGAGCCGCCGTGATAACCCCCAAAGTTCCTTCCGAGCCGATCAGAAGATGGCGCAAATCATACCCCGTGTTGTCCTTGCGCAAAGATTTAAGACCGCGAATGATCGTCCCATCTGCCAGAACCGCCTCAACCCCCAGGCAGAGATCACGGGTATTGCCCCAGCGCAAAACATTCACGCCGCCCGCATTGGTCGCCAAGTTCCCGCCAATCCGACACGACCCTTCCGAGGCCAAGGACAGTGGAAACAGCAAATCCTCCCCATCCGCGTGTGTCTGAATATCGTTCAACACGACACCCGCCTCAGCCACGAGGGTCTGGTCATCCACCGACATTTCGCGGATCGCATTCATGCGCTCAAGCGACAGGATCAAACAGCCCGCCTGCTCATAAACCTGCCCGCCAACCAGACCAGTGCCACCCCCATAAGGGATCACACCAACGCCTGCTTCATTGCAGGCCGCCAATATCTTGGACACATCCTCAACGGATCGAGGGCGTGCCAAAGCAGACGCCTGACCCCTGAAGGTCCCACGAGGCTCCTCCAGATAGCGCGGCTCGATAGGGGCCAAAACGCCGGGCACGGCCTGCTCAAGCCGCTCAAGAAACTCTGCATTTGCTGGATTAAGCGCCATCATCGACCCCGTTTTATGAACCGGGCCTTCTTCCCCCAACCGCCCGCTCGACGCAAGCCTCACTTGGGAATGGGACGGGGTCTCAGGACAAAAACAGTCGGCGTTTTGGGAAGGTCCATCAAAGATACGGTCACATGCGCGCCCTCAGGATATTCAATCGCAAACTCATCGCGCATGCCATCAACAAAAGCCTCAAGCGTGCCATCCCCAAACCAATGCATCGGCAAGATCACCCGAGAACGCAGACGCTTCATCACCTTGAGCATGGTCGCCCCATCCAAAGTCCGCCCGCCATCAACCGGCACCATCACCACATCCATCCGCCCCAAAAGCGCATAATGCTCATCCGATGGCTCATGATGGAGGTGGCCCAAATGCCCGATGCAAAGCCCGCCGACCTCAAACACAAAGATCGAGTTTTGATCCTTGATCCGACTGTCGATGCCCGCGCGAATATCCGTGGTCACATTGCGCACGATCATCTCATCAAGTTCAAGATAATGATCCGCAGGCCCATCCGTATTCCCCCAGCCCTTGAGCACATGGGGGATCGCCGGGTCCGGGAAATCCGTATAATGGGACCCATGGGCTCGGTTCATGGTGACCACATCGGGCAAAATATTCACCCCGACAAATCCGGTGAAATCCGTGGCAACCGTGGTCCCGCCTGACGTCTCCAGAAGATACGTAGAGTGGCCGATATAATGAAGCCGCACATCATGGTCCGATAGATCGTCAAACCCGCCAAGGGCCGCATATTGGATGCCGGGATATTGCCCCGCCAAAGCAATGCAATGGCTGGGAATACGCTCGGCCATGACCGGAGGCGCGATCAAGCCCAGAAACAATGCCAAACCTAAAGCACGCATATTCGACCTCCCAAAGTTCAACCTTGGGGAAAAGTTAGCACAGATTGGAGATTTGTCACCTATTCGACGTCAGTGCGCCCGCGCCTATCATTGCGCAAATTGGCATAGAGCACATGGGTGCGCCACCGCCCACCAATTTGAAGGTAGCTCTGAGCGACGCCTTCATACTTGAACCCGCAACGCTCCAGCAAGCCACGAGAGGCCTCGTTTTTCGGCAAACAAGCCGCCTCAACCCGACTGATATCAAGGGTCTCAAACGCATAAGAGACCAGCGCTTTCACCGCCTCGCTCATATATCCTTGCCGCGCAAACTCGGGCCCGATCCAATAACCCAAATTGGCCATCTGCGCCGGACCACGCCGGATATTGTCCAAGGTGATGGCTCCCATAAACTGACCGGATTGTTTTTCGATCAGGAACAATGGCAAGGCGCGACCTTCTGCGGTGGCACGAGACGACCAATACACGCGGCTACGAAACGCCTTGCGTCCGGCATAATCATTGGTGCGCACAGGCTCCCATTTCAACAGGAAGTCCCGCCCCTCTTCGCGCACGCGGCGCCATTCACTGTGGTCTTTGGGATCCGGCAGTCGCAAGATCATCCGGGGTGTTTCGATGGTCAGCTTGGGGCGAAACAACATCATCGACGTTACGCCACAAGTCGTCCGGACAGTTCCTCATATTCAAGAGCCTCACCCACTGGCCCATAAAGCGCCACCGCCGGAGCCTTGGCTGTCACCGTTGCCGCGTAATCGCGCGCGCGGCCCAGATCAATCGCATCAATCTTGGCCACTGCCTCATCCAAAGACGGCACACGATCCCAAATGGCCAGCATCCGCGCCAGTCGCTCACAGCGCTGGGACGGGTTCTCAAGCCCCATCAACATGGAGGCTTTCATCTGCGCCCGCGCCCGCTCAACCTCGATTTCGCTCATGTCGTCAGCGGCCCGTTTCAACTCATCCACGGTCACACCGGCCAACTCTGCAATCTGATCGCCACCGGTTCCCGCGTAAATGGTCAGGATTCCGCTGTCATCAAACGCACCGGCTTGGGCCATGATCGTATAACAAAGCCCGCGTTTTTCGCGAGCCTCCTGGAACAGGCGCGACGACATCCCGCCACCTAAAACCAGCGAATGGATTTGAGCCACATACATATCCTCATCGCGATACGCCGGCCCCTCCAGAGCCATGGCAAAATGGGCCTGCTCAAGATCCTTAACTTCCCGATATTCACCGCCCGCAAAGCGAGACGCCTCAACCGAGGACGTGCGCACAGCCGAGAGCCCGCCAAACAGAGCCTCGGCTTCCGCTACAATCGCGTCGTGATCAACAGCACCAGCTGCGGACAAAATCATTTCGCCAGGCACATAATGCTGAGCGACAAACTCCTCAAACGCCGCGCGCTTAAAGTCGCGAATATGCTGGGCAGGCCCCAAAATGGACCGCCCCATGGGCTGATCGGGATAGGCAACCTCTTGGAGCCAGTCGAAAATAATATCGTCCGGCGTGTCCATGGTCATGCCGATCTCTTGCAGGATCACGCCCCGCTCGACCTCCATCTCACGCGCGTCGAAAATCGGGTTCAGCACGATGTCCGAAATCACATCAAGCGCCAGCGGCACATCTTCCTGAAGCACCCGCGCAAAATAAGCGGTCATCTCGCGGCTGGTGTAGGCGTTCATGAAGCCACCCACATTCTCAAGACTTTCGGCGATATCCAGAGCCGAGCGCGTCTTGGTGCCCTTAAACGCCATATGCTCCAAGAAATGGGCAATGCCGTTTTGCTCGACCCGCTCGTGGCGACATCCGGCCTTGATCCAAATCCCGATGGAGGCGGATTTCAGACCCGGCATATGCTCGGTCACGATGCGGAACCCGTTGGAAAGGCGATGCGTTTGAACGGTCATGACCGGATCCTTTCGCGCACCACCGCTTTGATCGCAGAGAGATCATTGGCCACGCGGGTCACCCGCTCGTCCCGCTCATACATATCCGCCATATGGGGCGGCAAAGGTGGGCGCTCGCCACATGCAGCCTCGACAGCATCGGGGAATTTGGCCGCATGGGCGGTTGCGAGCGTGACCATCGGCACTGAAGCCGCGCCCGTTTGCTCGTCGGCGACCTTGATGCCGACAGCCGTGTGCGGACACAAAACATGACCAGTCTTTTCCGCCATGCCCTTGATCGTCGCCGAGGTCTCACCTTCCGAGGCACGACCACTGTCAAATTCGCCATGCAGTTTCGACAGAGCCCCTTGGGACAACTCAAACGCACCCTTTGAACTCAGATCATCCATGACCTGCGCAACGGCTGCACCTTCGCGGTCGTAAAGGTCAAACAAAAGCCGCTCAAAATTGGAGGAAACCTGAATGTCCATGGACGGGCTGATCGACGGGGTTACGCCCTCTTTGGAGTGGCTTCCATCCACCAGCGTGCGGTGCAGAATGTCGTTCTGATTGGTGGCAATCACCAAACGCTCAATCGGCAATCCCATGCGTTTGGCCACATAGCCTGCAAAAATGTCCCCGAAATTTCCGGTGGGAACAGTGAAGGACACAGGCCGCTCCGGAGCCCCCAAGGACACAGCGGCCGTAAAGTAGTAAACCACCTGCGCCATAACCCGCGCCCAGTTGATCGAATTCACGCCAGCCAGTCGCACCCCATCGCGGAACTCAAAATCGTTAAACATGTCTTTAAGACGCGCCTGACAATCGTCGAAGTCCCCTTCAACGGCCAAAGCATGCACATTGGCCTCCTTGGGCGTGGTCATCTGGCGGCGTTGCACCTCGGACACCCGACCATGGGGATACATGATGAACACATCCACGGCTTGCGATCCACGAAACGCCTCGATAGCAGCAGAGCCGGTATCTCCCGACGTGGCTCCAACAATCGTTAACCGCTCACCGCGCCGCTTGAGGCTGGCCTCAAACATCTGGCCGATAAGCTGCATAGCCACATCTTTGAACGCCAAAGTCGGACCGTGAAACAGCTCCAAAAGGAAATGATTGTGCCCGATCTGATTGACCGGACAAATGGCCTGATGGAAAAACGAGCTGTAAGCCCGATCAATGATGCCACGAAACTCGTCTTGCGAAAACGTGTCGCCGATGAACGGCGTCATCACCCGAAGGGCAATCTCAGGGTAAGACAGACCCGCAAAGCCCGCGATCTCCGCGCGGCTTAGTTCGGGCCAGCTTTCCGGCACATAGAGCCCTCCGTCACGGGCAAGCCCCGTCAACATGGCCTCTTCAAAACTTAAAACCGGAGCCGTACCCCGGGTCGAAATATACCGCATCAAATTATCCTGTCAGGCGTCCGAGCGCTTGATACGCCAAAGCAGATAGAGTGTCATCAAAATCCAAACCACCATCAGCGAGAACCATGTAATCGCGTATTGAAGATGATCATTGGGGATGTTCACCGTCACCGGCATGGGTGTCGTGTCAAATTCTGGAACATAGGACCGCGCAGACACCATCAAAGGTTCGGTCCCAAGAGCTTCGGACATTTTGTCCACATCGCGGGCAAACCAAATGTTGCGGTCCAGATTGGGCTCTGGCGTGAAGCCGTCGGTTTCATCGGGCCAAATCAAATTGCCTTGGACAAACACCGCACCACCTGGCCGCGCTTTGTCTTTGTCAATCTCAGGGACATAACCCAGATCAACGAGGATATGACGGCTATCCAACAGCTCCAGTTTTTGGATGACACGAAACCCCGGACCGGTTGCCTTAAGGCTGGTGAGCACATGCAATTCTGGGCCAACCAGCTGACCGCCGACCTCAACACCGCGATAATTGTCATTCTCGTAAACCGGTGAGGCTGGCAGGCCGACCTCTTCCGCCGCCAAGCGGGCTTCGATTTCTGCCAGTTTACCTTCTTTCCAGTCCAATCTTTGAAGTTGCCACATGCCAAGCCAGCACAGAATTGCCGCTCCAACAATCCCCAAGACCAAAGGGAACACATAGCTACGAGACGTCGTTGCAGCGTTCGCCTTCAAAAGGAAACGCGGACCAGAGGCCCGCGAAATCACATGTCTTTCAGATTGCATTAGGTAAATGCCCCTTTAGGCGCCCCACACGTAGATGGCGAAGAAGAGGAACAACCAAACCACATCAACAAAGTGCCAGTACCATGCAGCGGCCTCAAATCCGATATGATGCTCCGGCGTGAAGTGACCCTTTTGTGTTCTGACCAAACAGACCAACAAGAAGATTGTTCCGATGATCACATGAACACCGTGGAAACCGGTCGCCATGTAGAAGGTGCCGCCATAAACGTTGCCAGAGAAGCCAAACGCCGCGTGGCTATACTCATAGGCCTGAAGAATGGAGAAGAACACACCCAGCACAACCGCGCCGATCAAACCCCATTTCATCGCAAAACGGTCATTGTCATGAACCAGACCATGGTGCGCCCATGTGGCAAGACAACCCGAGCAAATCAGGATCAGAGTATTGATCAAAGGCAGGTGCCATGGATCAAACGTCTCGATGCCCACAGGCGGCCAAACACCATCAACCGCAGGCGATTGAGGGCCCATTGGGTACATGGCATGTTTAAAGAAGTTCCAGAACCAGGCCACGAAGAACATAACTTCGGACATGATGAACATGATGAAACCATAGCGCAGACCGATGGACACAACCGGCGTATGATCACCCTGATGGGCCTCATCAATCACGTCCGCCCACCAAGAATACATGGTGTAGAACGTCAGCGCGAATCCAACCAACATCACCCAAGGGCCGCTGTCATGGAAAAACAGCACTGAACCAAAGAGCAAAACAAACGCAGATACCGCGCCCATGAACGGCCAGATACTTGGGTTTAGAATGTGATAATCGTGGTTCTTTTCGTGGGCCATCTGTTGGTCGTCCTTATCTCAGTTCCGCACTTTGGCGAATTAGTTAACGTCGCTTACCTCATTGGATAAGTCCGGCGCAAGTGTGACATCGGTCTCGGGGAGATCAATCTCATAAAATGTGTAAGAAAGAGTGATCGTTTTGACATAAGAGGCCTCTGCCCCATCAACGATCTCAGGGTCTACAAAGTAGGTCACTGGCATATCGACCCGCTGACCGGGCTCCAGAACCTGCTCTTCAAAGCAAAAACAATCAATTTTAATGAAATATTCCCCAGCCGAATAAGGGGTCACATTAAAACTGGCCGAACCCGCGACCGGGCGATCGGTTGGATTGTAAGCCTCGTAAAACGCAATGCCAGTCTCGCCGATCTTAAGCTCGACCTCGCGCTGAACCGGCTTGAACTCCCAAGGCATGTCCCGCTCGATATTTGCATCAAAACGAACCTTGATGGTTTTATCCAGAATAACGTCCGAACCTGCGTCCGCCTCAAGCGGCGTGCCACCATAGCCGGTCACGCGACAAAACCAGTCGTATAAAGGAATAGCCGCGAACGACAGTGACAACATCACCGTTACAAGAGCGACCAGCTTAAACGCGACGCGATTGTCAGCACTGATATTCATTGCTCATCCACCGTGATTGAAGGGCGCACAACATGGTCATAGGCTTCAAACATTTGCCCGCTTGCCAGTTTTACAACCGTCACTCCAAATACGAGCAAGACGAAACCGCCCAAAATTCCACCAACCCAGAGGTTGCGGTTTTTGCGACGTCCGTGCAGTTCGTGATCTTTTGTGATTGCCATGGAAACCTCCGTTTAGAACAAGATCGGGAAGGCCGGAGCCCAACCGAATGCCCGTAAAAGCGCATCAACCAACAGGGCTGAGAAATGCGCAAACAAGTAGAAAATCGAGAACACAAAGTAGCGTTTCTCGTACTTGTATTTAGCCGCCTCAGCGTCCGTTTCCACAGTCTGCGACATCTTGACCGCGCCCCAAACAAAGCGCGCGTTGAGTGCCACAGCCACAACAAAATAAGTCCATCCGCCGATTGAGGTGAAGGCCAAAGCCACAGCCACTGGCGCCAGCAGAACCGCGTAAGCCAGGATCAGTTTGCGGGTATACGTCCGTCCACGCGCCACTGTCATCATCGGCACACCTGCGCGGGTATAATCCTCATTCATAAACAGCGACAGCGCCCAGAAATGAGGGGGCGTCCACATGAAAATCAATCCGAACATCAAGATGCTCTCAATGCCGATGCTGCCCGTGGCAATCGCCCAACCGATCATTGGGGGAAACGCACCAGCGGCCCCTCCAATCACAATATTCTGCGGGGTCGAGCGCTTGAGCCACATGGAATAAATCACGGCATAAAAGAAGATCGTGAAAGCCAGCAGCCCAGCGGACAAATAATTCCCGAACAGCCCCAGCATGACTACCGAGAGAACCGACAACCACAGGCCAACCTGCAAAGCCGCCTCAGCCGAGACCCGACCCGAAGGCACAGGACGGTTGATGGTCCGCTTCATAATCGCGTCGATATCCGCGTCCCACCACATGTTCAAAGCACCCGAGGCACCTGCCCCGATGGCCACACATAGTAGACAGGCAAAACCGATAATCGGATGAACCGAAACAGGCGCCACCATCATCCCGACAAATGCCGTGAAGATAACCAGCCGCATAACCCCCGGCTTGAGGAGCGCGAAATAATCGCCGAACTCCGCCTCGCGGTTATGCTCGTCCGTTTGGGTCAAACCGATATCGGTCATTTGGGCTTACTCGGCTGCCGCGAGCTGAACGTCTGAAGGGAGCGTGGCTGGGTTGCCCGCATATTCCTCAACAGCACCGGTCAACCACTGGTCGTAAACCTCCTGGCTCACAACTTTCACAGTGATCGGCATGTAGGAATGATCCTTACCGCAAAGCTCGGAACACTGACCGAAGTAAACGCCCTCACGCTCGGCCTTGAACCAAATCTCAGCCAAACGACCCGGCACCGCGTCCTGATGCACGCCAAAAGACGGGATCTTCCAAGCGTGGATCACGTCAGAGCCAGTTACCTGCATCACAACAGTCGCATTCACAGGGATCACAACCGCCGTATCTGTGGCCAACAAGAACTCGTCCTGCGCGTATCCGTACTCTTCCAACTCTTCCTGAGCCAGCATCAGAGAATCAAATTCAAACTCATTGTCCTGATACTCGTACGTCCAATACCACTGGTTTCCGGTCGCCTTGATCCGCACATCAGCCTCGGGAATGTCCAACTGCTTGAACAAAACCGGCAGCGACATGAACAAAGCAATGACCACCAACGACAAGGCCGGGATCACAATCCAGATAATCTCAAGCGGCGTGTTATGAGTAAACGTTGCAGGCGTCGGGTTGGATTTGGCGTTGTAACGCAAAATCACCCAAGCCATCAAAGCCACAACAAACAACGTGATAATGCTGATATAAACCAACATGAAGTTGTCAAACCAAACGATGTCCCGCATCAGCTCGGTTGTGGCTGGCTGAAAATTGATGCCATCCTGAATGGGCTTACCAATAGTTTCGAGACCTTCAAAGTTTTCCTGAGCCGTCGCGGACACGCCCGCAAGTGCTGCCACCAAAAGTCCCAAAACATTTCTCATGCGCATGATCGATATTCCCGTTTTCTTGCTCGTCGAATCGCAACTTAATATATGAACCCAGCATTTAGGTTAATGCCGACTTGTGTTACCGCGTCCTATAACCATGTTAGAGGTTAAGAAACAAGTCACACCATTTGCGGCATAGCGCCGCCCCTCGCCATTTGGACCATTGTGAAATCAAGTCAAGAGAGACCGCCCAATGAACGTCGAAAACCCACGCTTCCGCCCTTTTGAGACCGATTTGGACGAAGGGAAAGCCCTCAAAATCCTCCAATCCGCCACGGATGGGGCCGATGACGGCGAACTTTTTCTCGAACGCCGCCGCTCCGAGGCGCTCCTGTTTGACGATGGTCGCGTAAAAACTGCCAGCTATGACGCCTCCGAAGGTTTCGGACTTCGCGCCGTCAAAGGAGAGACCGCAGGCTACGCCCATTCCACCCAACTCTCCGAAGCGGCCCTCAAACGCGCCGCTGAAACCGCGCGACTGGCCGTAGGCTCTGGCGGCGGGAAGATGGCCGATCCGGCCCCTGCCACCAATCAAAAGCTCTACACGGACGCTGACCCGTTCGGAGATGCGCCCTTTGAGGGCAAGGTCGACCTGCTCGGTGAAATCGACGCTTTCGCCCGCGCTTTGGACAAACGGGTGATCCAGGTCTCCGTCTCCATGACCGCCCAGTTTCAGGAAATCGAAATCCTCCGACCCGACGGCCTGCGACGCGGCGACGCCCGCCCGCTCACTCGCCTCAACATCTCGATCATTGTCGAGGAAAATGGCCGCCGCGAAACAGGCAGCGCAGGGGGCGGCGGACGCCATTCCCTTCTCCCCCTTATGGCCCGCGACAGCTGGGAGAACGTCGCCAAAGAGGCGCTCCGCGTCGCCCTCGTCAATCTTTCCGCCGAAGACGCCCCTGCGGGCATCATGGACGTGGTGCTTGGCCCCGGATGGCCCGGCATCCTTCTGCATGAAGCGGTCGGCCACGGCCTTGAAGGCGACTTCAACCGCAAGAAAACCAGCGCATTCGCAGGGCTCATGGGCGAACGGGTCGCAGCCAAAGGCGTCACAGTCATCGACGACGGCACAATCCCGGATCGTCGCGGCTCCATCACCATCGACGACGAAGGCATGGCCTCCCAGCGCAACACGCTGATCGAGGACGGTATTCTGGTGGGCTACATGCAAGACCGCCAAAACGCCCGCCTCATGGGGGTCGAGGCCACAGGCAACGGACGCCGCGAAAGCTACGCCCACGCCCCAATGCCCCGCATGACCAACACCTTTATGCTGGGCGGTGACGCGGACCCTGACGGCATCGTCAACGACCTCAAAGACGGCATCTGGGCCGTCGGTTTCGGAGGCGGTCAGGTGGACATCACCAACGGCAAATACGTCTTCTCCTGCACCGAAGCCTATAAGGTCAAAAACG
Organism: uncultured Rhodobacterales bacterium; assembly: GCA_964642935.1. Lineage (GTDB taxonomy): Bacteria > Pseudomonadota > Alphaproteobacteria > Rhodobacterales > Rhodobacteraceae > CAKZTM01. The sequence goes on along the minus strand of CAZXRG010000002.1, from coordinate 9,597 downwards.
GCAAAATAGGCGCCCCCATCAAAGGCGCCACCCTCATCGGCGACGGCGCCACCTCGCTCAAACACATCAAAGCCATCGGAAACGACATGAAACTCGATCCGGGCATGGGCAACTGCGGAAAACAAGGCCAATGGGTGCCAGTTGGCGTAGGCCTCCCTACGCTGATGATCGGAGGCCTGACGGTGGGAGGCAGCCAAACTTAAGCCGCGTAAAAATCAGCGCTGGCGGCGCGGACTATGATGTTGTTTCTGCACGATGGACCTCGACGCCAGCCCCTACTGCTGCACTTGTAGCGTCACACTCATAGTCTCGGCTGCATTCCCCATACGCAGACCAGACACCGGAGCCGCATCCCGAGAATCTCGCCCCGTAGCCAGTCGAACATAGCGCTCATCGGGGGATATGCCGTTGGAGACATCAAAGGCCACCCAGCCCAAACCCTCCACATGCGCCTCCGCCCAAGCGTGGGTCGCATCCTGATCAATGCGATCATCCAACTTGAGATATCCACTCACATATCGCGCAGGCAGACCCGCATAACGCGCGGCTGAAATGAAGATTTGCGCATGATCCTGACACACACCACTGCCCGCCAGAAGCGCCTCTTCCGCCGTCGTTTTAACATCTGTTTCAGAGGCCCCATAAGGCACCTGCGTCAAAATTTCCGCCGACAAGGCATGCAATTCCTCCAATGCCCCGTCCGCTGTCTTGATCAGACTGGCCAGCGCCTTAACACCCGGCCCCGGCTCCGTGCGCGGCGTATTTTGCCTGAAAAACCACAAAGGCAGCACGCCATAGGTTTTCCCATAAATGCCGTTTGAATTCTGGGTCTCCACCTCTCCCTCAACGGAGATCGAGATCTCATGCACGCCGCTCTCCGCTTGCAATAGCACCGTTTCAGAGTTGAATTGGTCCTGAAACCGCAACTCCTCACATGCGCCAGTCACCCGCGTCTCCCAGTTCAAAACCCTCTGGTTGTGATCGGTTTTCGGCGTCAGGCGCAGCTGTTGCAGCCCGTATGGAACAGGCGCGTTATAGGCATAGGTGGTGGTATGGGAAATCCTCAGTCTCATAACTTAAATTCACCCATTGAACTGATAGTCCTGCTCAATCTGCAGGCCAATCGCGTTGTTGTCGCGGATAAATCCAGCGATGAACTGATGCAGCCCAAACTCGAAGATCGACTTGATCGTATGGGCCCGCAGATCAACCAATTGCCCGTCAATCAAATCGTTTGCAGCCACCCGCGTGCCGTAGTCTTTCGCCAGATACCCCAAATGCGCCTCAATCGTTTGGCTGGCATAGGTCAAAGACCGTGGGAACCGCGCATCAAGGATCAAGAACTCGGCAATGTTGGAGGACGACATATCCCCCTGATTGAGCCAGCGGAACGCACGATGGGCCGAGACCGAGCGCAAAACCGTCTCCCATTGCACATTATCCAAAGGCGAGCCGACGAAACTGGCAGAGGGCAAAAGCGTGTAATACTTAACATCAATGATACGCGCCGTGTTATCCGCACGCTCAAGCGCCGTGCCGATCTGCGCAAAATCATAAATATCATTGCGCAACATGGTCCCATGCAAGGCTCCGCGCACCTGCGCCGTGTGACGGCGAACCTCACTCAAAAGTGCTGGTAGGTCAGTCTCGGGAATGGGGCGTCTGAGGGCGGCGGTCATGGCCATCCAATTCTCATTCACGGCCTCCCAAACCTCGGTGGTCAGGGCCGTGCGCACAAGACGCGCATTCGTGCGCGCGTTCGTAATCGCATTGATGATGCTCGAAGGATTACGCTGATCTCGCAACAGAAAATCAACCACTTGCGCGCTGGAATAGGTGTCATAGACCTCGTCATACGCCGCACGCACGCCCGCTGTTGTCACAACGGACTTCCACTCAGACACGGGATCGCTTGAGCGGGTCAACGCAATGCGAAACCCGGCTTCGATCAATCGCGCCGTATTCTCGCTACGCTCCAAAAACCGGAACATCCAATAAAGACCACCTGCGGTTTTTCCCAGCATCCCCTAGTCCTCTAGAACCCAAGTGTCTTTTGTCCCGCCACCTTGAGATGAGTTCACCACGAGCGAGCCTTCCTCAAGCGCCACCCGCGTCAAACCACCCGGCGTAATATCAATGCCGTTCGGGGACACCAGAACGAAGGGGCGTAGATCAACATGGCGCGGTGCAAGCTCCTTTTTCGCAAAAATGGGCACGGTGGACAAAGACAGTGTCGGCTGCGCGATATAGTTTTTCGGGTTTTTCTTCAGCTTTTCCGCAAAATCCGCGATCTCCTGCGCACTTGCCGCAGGACCCACAAGCATGCCGTATCCACCTGATCCATGCACCTCTTTCACAACCAGTTCGGCCAAATTGTCCAACACATATTTCAACGTATCAGGCTCCGAACAGCGATGCGTAAGCACATTCTTCAAAAGCGCCTTTTCACCGGTATAAAACTCCACAATGTCGGGCATATAAGAGTAAATCGCCTTATCATCCGCGATCCCTGTGCCCGGCGCATTGGCAATGGTGATATTGCCCGCGCGATACACATCCATGATGCCCGGAACCCCCAACATTGAGTCCGGATTAAAGTTCAAAGGGTCCAGATACTCATCATCAACCCGCCGATAAAGCACATCAATGGGCTGATAGCCTTGGGTCGTGCGCATGGCAATCCGGCCATCAACCACCTTCAAATCATGCCCCTCAACCAACTCCACACCCATCTGATCGGCCAGAAACGAATGCTCGAAATAAGCGGAGTTATGAATACCTGGCGTGAGAATTGCGACCGTGCATTTATCCGTGCAATTGACCGGCGCACTGGCCGCCAAAGAGCGTAACAGTTGCTTGGGATAATTGCTCACCGGCTGGACTTTGTTTTGGCTAAACAACTCTGGGAACATCTGCAGCATCGTTTCGCGATTTTCCAGCATATAAGACACGCCAGAAGGTGTGCGTGCATTGTCCTCCAGCACGAAAAAATCATCCTCACCGGTGCGCACAATATCCGTGCCCACAATATGCGTGTAAATATTGCCCGGCGGTGTAAAGCCCATCATTTGGGGCAAGAAAGCGTCGTTCTGGGCAATCAACTCTGTTGGAATAATGCCCGCGCGCAAAATTTCCTGCCGATTGTAAACATCATGCAGGAACATATTAATCGCCCGCACACGCTGCTCGATGCCCTTGGACAGCTTCACCCATTCGCGATTGGAAATAATGCGCGGGATCAGATCAAACGGGATCAAACGCTCTTGCGCGTCCGCTTGACCATACACATTAAAGGTAATGCCCGTGCGCCTGAAAAACGCCTCCGCCTCTTTGGATTTCTTGATCAGACGTTTGGGGTTTTGCTTGGAAAACCACCCCTGATATGCGCTGTAGGGGTCCCTTACACCATCTGGACCTTCAAGCATTTCATCAAAGTGTACGCGTGTTTTATTCATCGCCTCAACGTAACCCAATAACGCATAGCCGCAACCGCTCGCGCGGCGGAAACGCCATTTAAAGCCCTCCCCCCAAATCAAGCGCCTAATTTTCTTGCACTCCTAAGAATTCGAGAGGATCTGAGCAGCGAGCGGTTGCATCTTGGCCCCTTGCAATGCGACCAAGAGGCAAGACGCGACGTGTCAGCCGATTTATAAAAGCGCGATCATGCGACGCCATACTGCCGCAAAACGGGCGTAGAGGACCGACAAATTGTCAATCACTGCAAGTATTTACCACCTAACGCACTATAAGTACGACACCCCTGTTACGCTTGGCCCACAATCCATCCGGCTCCGTCCGGCGCCCCATTCGCGCACGCGGGTGATCTCACATAGTCTGACCGTCTCCCCCTCCGCCCATTTTGTGAACCATCAACAGGACCAATACGGCAATTGGCTGGCTCGCTTTGTATTTCCAGAGCCCGTACGCGAGTTCAAAATCGAAGTTGATCTGGTCGCGGACATGTCCGTTTACAACCCGTTTGATTTCTTTGTGGAGGATAGCGCGAAGACCTTTCCACTCACCTATGACACCGATATCGCCGGTGATCTGAGCATCTATCTCAACACCGAGCCCCTCGGCCCCTTGTTGCAAACATTCCTGAGCAGCGTGTCGCGAAACGAGATGGTCACCATAGATTTTCTGGTCATGCTCAACAGCCGGATTGCCAGCGAAATCAATTACGAAATCCGCATGGAACCCGGCGTGCAAACGGCCGAGGAGACCCTTGGGCGCAACGCGGGCTCCTGCCGTGACAGCAGTTGGTTGCTGGTCCAAATCCTGCGAAACCTCGGTCTGGCCGCGCGATTTGTGTCGGGCTACCTCATCCAACTCAAACCCGATCTGGTCGCAATCGACGGGCCTGCGGGCACGGATAAGGACTTTACCGATCTGCATGCTTGGGTCGAAGTGTATTTGCCCGGTGCCGGTTGGGTCGGTCTTGATCCCACATCCGGCCTCCTTGCAGGCGAAAGCCATATCCCGCTCGCCGCGACGCCCCATTACCGCCATGCCGCCCCCATTTCAGGGCTCGCCAGTGCGGCAAATGTCGAATTTTCCTTCGACATGCAAGTCACCCGCACGGCCGAACATCCGCGCATCACCAAGCCGTTTTCAGATGACGCTTGGGAGGCGCTCAACACCCTTGGCCATAAGGTTGACGCGCGACTTCAGGCAGGCGACGTGCGCCTGACCATGGGCGGGGAGCCGACATTTGTCTCCATCGACGACTTTGAAAGCGATGAGTGGAATTCCGACGCGGTCGGCCCCACCAAGCGAGGCCTAGCCGACACGCTCATGCGCCGCCTTCAAGGAAAATTCTCAAAGGGCGGCTTGCTGCATTACGGCCAAGGCAAATGGTATCCCGGCGAAACCCTTCCCCGCTGGACGTTTTCGCTCTACTGGCGCAAAGACGGCCATCCGATCTGGCAAGATCCTGACCTATTGGCCAAAGAAGACACCCAAGAGGACGTGGGCGCTGATGATGCCGCCGCGCTCCTCAATGAGATCGCCAAGTTTCTCGCCGTCCCCCAAGACAACGTGCTGCCCGCCTTTGAAGACCCGGCCGAGTGGATCATCAAAGAGGGCAATCTGCCCGCCAATGTGACGCCCGAAAACTCAAAACTCGAAGACCCCGAAGAGCGTGCACGCATCGCAAAGGTCTTTGAACGCGGCCTCAACACCCCAGCGGGCTACGTCCTGCCCGTGCAACGCTGGCAGGCCCGCGCAGAAAGCAAATGGATGTCGGAGGTTTGGAACCTGCGCCGGGGCAAAGTGTTCCTCGTCTCCGGCGATAGCCCCGTGGGTTATCGCCTGCCCCTTGGCGCACTGCCCCATATCCCCAAAAGCGACTACCCGTTCATCAACCCTCAAGACCCCACCGAACCGCGAGATGCCCTTGCGCCCGAACCAGAGCAGGCCGATCAACGCCAACCCGAACAGAAAGTCGCCCACCGAAGCGAAACGTCTGCCGGACAAGAACAGGTCGAACAGACCTTGGGTGATCTTGACGGTCGCGTGCGCACAGCCATCTCCGTTGAGGCCCGCGACGGGCGCCTGTGCGTGTTCCTCCCGCCCGTGGAAAAGCTCGAAGACTATCTTGATTTAATCAAAGCCGTTGAGCACGCGGCCAAAACCATCAACCGCAAAGTTCTGATCGAAGGCTACGCTCCACCCCATGATCCACGGGTCGAGGTCATGCGCATTGCCCCCGACCCCGGTGTGCTTGAGGTCAATATCCACCCCGCCGCCAATTGGGACGATTGCGTCTCCACCACCCAAACCGTCTATGAGGAGGCGCGCCAATGTCGCTTGGGCGCGGATAAGTTCATGGTGGACGGGCGTCACACCGGAACAGGCGGAGGCAATCATGTGGTCGTCGGCGGAGCCACTCCCGCTGACAGCCCGTTCCTCCGTCGCCCCGACCTGCTCAAAAGCCTCATCCTGTTTTGGCAACGCCACCCGAGCCTCTCATACCTGTTCTCCGGCACATTTGTTGGCCCAACCTCACAAGCACCCCGCATTGATGAGGCCCGCCATGATGTTTTGTATGAACTTGAAATCGCCCTGGATCAGATTTGGCCGCCCTCGGACGGTGACACGCCGCCCCCATGGCTGACCGACCGATTGCTGCGCAACGCGCTCATCGATGTGACAGGCAACACCCATCGCACCGAAATCTGCATCGACAAACTGTTCTCCCCCGATGGCCCCACAGGTCGCCTTGGCCTTGTGGAGTTCCGAGGTTTCGAGATGCCCCCCAACCCGCGCATGAGCCTTGCCCAACAGGTTCTGATCCGCGCGATCATTGCGCGGTGCTGGGAAGACCCGATCGCGGGAAACCTCACGCGATGGGGCACCACGCTTCATGACCGTTTCATGCTACCCGCCTTTTTGTGGCAAGATTTCTGCGAGGTCCTCGGCGACCTCAAAGCCCATGACTTCGCTCTTGATCCCGCATGGTTTGAGGCACAGGCAGAGTTCCGCTTTCCGTTCTGCGGCGAGGTCACCTATGAGGGCATCACTCTGGAGCTGCGCCAAGCCTTGGAGCCATGGCATGTCTTGGGCGAAACCGGAGCCATTGGCGGCACAGTGCGCTACACGGACAGCTCCTCCGAACGCCTTCAAGTGACGCTCAAAGGGGCCAATCCGGATCGCTACATCGTCACCGCCAACACCCGAGCGGTGCCTCTAAGCGCGACGAATACCAATGGCACCCGCGTGGGCGGGGTCCGCTACAAAGCGTGGAAACCATCCCTATCGCTGCATCCCGTGCTTGAAGTCGACGCACCTCTGACCTTTGACATCTTCGACACTTGGACGGGCAAATCACTGGGCGGGTGCCGCTATCATGTGGCCCATCCAGGCGGCCGGAATTTCGATACATTCCCTGTGAACGGCAATGAAGCAGAAGCCCGCCGCCTGAGCCGATTTGAAAGCATCGGCCACACGCCAAATGCCGCTACTCCCGTGCCCGAACGCCCGCATCCGGAATTCCCGATGACTTTGGATTTACGCCGAAGACCAAACCTGTGATGGATTTCAAGCCGCGCAACTGGCCCTAAAGCGAGACAGGATTGGACCGCGTTAAAGGCGAGGCGCTCTAGCCGCGATCATAACTCGGCAATTGGGTCAATGCGCTGCGCAACGCCTCCCCCCAGCCTTGGGAAATGACCTGATAATACTCATTATCTTCTTCAATCCGCACTTGGTCTTCCAGGATCAAACTGTCTTTCTTATAGACCTGTAAATCAATCGGCAGACCCACCGAAAGGTTCGCCTTGATGGTTGAATCAAAGGAGACCAACAACAGCTTGATCGCATCCTCAAAACTCATGTCAGGCTCATAGGCCCGCACAAGGATCGGCTTGCCATATTTGGCCTCACCAATCTGGAAAAACGGCGCATCATCGGTGATCTCGATGAAATTCCCCTCAGGATAGACCAAAAACAGCGTCGGTGCGCCGTCCCCGATCTGTCCCCCCACAATGATAGACGCGGTGAACCGTGAAGAGCCTGTCTGCCCCCCCATGCCACCACCCCGAATAACCTCCGTCAAGGTCGCACCGACAAGGCGTGCCACCTGAAACATGGTGGGCTGTTCAAGGATCGTCGGATTGCGATCCGAGGGCGCTTTGGAGCGTTCTTCGAGCAAACTTATAACCGATTGTGTCGTCGCAAGATTGCCAGCCGTCATAAGCGTGATGGCGCGCTCACCGGGAACCGTCCAAGAGAACATCTTTTTGGTTGTTGAAAAGTTATCCACACCCGCATTCGTGCGCGTGTCCGACATAAAAACAATGCCATCATTCAGTTGAAGGCCAACACAATAAGTCATTTCATCTCGTCCAGATCAAGTCATGACGCTAAGAGAGCGCTGCCTCGTCGTTTATGGCTGAAAGCGCGGGGACACAATGTCGATTTGCGCTCATTTCATACCCTAACGTCGTGTTTAATTCGTTACTGATGTGACCTGAACACGCTGCTCTTTGAGCTCCATCCACCCATAAGATGTCATAAAGGAGGCATCCGCCGCATCCCGCCCCACGCAAATGCGCACAATCTCTGCCGCATTGGCCATGCCTGTGGGGTCGATGAGATGCCAACACCCCTCCAAATAGACCTCCACCACAGCATGAAAATCCTGCGGTTTCACATCAGGGGCATAAACGCTCACAAATCGCGACGGAATGCCTGCGGCACGCGCTAGTGTAATCAACACATGCGCATAATCGCGACACACCCCGCGCATACTGACAAAACTATCCGTCGCCGTGGTGCCAACATGACTGGAACTCAGGTCGTATGTGAAATTTCGGAAGATCCAATCACTCATGGCCGCAATCAGATCACCCCCCGTGAGCCCTGCAAACTGATTGCCAACAAAGTCCAAAAACTGATCCGAATGGCAATAACGCGAGGGCATCAGATATTGTATCGTATCACCTGACAGCTCTGCCCAAGCGGTTTGCGCCAACTGGCCCCAATTGGGTCGTTCCCGATGAACCTCGACCGCAGCCTGATAGCGACACTCAAAACTGGGCCCCGCTGAAACCCACCGACGTATCCCGACGCCCTGATCGTCAGAGACCTCTCGATAAGTGGTGTCCTGATCAAAAGTGATCTGCGGATGGTGACAGGTTTGTTGGGCATCGGAACCCGCTTCAATTTGAAGCAAAATATCACAGGGCTGCGACGTGGCATATGAAAGACGTACATCTATGCTGAGGCGCATTTGAAGGTCCCGAACGGCTGGATGGATTGAGAGACGTGCTATCGCAGCCAAAGCCAAGCCTGTCGACTGAATTCTCAATTTATGATGCCCGCTCTGAAGGTGCAAGACTGCCCGTGGGGTGGCGCTCCGCCGTGAGTGCAGGGCGCTTTATCTCTGCAAACAACGAGCACAACATGACTACCACGCTTGCCTATCCAAAGCGCCAGCTCGGTCACGCTGGAAGCGTGCCTTCGGCACGACACGCTTCTCACGCATTTTCAATGCGTTGCCAGCTAACAGGGCAGACGCTGGCCCAGCGGGCTCCGCCCTTGATTCTGGGCGGGGTGCGTTGAGTAAGAACTCGAAAGAGAAGGCCTCAGCATCGGTTTTCTAATTCCACCCACGGCTAAAAAGAGTTGACAGGTTCGGCGAAGGCTCCTAAACGGGCAGCGCATTTTAATGGAAGTCAAACCGATGACATATCAGTTCTTCATCACGCGATTGCGTACCACCGAGATCTGATGATGCCCTGCGAACCGGGGACATCAGGTCTCTGGTTGTTCGCACTCTATTCCTTACATTTTGCGACACCACCCCAGCAGTAGTTCCTATAGCTCAACTGGAGAGAGCGTCGTGTTGCGGACGCGAAGGTTGCAGGTTCGAGTCCTGCTAGGAACACCATGCCCACGTATCCCGCCTGGCTTCGAACCAGGACAAAGGTAATTGGAAGGCAGATGCGAGTTCGAGTCTCGCCGTGGGTTCCATTTTATTAAAGCTGATGGGCGACCGGAGCCGCCCTGTTGGCAATGTTTAGGCGACCAGCTTCGCTTCAGTGGCGGCTTTGACCTCGTCTTCGGTGACGTCCGGGGCCAGTTCGACGAGCTTTA
>CAZXRG010000001.1:60544-65481 GCA_964642935.1 uncultured Rhodobacterales bacterium | reverse complement strand
GCGCAACATCCCCTGAATTGGTCACATTCCCCGGCATTCCCATCTCTGCCCTTCCCAAGCAGCGGGTCGCAGATCGCTGGCCTCTGCCCCATTTGCCAAACTTCGTCACATTCCCGCCGTCCCATAGCGGAGCGATTCGGAGAGCATCGCCTCAGAATGAGGCAAATGCGTATAAAAAAGTTTCACACATTCAACTTCTGCGTAAAAACCTTGCCAAGTTGTTAACGATCCGGTCAGGTTTGAGTTGAATTTGAGGCTTGATTGTGGCACATCTGCCTTAGTCGCAAGGCAGTAAGCGAAGATCCAGTTGATCTTCATGTTCGAGTAAAGAGTGACAGAGTGAGCAGGGGTGCTGTTTTCTATCACAATCACGAACATCGGGTGTCAAAACCCTGTCTGCAGTTTGCGTCTGTTGTGTAATAAGTGTTGTGGAGCCGAGCCTGTGGCAAATATCTTGAATGCAGAGACCATCGAAAAGATGACCACCTTTGAACCACCCGCCAAGGCTGTTGCTTCCGAAGGTGTCTATGCACGCTTCATCAAGCCAACACTCGACAAGCTCATCGTTCTTTTGGCCTCACCATTCATTCTCGTTCTGGTTGGCATTGTCGCCCTGATGATCCGCCGCGATGGTGGCCCTGCATTTTACTCACAGCCGCGTCTGGGCAAAGACGGCAAGGTCTTCACCTGCTGGAAACTGCGCTCCATGGTTGTGAATGCAGATGAAGCGCTCGAAGCTTATCTGAGCGCCAACCCAGAAGCTCGCGCCGAGTGGGATCGCGACCAGAAGCTCAAGAACGACCCGCGCATCACCGCGCTTGGCAACTTCATCCGCAAGTCCTCCATCGACGAGCTGCCGCAGCTCTGGTGTGTTCTGACAGGTTCCATGAGCCTTGTTGGACCGCGCCCGTTCATGCTCGACCAAAAAGACCTCTACCCTGGCACAGATTACTACACAGTGCGCCCCGGCCTCACAGGATTCTGGCAGGTGGGTGACCGCAACGAGACAACCTTCGCTGAGCGCGCCGAATTCGACGACCGCTACGCTCGCGAAGTCAGCCTTGGCACAGACGCTGTGCTGCTGATGAAAACAGTTGGTGTGGTTGTGAAGGCCACGGGTCATTAAGCCCAAACAAGTTTCTTAGGCGAAAAAGGCTCTGCCAGAATGGCGGGGCCTTTTTCATTTCGAATGACGTCTGCGCCGTTCCGATCTTAGAAAAGCATTAACCTTTGCACAGCTTTGATGCCTGTGCGGTGCAGTGCACACAGCATATGCGTGGCGGAACTGTGCGGGTTAACATCCAGTGAATGGTATCGCGCGCCATTAATGTTTCGCGCGCGAAACAGGGGAATAGGCGCGAAAGAGTTAATGTTTCGCATGCGAAACAGGGACTTCAATAGAAGCCTCAGCACGAACTTCGTTTCGATTTTAAAGGAACCAATTTTCGCTGCCTCTACGCGGGGCAAGCCCGCTCCGAACGCGAAAATCAGTGCGTCTTTTGGTTTGCAAAAATCAAAACTTTAATCCCACTCAGGCGCCCAATCCATATTCACCAACCGCCCATTGCCCTGCAGTGACGAGATCGCCGCCATCTCCGCCCCGCTCAACTCAAAATCGAACACATCAAAATTCTCCCGCAGCCGCGCCACTTGCGACGTCTTAGGGATCGCAATCACACCCTCTTGCTGCAACAACCAGCGCAAACTCACCTGCGCCGCCGACTTCCCATGTTTCGCAGCTATCCCCCCAATCACCGGATCGTCCACAACCTTGCCTCGCGCAATCGGCAGATAAGCTGTCAGGCTCATCCCATACTCCCGGCAAAGCCCCAGCACCGCGCTTTGATCAAGATAGGGATGATACTCCACCTGATTGGTGAGCGGGCCCATATCATGCACCTCCACCGCCTCGCGCATCAGCGCGGTGGGGAAATTGCTGATGCCGATGCCCCGTGCATAGCCCGCCTCGCGCGCCGCCACAAAAGCCTCAATCGTGCCCTTCAATTCAATGTCCTTGTTGGGCCAATGGATCAGCAGCTGATCCACATAGGTCAGCCCAAGGCGCTCAAGGCTCTCAGGCACGCGCGCGGCCACAACATCCGGCGCCAGATCCGTGTACCAAATCTTAGTCGTCACAAAGAGATCCTCACGGGGAACATCCGCCTCAGCAATCCCTTGCCCCACCTCAACCTCATTGCCATACATGATCGCCGTATCAATATGGCGATAGCCCATGCCAATGCCCTCGCGCACCGCTGCCACGCCCTCAGGCCCCGTCAGCTTAAACGTGCCCAAGCCAAGTGCGGGAATATCAATCCCATTTACCAACCGTGTGATCATCTGATCCTCCCTGTCACATCACCTTCCATAAATATCCCCGCGCGGAGCGCATAAAAATCATGGTTTCCTCAACCGTATCTGCTAGAAAACCCCATGGCCACACGCTTTGACATCACCCGCCGCGACCTGATGAAATCGGGAGCCGCAGCAACTTTGGTAACACTTCCCACACCCGCCACACCACCAGAGCTCAGCGGTCTCTACCGCTTGCCCACTGAGATTACTCTGCGCTTTCATGTTTCGCATGCGAAACAAACCAACCTGCAAATCCCAAAAGCCACAAAACAGCCGTAAATTTCCGATCATTGCGCAGTATTGCTAGATGACAAAATGCAACCCGCCCCATAGATTGCGCGCGAAATCTGTTTCCCCCAATTGCTTGCCAAAGGTATCTCAATGAGCGTCCCCACTTTTACAATCGGCCTTTTGTGGCATTCCATGAGCTCTGACAATCTTGGCGTTGGCGCGCTGACTATGTCCAATCTCGCCATTCTGGAAGCAATCGCCGATGAAATGGACACAGAGGTCAATCTCAAATTCAAGATCCTGGGCTGGGCAGCACCGCGCGACGAATATGAAACCCGCGACAATATCGAAATCATCGATGTGCGCATGAAGGATTTCGCACCCTTTATTGGTGGCATTTCAAAAGCCGCCAAGTCCTGCGATCTGGTTCTGGATATCGGCGGCGGGGACAGCTTTACCGATATCTATGGCCTGCACCGCATCGGCACTTTGCTGGGGTCCAAAGCGCTGGTTTATATGGCCGGCACACCGCTGATCCTGGCACCCCAAACCATCGGGCCGTTTGACAAATCCATCTGGCGCTTTCTGGCGCGCTTCATGATGAACCGCGCTCAGGCCGTCGTCACCCGCGATGTCATCTCCACGGCTTTCGCCAAAGAGATGAACCTGCGCACGCCCCTGATCGAAGCCACCGATGTGGCCATGCGCCTACCCTTCACCAAGGCCGCACCACGCGCAGACGGGCCCATGCGGGTCGGCATCAATGTCTCCGGATTGTTGATGAATGGCGGCTATACCAAGAACAACCAGTTTGGCCTGAAGGTCGATTACCCCGCCATGACCCGCGAGATGATCACCTCCATTCTGGCACGGGACAATTGCGAGCTGCATCTGGTGGGCCATGTGATTTCAGACAAGCGCGCCGATGAGGATGATCACCGCGCCAATCTGGAACTGGCCAAAGAGTTCCCGGCGGCAAAAGTCGCGCCAAAATTCGGCTCCCCCTCTGAGGCCAAAAGCTACATCGCCGGGCTTGATGCCTTTATGGGCGCGCGCATGCATGCTTGTATCGCGGCATTTTCCTCAGGCGTGCCGGTTCTGCCAGTGGCTTATTCACGTAAATTCAAAGGCGTCTTTGGCAGTCTGGGATATGATCGTCTGGCCGATTGCAAAGCTGATGACCAGGCGACGATCATGGCTGCGATGAATGATCTGTTGGACAATCACGAAGCCGCGCGCCAGGAGGTCGAAACCGCCTTTGGCAATGCCCGCGCCCGTCTGGAACCTTATGAGGCTATGATCAAAGAGTGCTTGTTGAAAGCCAAAGCTTAAAGATACGCCCTAGCGCATTGGCGTGCGCTCGGCATATTTCTTTGCGAAACCAACAAAGGCTTTGGCCGGGCTGCGCAGCCGTGGCTTGCCGCTTTTGGCCCACATCGCCCGCCATTCGCTTTCCAGAAAATAGGGATCATAGCCGGGAGCCACAGCCCTCACCTGATCATAAAGAGCCGCCTCAAAGACCGGGAAGTTTTCGCTCTCCACCAGTTTTCCGCGCGGGGTTACGATCACCCGGTCGCCCTCTTCCAGCGCGATGCGATAATCGGGCAAATGATCGCCCGCACACAGATCGCGCAGCATCTTGCGAAACACCCGGCGCGGGGAGGCGGAGCCAGATTTTTTCAAGAGCACCTCAAGGGAGACCTGCCAGCGCGCCTGATGCCCGCAATGCTTTCGAGCCAGCTCATAAATTCGCCGCTCCAGCGGCTTGCGCAAGCGAAAGTAATCCCGGCTCAGCGTCAGCACTGATTTGGACAGCACCGCCCGGTACAACCATTCTGAGAGCGTGATTTTGACGTTGATCATCCGACCCGAGCGGGTGCGCCGCACAATCTCCCAAGCCTCAATCAGACCAAAGCCGCTCGTGGTCTCGGTGCCGCCGGTCACAATATTGGTCACGATCCGCGTGCCAGACAAGCGCTCAAACGCCTCACGCAAACGCCGATACCCATCGCCCGATGTGTCCCGATTGGTGGCCACCAGCAGATCATGGGATTTGAGCACGATCTCGCGGGAGGTCTCGCGCCCCGCATTGATCGCCGCCATCAGCTGAGAAATCACATAGATCAGGATGTCCTTGTCATGGATCGTTGCCAAGCCTTTGACCGAGGGCGTGATCTCCACGCTTGTGCTCCCATGCATATAGGACAGCACCCGGCGATCGGGGCGGGTCGAGAGCGAAAACACCGGATGCTCCATCGTCCCGATATCATCCTTGGGAATAGCATCCAGCACATCGCACACGAAAAAATCGCGCGTCGCATGGCGCTCGGGCAAAAGCCCGCGCCGCGGTA
>CAZXRG010000001.1:0-60444 GCA_964642935.1 uncultured Rhodobacterales bacterium | reverse complement strand
GGCTCGATTTTTATCCACAGTTTATCGTGGTTTCATTACGCTCGCACTCTAGGGAAAGCCAAAAGAAACCCCAAGACCTTTTTCGGGGGGTTGGAATCGCTTAACCGTGGGATCAGAGTCGCTTTTTCGTGGGTTCGGATTCACTTGGATGTTTTAGATTGCCTTAAAATCCTTTTAAAACAACAAGCTACAAAAACCGTGGTCAGCTCATAACTATATAATAACACAAATATAACACATCAAAAAAACAGGCATGATCCCAGCCAGCCCTAAATTTCTGAGTAAAATCAGCGATTTCGCGCGAATCTCCTGCTTTAAATACACAAAAACCTTACATATGCGCATAATCTGGGTATATTGGTGAAAAGAGCGCATATCGCGCCAAAGCGAGCAGGCACATGACCCAGACACCTCCCTATTTCAACATCACGCCTGAGGCAGCCGAAGCTGGCTTGGGAAACCCAGTGAATACGGATCGCTTTGCACGCGCAGCCGAACTTTGCACCAAGGGGCGCGATGATCTGATGGGGCGCGGATTGTCGGAAGGGGGCGCGAAAAGCCTGCGCCGTTTTTCCACATGGGAAATCACCCGCTATCTTATTCCCATTGCCACGGCCCATTTTCGCCGCGTGCTCAAAGCCAATCCGCATTTGCCTCAAGGGGTTTCTGAAACTGAGGGAGGGGCCAAGTGGTTCACCCTTGATGAGGTGCTGCGTCTTCGGGCTCATTTTGCCGCCGAGGGATCCCGCTCCAAGGAATACACGCCCTACCGCCCCAAAGGTCTCCCCGCCAAGATCGCGGCAGTGGCCAATTTCAAAGGCGGCGTGGGAAAAACCTCAACGGCGGCGCATCTGGCCATGTCAGCAGCGCTTGATGGCTACAAGGTGCTGGTGGTGGATCTGGACAGCCAAGGCTCCATGACCTCGATTTTTGGTGGGCAGGTGGAAGATGAGTGGTCCACGGTCTTTCCGCTGGTGGCCCGGGATTACGCGACCAGCCTGCAAGCTGAGAACCGCGCCCGCGAGGGCAGGGGGGAGGCGCATATTCCGCTCGATGAAACTCTGACCCACGCGTTGGATATCACCGCCAAGGACATCGTGCAGAAAACCCACTGGCCCAATATTGATCTGATTGGCGCCCAGCTCAATCTCTACTGGGCAGAGTTTCAGATCCCGGTCTGGCGGCTTGGCCTCAAAAGCTGGAAGCTGTGGGACGCGCTCACCAACGCTTTTGAGCGCGATGGCTTGCTTGATGAATATGATGTCATCCTGCTCGATACCCCGCCAGCCCTTGGGTATCTCACCATCAATGGTCTGGCCGCGGCTGATATCCTGCTGGTGCCTCTTGGCGCGTCCTTCCTTGAGTTTGACAGCACGGGGCGGTTTTTCGACATGCTCCATTCCACCTTCCGCTCCATTGAAGAGGGAGAAAACATCGCTGCCCGCGCCCTTGGCCAACCAGAGCTGGCCTTTGAATGGGATGCAGTGCGCGCGGTCATCACTCGCTTTGACAGCGCTCAGCAAACTGAGCTGGCCAATCTCATCCAGGCCTATATGGGGGATTTCATGACCGCCTATCGCCAGGACATGACAGCCCTGATTGGTCAGGCCGGCGAACAAGTCGCTGGGATCTACGAAGCGGATTACCGCGACTTCAATCGCGATACCTATATCAGGGGGCGCGAAACCTTTGATGCCACTTATGCAGAATTCAAAAAGCTGCTGATCGGGACTTGGGCGCGGGACGCGCGCGATCTTGCAGATCAACAAAATCAGTCGGTGGCATAAGCTCATGGCCAAGCGCAAACGTCTCACCCCCGCCAATATGCCCCAAGGGCTGGAAACCAAATCCGCCAACCCGGGTCTGGCCCCGCCCATTGCCCAAGTCGCAGGCGCCTCAGCGGCCTTTTCAGCGGCGCGCGACCTAGAGGATCAAATGGGTGTGGCCCGCGCTGAGGGCCGCCTGATCGTTGCCCTCCCGCTTGAAGCCATCGAGGAAAGCCACCTGATGCGCGACCGCCTTGGGGTGGCAGAGCCGGAGATGGAAGCGCTGATGAGCAGTCTCTTGGCTCATGGCCAGCGCACCGCCATTGAGGTGGAGGATCTGGGGCAGGGGCGCTTTGGTTTGATTTCCGGTTGGCGCAGGCTCACCGCGCTCAAGGCGCTGCTCACGCAAACCGGCGAGGAGCGCTTTGGCAAAATTTCCGCGATCATCCGCACGCCCTCAGATCGCGCTGAAGCTTATATCGCTATGGTCGAAGAAAACGAGATCCGCGCCGGGCTCAGCTATTATGAGCGCGCCCGTGTGGCAGCGCGTGCTGCTGCTCAAGGCGCATTCGCCACACCTGAAGACGCAGTGAACACGCTCTTTGCAGCAGGCTCCCGCGCGCGCCGCTCTAAAATCCGATCCTTCTTGCGTATCCATGCCAGCCTTGAGGATGTGCTCAGCTTTCCAACCGCCTTGTCCGAACGTTTGGGACTGAAACTTGCCGAAGGTTTGAAAAACGGGAAAGAAGCTGCCCTGCGCGCCGCCCTCACAGCTGCCAAACCTGCAACCGCTGAGGCTGAGGCCACAATTCTGCTCAAGGCGCTCAGCAAACCGAAACAAGCAAGGCAACAATCGGGCAAAGACAAAGCAGTTCTGATAGAGCAAGAGGGGCTGGTTTTGAGCACAAAAACCTCTCAGACCGGCTTCAGTTTTGCCTTTGAAGGGGCTGAGGCAGATGAGGCCTTGCAGCATAAACTCTCAGAAATATTGACCGAAGCACTGCGGAAAAGTGAAAATTACACTTAAAAACAGGTATTTATTGACGCTCATTTTGGCGCTCTTAGGTGATTCTACTAACTCCGTTCGCTTTCTGCCTAAATTTCGGCCAGCGCGCCTAAATTGAGGCGGAAATATCACGATTATGCGCATGTTTGACACAATACGGGCCAAATTTGATTGGATTTTTAGAGACCCTCTCGGTATAACGAACTCAGATCAGGGGCAAGTTGCCTCGTGTATCGTGTTATAAAGTGTACTTCTGTAGCTTGACTAAGGGGCTGAAAATGAAACTTACAACTATCGCATTCGCTGCGACTATCGCCGCTGCACCGTTTGCAGCAAACGCAGTAACCACACCAATTGAGCCCAGCAGCACTGGTCCTGCTGGAACTTTGAGCCTTGGTGCTTGTGGTTCTGATGTCTACACTGGCATCGTTTTCGGCGATGGCACTGCCGGTACCTACACCGCATCTTTTGAATCATGCAGCGTGCCAACTGATGGCCTTGCACATGTGACAATCGGAGAAGAAGTTTCTGGTACATTCCAGAACTTGGTAGCATCTTGGGAAAACGGTGACTCAGTTCAGGTAACTGACGCTGGTTTTAACCTGTTGCCTGGCGAGGTCTTTGACCTCTTCACAACATTCACTGCTGCGACAAACCCACAGGAGCTGACATTCTCTTGGGATGCGTCCACAAAGTTTGCTGGCTTTGACTACGAAGTATCCATCGCTGCGGTTCCACTGCCAGCTGGTGTTCTGCTTCTGGGCACAGCACTTGCTGGTCTGGGTTTCGCACGCCGCAAGGCATAAGCGAACCGCCCTTTTCAAGGGTGATATAAAAATAGCGAACGCCTCCCAATTGGGGGGCGTTTTGCATTTTGGGGGCTGGTGCCACCTATCCTAGAGCACTTCTAGAAACGCCTTAATTCCCTTCAAATCGCGCACATAAAAAACGCCCACATTCTGAATGCAGGCGTTTGTTGTGATTTTATGGAAGGATGTCTCGCCCTGAGCTTATTGCTTCTTCCCGAGCGCATACCCTGCAGCATCTACATTTCCATTGCTTGATGTCTGAGCGGTGCCGCTGAGCAGAATGCCCATCTCTGCGGCATCAGCACCATAAAGCGTGCCAGTCAATGTCCCTGACATACCCGTCACACCAGTGCTGGTGCTGGTGGAGGATCTGCTAAAGGATGTGGTGAAGGTGTTTGTATTGGAGCGGATGTCTGTTTGTGTCAGGTCCAGCACGAGGTTGCCCCCGCCAAAGCCACTTGCTGCGCCCTGAAGCGTGCCTGTGACTGTGTTGTCGTTACCGTTACTGTAATTGACATTCACATTCATTGTGCCGCTATCCATCAGTAGCCGCGGCCCAGACGCGTTGGTTTCGTCGCTGGTGATGATTGCTGCGCCTGTGTAGGTGGCGGTTGCAGAGAGGGCGTCAACTTCAGTGGGATTTGTTTCAAAGCCGCTGATGGCAAAGGTATTGCCGGTCAGAGTGGCGCCACTGATCACAACAATGGGCAGCTCTTGGATATTGCCAAAGAAGATGCTTTGAAAGGAATTGGGATTACTTTGATCATACTGGCCAAAAGTCGCAGTTAGATTGCTTGGATTCCCGTTTACATTTCGCTCTGCACGCCAGATATCAACATTCCCGCCTTGAGAGCCTGTGTTTATAAGGCGCCAGGTATTGCTGCCTGAGGTCAGAATAATCGTGGTTGCATCCACAACCTCAAAGCTCACTGCGCTGCTACCACCGCTCAGGACGGTTCCGCTTGCAAAGGCCACACGGCTGTTACCCGCTGAAATGCTATCAGCTTGCGCCAATGTCGAGGTCTGCACGGTTTGATTGGTGGCATAAGGCAGGCCGTTTGCCTGAATTTGACCGATAAATGTCGTTGTGGTTCCACCACCACCACATCCTGCAAGGGCCGTGCCAAGCGCAAGAGCAGCCAAGCTCTTTGGGTTTGAGAGTTTCATGAGTTCTTCTTCCCGGTAATGCTGCGGAACCAAGTATAATCCCTAGTCTATGATCCCCGCAGCGTTTCTTGGTGTTCGTCCGAACCCCGCGCCTTGCTGTGTGTTGTGTGACACAACTTAAACGCGTCCCTGGATCTCCGGATTAGTAACCGTATGCATATACCTCATTGTTGAAGCGGCATTTGTTGAGGATGACACCCATCACTTCGGTGCGTTCTGCAAGCTCGCGCTCGCAGTCATCCACATCGCGCAGCACTGTAGTTCCCGCAGAGGCAACCAAGAGCACCGCATCAACATTCGGCAAAAACGCCATTACATCATCGGCCGCCATCATGGGTGGCAGATCAACCAGGATGATGTCAGGATTGAGCGTCTTGTTCAAAAGCGCCATGGCATCTGCGGCTTTGCTATCTTGCAGGATCTCAGCAGAGTGCAGCGTGCGGCGATTGTTTGACCCAATGGCCAGCGTATCATTGTAGCGCAGGAAATGGCTGTCTACCGGATCCTCGCCCTCCAAAAAGCGGCCCATGGAGTGGGGCGCTGAAATGCCCAGAACTTCTGCGATCATGGGCCGGCGCAAGTCAAGATCCATCAGGACTGTGCGCGCATCTTTCTGACGCGCCAGCGAGAAGGCAAGATTGACAGATGTCAGTGTTTTCCCACATTCCGGCGTGGGCGAGGTGATTGCGATGGTCTTCCATTTGTTGGCGCGGCACGCCGAAAGCACCTTGGTGCGCATCATATCAAAGGAGACATAGCTTGTGTCTTTTTGGTCAAAGCTGACAATGCGGTTCTGGGTCATCAGCTTTGGCTTGGGCTCAAATATTTCAAGTGCGCCCCAGCTCGCAGGCAAAGCCCCCGGTGTGTCTGCAAGCTGGGGCTGAGGCCCTGAGCCTGCAGGCGCCGGGGCACCGTTTTCAGAATGTGCCCCTTCGGCCAGCCGTTCCTCACGCGAGCGGAACTGCGGTTCATGCCCGTCCGCAAGCCCCATGGCTTCGCGGGCTACTTTGGCCTTTTGGATGGCTGAACGGATGCGTTCCATAAGCTAGGGTCTCCGGCGAGCGTGATCAGGAAAACAGGGCAAGCAGAGCATCAATGCCCAACTTGTCCGTGACCCGCTTGATCAACAGATCCAGCGGTTGGTAATAATAATGTATGGCGTAAAGCACGGCTGGTATTGCCACGGCAATCATTGCCAATGTGGCCACCATGCTCAACTGTTTGCGACGGGTTTCGCGTGTGGTGGTGATGTAGGGAATGGTCGCAAAAGGCTGCAGACCCAAACCATTCACCAAATCAGCCGGGCGGCGGATCGAGCGGTTGAGCAATTCAAGCAACACCACCAAACCAAAGGCCAAACCCAAGCCACCACCGACACCAGCAACCGCAATCAGAGGCCGGTCCGGGCTTTCCGGGGCATCGGGCACAGACGCCTGTTCAATCACAGAAAAGCGCTCACCCTTACCACCTGCTTCAATGGCCTGGCCGGTTTTGGCGCCGGCCAAATTGGCGGCATTGGCACTGTACTGGCTTTTGAGCGATTCATACTGGCGCTCCATCACATTCAAACCAGCCTCAGTACGGGGTGTGATGCTGATTGATTCTTCCAGCTCACCAATGTTTTCAAGCAACCTGTCACGCTGGTTGCGCAGGAGCAAAAAGCGGCTGTCCAATTGCTCAAGTGCCAGTTCCATGCGTGAGACGCGTAGATCCAGAAGCCCTTCGCCATCAGCCCCAGGGCCGATACTTGCCTCTAGCCCTTTGATTTGCGCATCAATAGCGCGCACTTTGGGATGCGTTTCTGAATAGGTCAGGCGCAGAGTGTCGCGCTCTGCTTTGAGCGTCGCCAACTGGCGTTCCTGAGGTGATACTTGAATTTCCTCAGTGGGGATCAGTTCCGGGTTTTCGATCGCCCGCACCATTTGATTGCGCTGATCATTGAGCGTGCGCTCCTCTTCTTCAACATTTGTCAGATTGGCTCGCAGGGCCAAAAGCTGCTCCTGATTAAAGCTCAGCAGGGTCGGCAGACTGTTCTGATTTTTGGTTTTGAAGTTGGAAATCCGGTTTTCCAGCGTAGTCAACTCATTGTTCAACCGGGTCTCTTCCTGCTGGTAAAAGCGCACCTGAGAATCTGCTGTATCAATCCGGGTATCCGCATTCAGCTCCAGGATCTGGGTGACCAATCGGTTGGCAACCCGCGCGGCCATTGGCCCGGAGCGTGCGGTGAAAGAGATTGTAAAGGCGGTTGCATTTACCGTACCCCGCGCCGGACGCCGGCCGCCCAATTGCAGTTGCTTGAACTGCGTATCGGCAGACATGTTATCCACCACCTCTGTCGGAGACAGGTTTGGAGAATTGCGATAAACGTTATACTCCTCTTCGATTTCAAGCAGGTTGTCTCGGGTCATCATGCGCTGTTGAACAATTTGGATTTGCTCATTGGCGCTAAGATTTACGGTCGACCCTTGAATCTGTTCGCTTTCCACAAGAATGGACGCGGTTGAGCGATATTGGGCTGGCAACATGAACGCCACAGCGACACCAATCGAGGCAACGACGATCCACACAAACAGAAATAGTGGAAGTCGTCGCACAAAGAGCGAAAGATAGAATTTAAGATCGAAATCCATATGCGTCGGTTCTTCTTTGGAGCTGGCCTATAATCGCTTTGCGGGCGGTCATTTGGACGTTTGCAACATTACCCAAGATTGGTCGGAAATTTCCTCGCAGGTCTCTTAGGCAGTTTCAAGGCAAAGGTTTGATTTATCGTTTCACCCACGACCCTGAAGCAAAGTAGGGGCCTGAGGATCATCATTGTTGTCGTCAGGGCCACTTGAAGGCTGGTCTGGTGCATCTGCATTATCTGCTGCTTGATCCATCGAGAACGGCGTTTGCCCTTGAGGCGTGGTGTTGAACACACCGTAAATCTTACGATCCATCACAACTTGTTGGATGATCGCTGCATCCACTTCGCGCCGCTCATAAGAATAGGCGTAAACGAGTGCGTAATCGCAGATCTGGTTGATCAGGCGTGGTGTGCCTTTGGTGACCAGATGAATGCTCTCGCAGGCCCCGCGGGTAAAGATCGGGCGGGTGGCCCCGGCAACGGCCAGGCGGTGATTGATATAATTGGCCACATCATCCCGGCTCATGGTGGGCAAATGGAACTCTGCCACGATGCGTTGTGCAAATTGCACCAGCTCCGGGCGCGACACCAGATCGCAAAGCTGTGGTTGGCCAACCAGAATAAGCTGCAGCAGCTCGTCCTTATCCGCATTGATATTGGAAAACATCCGGAGCTCCTCAAGGGTCTCAACGGATAGGTTCTGTGCCTCATCGAAAATCAGGACTGTGCGCCGACCAGCGGCATATTCTTCGATCAGATAGGTCTGAAACTGATGAAACAGCTGCACATAGCCCGCACCCGGCTCAACCATTTGGCCCAAGCTCATCAAGACCCAGTGCAACAACTCGCCGCGATCGCCTTGTGCGTTTGAAATCAGACCAACGGTGAATTCTTGTGGCATGGCTGCCAACAGTTCGCGCACCAGCGTGGTTTTACCAGCCCCAATCTCGCCTGTGATCAATGTGATGGGCGCACAGGTCAGCATGCCGTATTCCAGCATTGTATAGGCTTGCTTATGCGGCGTGGACCAATAGATGAAATCCGGGTCCGGCAACAGCGAGAACGGACGGGTCTTTAGCCCGAAGAATTCAGTGTAGATTTTGATAGAACTCGACATTACGCACCCAGATTTTTTGACTTCCCACGAAACCAGCCCCCGAATCTTATCAGGTTCTCGGAAAGATACTCTTCACTCATATGGGCCTTATTACAGCAAATCGAAGGCTTTTTGTACCGGATTGTCATAATTTTGCTAGAGGGCGGTTAATTGGGCACGCATGTGGGAAGTCTGCTGAAAATAAGAACTATTTGGTCAGTTGGCTTTGATTCGGGGGTTGTTTCCTACAAGGCTAGGCCACATTGTTGCCTTTTTTTGGGCGCAAAGGTTAACGCAACCAGGACCGCCAAAGGTGCTGGATCAAAAAAGATACGAGTAATGAGCAGTGAAAATCAAAACATTCTGGGCCGACAGGTCCGGGGCGGTTGCCAGTGAATTTACAGTTCTGCTGGCCGCCCTGACAATGAGTGCAGGTGCTGCACTCAACTTTTCTGCGCCTGCCTTTGAGCAAAGTGCTGTGCGGTTGAGCGATAGTATCGCGCTTCAGGCGTGTTCTAAAACACGTAATGTGGATTTAAGCGCGGGGTCTTCCCTCGCAGCTAGGAGATGTGCGCGATGAAAAACACGGCTGATGTGTGAAATTATCTTTGTGCTTCATTCAGAGCTGCATTAGAAGATGCGCAATATGGATATCTGCTCATCGAGCCGAACATGAAAAAGAGACACTCTCCGGCGTAAAAAGGTTGTGGGTTATGTTCTCAATAGTCAAAAAAAAGCCCCAAATGTTCTGTTTTAGATGCAAAAACTGCGGAATATAACAGATTCGAGAATTGGGACCAAATGACGGTAACATCACAACAGCGCACTGAGATCACAACGGAAGCCGGACATGGTGCTCCTGTTGAGCGTTCCGCATTGGAGCGCGCTAAAATCAAGCTGCAAAACAGTTATAAGCGCAATGTCGGTACGCTTAAAAACCCAGCCTTTTGGGGCATTGTTCCCAAGCTGATAACGGGTCGTTTGCGCAAGTCTAAAAAGGCGAATGAAGGCCCAACCATGTTTGTGGGCACCCATCATAAGGCAATGACAACCTATTTTGTTGATGTCTTGCGGTTGCATTCCATGGGGCTGGGCATTCCCTTTGATGTGGTCAATGCCGAAGCCCCTCGTGCGGGAACCCGTATGTTCTTGTCAGGTCAGAGCAAGATGGATCTGAACAGCATGCGGCCCTATCGCGGGGTCCATGTGATGCGCGATCCGCGCGACATGATCATCTCAGGCTATCACTACCACAAATGGACCACCGAAGCCTGGGTCCACCGCCAGGATGAAAATGGGCGCACCTATCAGGAAAAGCTGCTTGAGGCGGATCAGGATGCCGGGCTTTACATGGAGATCAACCACTTCATCTTTTCCTACCGGGATTTGCTGGAAAATTGGGATATGGAAGACCCGGACATGCTGGAGGTCAGCTACGCAGACCTGATGGGCGATGACCGCGAGCTCTGGTATGACCGGATTTTCACCCATATGGGATTTGAAGGCGAAGAACATGCTTACGGCGTTAAGCTGATGCGGATGTTTGAAGCAAAGAAACGCTCTGGCAAAGCCAAGCCATCCGGGGCCAAAAGCCATGTGCGCTCTGGTAAATCCGGCCAGTGGAAAGGTCTCTTGACCCAAGAGCATCTGGATTACATCGACCGCGAACTCGGTACGGTGCTGAAAAAATTCGGGTATTGAAGCGTTTTAGTAACGGCAAAATGCAAATAGGACTTTTGTTATGACCAGTGTTCCACGCCTGTCTGTTATCATCCCACATCTCAACGATGAAGAGGGGCTTGCCCGCTGTCTTTTGGCATTGGACAGAGAGCGCGCGGACATGCCAGATCTAGAAGTGATTGTGGTGGATAATGGCTCGCGCAGCTTGCCTGAAGCTTTGGTGGCCAGCCATGGCGCGCGATTGTTGCAAGAGGCGACGCCGGGGCCGGGGCCTGCGCGCTCAACCGGGGCCAAGGTGGCGACTGCACCTATTTTGTCCTTTATCGATTCAGACTGTCTGGCCGAACCTGGTTGGGTTTCAGGAATTCTGGGTCATTTCGCGCGCCCGGATGCAGAACCTATCATGGGCGGTGATGTGGGTATTGATCTGCGCAACCCAGAGCAGCCCGATATGCTGGAAGCCTATGAAAGCGTTTATAACTACCGCCAGAAGCTTTACATCACCCGGCATAATTTTTCGGGGACCGGCAATCTGGCCATGCGCGCTGAGATTTTCGAACAGGTGGGCGATTTTGCTGGCTTGGAAATCGCCGAAGACCGGGATTGGGGGCATCGCGCCACCGCCATGGGCCTTGCAATCGCCTATGTGCCGGGTGTGAAAATCACCACCCGCGCGCGCGAAGATTTCACCGGGCTGTGGCGTAAGATTGACCGGCTTGTCGGGCATGATTTTGCGATCCTCAAATCCGGCTTTGGGGCCAAGCTGCGCTGGGGTCTCAAAGCGCTGGCTCTGATCGCCTCCCCGGTTGGTGAGATTTTCAGGGTATTCACAAGTCCAAGGCTGAGCGGGTTCAAATCGCGTTGGCTTGGTTTCGTCGGAATGACCCGCGTGCGACTTTATCGGGGCGTGCGGATGTTGCGGCTGTTGATCAATCCTGACCACAATGCCATGACATCCGGCTGGAACCGGACGTGATAAGGACCATGTCTTGATGTCAGGATCTTATTGATATGGCGAGTATTGATGCTTCAAGGCAGCGCACAGCCAGAACCCGGGCTCCAAGAGCGTCCAGGCTTGGTTCAGATACGGTAGGAAAATCTACCAATGGCTTGATATTGTTCCTTTATACATTAAGCATAGTCTGGCCCGTGAAGTTTCAGCTGGGCCCCGTCTACATTACCTTTTCGCGAATTTTCATCATCTGTCTGCTGATCCCGATGCTGTTGCGCCTGCTGTCGGGGCGCTATGGCGGGGTAAAGCCTGCGGATTACTTTGTCGTGTTCCACTGCATCTGGGTCTATTTGGCGTTGAGCGTCAATCATGGTCTGTTAAACGTCTCGGAATTCTCGATCATGTATTTCGTCGAGATGACCGGGGCTTATCTGATCGGGCGCATTTTTATCCGCTCTGTCGAGGATCTCGCGGTTTTTGTGAAATATTTGCTGATCTTCATCCTGATCTCGCTGCCCTTTGTGATCATCGAAACGCAAACCGGGAAGTCGATCATCATCGAGTTCTTGCGCGATGTGAATCCGGTGCCAAATGTTTTCAAGCTGCCCGGTGATGTTGATTATGAGCCGCGCTTTGGCCTGCTGCGCTCTCAGTTCACGCTTGTGCATCCGATCATGTATGGCGTGTTTTGTGCCTCGCTGATGGCGCTGGCTCTGACCTTGCACACACGCGGCAAAGGCCTTCCCATAAAGACATTCTGGGGCGTGGTTGTCTGGGTCACCACAGTGACCTCAGTTTCGTCAGCGGCTGTGTTGTCAGCTTTGCTGCAGCTTGGTTTCCTTGGATTTGAACGCTTCACCCGGTTTATTCAGGGCAGATGGCGCCTGCTCACAGCCGGGCTTGTGTTCATCTATATCTTCGTGGAGATCTTCGCGAGCCATTCGCCGATTGCTGTGTTTGTATCCAAATTCGCGTTTAATCCGCACACGGCCTATAACCGGATTTTGATTTTCCAGTACGGCTCGGCGGAAGTTATGCGCCATCCGTTTTTTGGCATTGGCAACAATGACTGGGTGCGTGCGCCCTGGATGGTGCCCAGTGTCGATAATCACTGGCTGCTGAAATTCATGAAATATGGGATCCCTGGTGGTGGGGCGTTGCTTGTGGTGGTGATTTACAGCCTGACAGTTGCGGGCCGGGCAAAGGTGGCGGGCAATGAAGCGCTGGTTCTTGCGCAGCGCGGCTATATGATCTGTATGATTGGTTGGTGTATTTCGCTGGGCACTGTGGCGATCAATGTCGAGGTCAATTCCTATTTCATGACCCTTCTGGCAGGTGGGATCTGGCTTGCAGATACTGCGCGAAAAACGGATGAGCTGGAAGAAGAAACCAATCCGCGCAGGCGCGGTAACCAGGCAAGACGAGGGCGTGCCCCACGCGAACCTATTGCATCCAGAGGCTCAAAGCGTGCCCCTCGGCGACGAGATATAAAATCACGCTTATAATAAGGCAGGGCATTCGTGTCCGAGGGTTTTACTTGAACTGCCCATAAGGTCCAAGCGTGACCCCTTCATGGATCACCTTGGCCGGGTTCCCGCCGACGATCGTGCCCGGGGGAACGGATTTCGTGACCACGGAGCCCGCTCCGACAATGCAGCCGTCCCCGATTGTGACGCCCGGCAGGATCAAGGAGCGCCCGCCAATAAAGCAGTTTTTGCCAATATAGGTATCGGTGTTGAGCGCGCGGGTGCGGTCATGGCTTAGAATGCGCGCTTCAAAGGCAATATAGGTCTGGGCATCGATGTGAATGCCTTTGGGGTTGGTGATATCGAATTTGGCCGACAGGGACATTTCAACACTGGGATGAATATCAAGCCCCCAGACCCGGCGCAAATACCCACGTTTCAGGTCCACCAGGAGTTTGCGCAAAGATCGAAGACGGTTCAGGCTCATGTGAGAAACTCTCTAGGAAGTGTGGTGTTTTAACGCTGATATGGGGGGATGCTACTATAAGGCTGCATGGGGTTCACCCAGATTTGGTTGGCGTGCGCGCATTGGAAATTTCCTGTGTGATCCAGCCGCGCAGAGATGGCATGAAGACCACACTGACCACGAGCCCCAAGAGCAAAGCCCATTGCAAAGGCTCAAATCGCAAGTCCTGCCATAAAACCGGGCTGCTTATTTGGATAACCGCAAGGGTCAAAAGACCGACAACACCTGATACAATCACCGGGGCTGTAACCCGGTTCACATATTTGCGGATCAGCCACAGATGCGCCAGAAAGGCAAAAACCTCCGCCCCGACCAACAGCATCATAAGCTGAGTGATAGACCCGTTCATCGCCAGCAGGATATAAGCAAGCGGAAGTGCTGCAACCCGTATTGCTGTGGCCAAAAGCACCACCTTGGTTTCCCCGGCCCCGATTGCATTTGTCACCAAGCCGTTGCGCGCAATGCGCACGCCAAACATCACCCCCAGCCACAACAAGGCGGGAACCGCAGCAATATAGCGCTCTCCAAACAGCAGGGTCAAAAGCGCAGGGCCAGCAATCACCGTGCCAATCGCAAAGGCCAGCCCCAGAAAGAGAGCAACCTCCAAAGACACCCGGTGCGCCTGAGCACTGTCAGCTTTGCTGACCTGGGGCAAAAATAACGTCCGCTGCGCCCCGGCCAGCAAAAGTGATGGGGTTTGGGTGAGCATGAAGGCCGCAGAGAACCAGCCCAACGTCTCAGGTCCCAGCAGATTGCCAACAATAATGCGATCCCCGTTTACAACCGGATAGCCCAGCCAGCCATTCAGCAGCAATGGCCACCCAAAGGTAAAGAGCCCGCGGAAGACCTCCTTATTCCAGGTCAGGCGATAGGGGCGTTTGGCCACGATATGGCTGAGCACCATAAATGTGATCCATTGGACAAAAAGCGCCCCAAGCATTGCGCGGAAATCGCCCCAAAGCACCGAAAACCCCCAGGCTGCTGCGAAGGACAAAACATAAGCGCTGACCTCCACAATGACTTTCCAACGGAACTCGCCATGGCGTTGCAGGCGGAAGATATCGAGATGGAACAATCCCCTGAGCACCGACAAAATAGCCATTGTCTGATAGGCCCAGGTCAGCTCAGGCGCTTGAAACAGGCCCGCAATGATTGGGCTCAGCAGATAAAGCAGCACCCCATTGAGGGCTCCGCGAATAACCAGAACCGTGTGCAGCACCGAAAGGGTCTCAGGGTCATCCCCGTTCTTGGCCTTCACAACATAAACATCCGCCGCCAGATTGAAGGCCATCTCAATGAGCGACATCGTAATCGCAAAGGTCATTGCGACGCCGTAGTCCTCAACGGAAATATAATTCGCAATCAGGATGTTGCGGGCCAGCATGATCAAGCCGATCAACATGTTGCCCGACACCAAAAAGAGCCCTGAGCCCAGCATATTCACGGGTCCTTCCCAAGAGTGGTCTCATACCCGATCCCGGGATGCCGTCGCCCTATCATATGAGGGCAGATAGTGGCAAATTTTGGATCGCATTTCTGCAATCCGCAGTCATTATTTGGTCATCTTGTGATGATTTTGGTCGAGTTCATACAAGTCAGGAGGCTGCTCTTTCGCCAGCGCCCAGTCTTGTGATAAGAGCCGTGCCTAGACGGTCCGGGTGCCAAGGAAAAGAGAAATGTCAGTCGTTATCTTGAACTTTCACGGAGTGGGACCGCCCGCGCGCGAATTGGAGCCCGGTGAAGCGCCCTATTGGATCTCTGCTGATTTCTATGAGGCGATTATTGCGCGGATTGCTAAGGGCGGATTTGCCTGTCCCATTGAGATCACATTTGATGATGGCAATGCCTCTGACGCCGAAATCGGGATGCCCGCGCTGGAGGCGCATGGCTTAAAGGCTGTGTTCTTTGCGTTGGCCGGGCGCATTGATCAGCCTGGATCGTTGAGCCGAGCTCAGATCAAGGACATGATGGCCAATGGGCACAGCATTGGCACCCATGGCATGGATCATGTGGATTGGACCAAGCTGGATGCCGCAGGGCAAAGCCGGGAGTTTGAAACCGCGCGCGCGCAGCTTTCAGACATAACCGGAAGCACCATCACACAGGCCGCTATTCCTTTTGGGCTTTATAATCGAAACGCTTTGCAAGCTCTGCGCCGGTTGGGCTATGAAAAGATCTATTCCAGTGATGGGGGCCGTGCGCGCTCAGGCGCTTGGCCTCAGCCGCGCACATCGGTTCAGAACACCCATAGCATGGCGGATGTTGAAGGGATCCTGAGCGGAGAAATAGGTGGTATGAAAAAACTAATGCAACCACTTAAAACATTTATCAAATCTAGGATCTAAAGTCTGATGAAACCGCATGTTTTGATCGGGTTTGCCGAGGCTGTACCCGCGCCAGAAGTGTTTTTCGATTTGCGCGCGGCGGGCCACCGGGTCAGCTGCTTTACGCGGGCGGGCACCAAGCTGCCCATCCTGAAACATCTCCCCTTTGAGCAGGTGTTTGAAATCCCATCCCCTGAGAGCGATACGCCGGGCGCTGTGGCGGGGCTAAGTGCAATCCTTGACGGGTTCGACGGTATTGTTTTTCCTTTGGATGATACAGGGCTCTGGATGGTGAATGCGGCCAGCAAGGCGTGCAAAACACCCCCTGTTAGTGCGGGCGCAGAGGGGGCCCCTGCTGAGGTTGCGCTTGATAAGCTGCGCCAGATCGAGGCCGCAGAGCGGGCTGGGATCAGTGTGCCGCCAACTCTAATTTTCAGGGATCTAAGTGCGCCACCGGACATGGACATGTTCCCGGCGATTGCAAAACCAGCCGGCGCGATCAGCCTTGTGGAGGGGCAGATCACCAAGGGCGATGTGCATTATCTGATGAGCCAGGCTGATGTCGCGCCGTTTCTTGCGGGGCTGACCTCACTTCCTGAGCCTATGCTGATCCAGCCCTTGATCCACGGGCGTGGTGAGGGCGTGTTTGGTTATTGTCAGGACGGGGAGGTGGTGAATTGGAGCGGCCATTTCAGGGTTCGGATGATGAACCCCCATGGTTCGGGCTCCAGTGCGTGTCAAACCCTGATGCCCGACGCTGAGACGCAGAGCAAAGTTACAGCGTTTTTGCGCGATATCGGATGGCAGGGGCCGTTCATGATGGAGTTCTTGCGCGGCGAAGATGATACCTTGTGGTTTATGGAACTGAACGGGCGGATGTGGGGCTCCCTTGCGCTGGCCTTGCGCGCTGGCTTTTCTTATCCTGCATGGGCCGTTGCGCGCGCCCTCGACCCAGCCTTTGCCCCACCTCTGATCAACCCGCCCGCCAAGCCGCTGTTATTGCGGCATCTGGCGCGGGATCTTTTGCATCTGGCCTTTGTCCTGCGCGGACCCAAATCAGAGTTCCATGCGCAAGGGTGGCCCAAGTTCTGGACGTCTTTGAAGGGTGTGTTTGCCCCAACAAAGCTATCTAATTTTTATAATTATCAATCTGATTTCAAACGATTTATAGTTTCTGATACTCTAAGTGAAGTTTGGCGAAAGCTGCGCTCATGAGCACAATCAAAGCAGTCTTTCATGCCCATTCCACATGGTCCTATGACGGCAGTTGGAGCTTGGCTGAAATTGCTCGCTTCTTTGGCAGGTTGGGGGCAGATGCGGTCTTTATGACCGAGCATGACAGGGATTTCGATCCTGCGCGCTGGCCTGACTTTGTGGCGGAATGCGCGGCGGCCTCAAAAGGTCGCTGCGTCCTGGTGCCGGGCATAGAATATTCCTCCCCTGACAATGACATTCACATCCTGACCTGGGGGTTGTCGCAGTTTTTGGCGGAACACAGACCTGTCATGGAAACGCTGGAGGCTGTGCGCGACCAAAGCGGCGTTGCGGTCTTTGCGCATCCGATCCGGCGAAAAGCCTTTGAGCAGTTTCAGGCAGATTGGGTGCCCTACCTGGCTGGTATTGAGCTTTGGAACCGCAAATCTGATGGTATTTTCTATGGTGCAGAGGCGCTGAACCTTATCAAGACGACAGGATTGCCTGCGACAGTTGGCTGCGATTTCCATACGCTGCGCAATTATTATCCCCTTGCGAACCGGTTTGAGTGCCCCGCGGGGGCGACGATAGAACAGGCAGGGGTTGAAGCTGTGCGGGCCGGGGCGGCTCAGCCAACCCTGTGGGGGCGGCGCTTGTTGGGCGAAGATGGGATGCCGAACGCACGGCTCCATGCGCGCCTTGAACGGCTGCGCAGACGGCTGCTGCGGCGGTAAGTTTGTAGAAATGTTGGAATCTGTCAAAAAGCTGCCGCAAAACTCTTCCATAGACGCGGCAACCAATCGGGGGTATCGCGTCCTCGTTGTTGATTTCGCGGTTTATGAGAGAAGTACACATGAAAGTTGCCATTTTTGGTTTGGGCTATGTTGGGTTTACAGCAGCCTGTTGCATCGCCTCTGAGGGACATGAGGTCGTCGGCGTTGATGTTTCCGAAAAGAAAACCTCCGCCATACTCGCCGGCATCCCACCGATCACAGAGCCCGGCGTTGAGGAAATGCTCAAAGATGGGCTCGCCAAGGGGCGCATTTCTGCTGTGACCTCTGCGGCTGAAGCGATTGAGGGCGCTGATCTTGCGATTGTCTGTGTGGGCACGCCCTCTGCGGCGGATGGCTCACATAACATGGGCTTCATCGCAGAAGTCTCCCGCCAGATCGCCACTGCCATGCGCGATGGGGCAGGGGGCAAGCTGACTGTGGCTTACCGCTCTACTATTCGCCCCGGTTCCATTGAAGAGCTGATCGCACCGATTTTCACCTCGATCCTTGGGGATGACATGGGGGGCATATCCCTTGTATATAACCCAGAATTCTTGCGTGAAAGCAGTGCTGTAAAGGATTACTTTGAACCTCCAAAAATCGTGATTGGTACAGCAGACAAAAAGCCCAATGCAGCGATGGAAGAACTGAACAAAAACATCGAAGCTCCGACCTTTGTTGTGGGGTACCGCGAGGCTGAGTTCACCAAGTTTGTCGACAATACATGGCATGCGGTGAAGGTCGGTTTTGCCAATGAGATCGGCCGCGTCTGTATGAATCTCGGGATTGAGGCGAGTCAGGTGCATGAGATTTTCGTCTCAGACACCAAGCTCAACATCTCCCCCTATTACACCCGCCCCGGCGGCGCTTTTGGCGGCTCTTGCCTGCCCAAGGATGTGCGTGCGCTGCAATACATTGCAGCCGATTGCGGGGCGAACACCCATCTGGTTGACAGCCTGATCCGCTCCAATGAGGCCCACAAACACCGCCTGTTTGATTACGCGCGCGAAGGCTTGGAGCCGGGCGCAAAAATCCTGCTCGCCGGTCTCGCCTTTAAAGCCGACACAGATGATCTGCGCGAAAGCCCGAATGTGGATCTGGCGCGCAAGCTTCTGGGCGCGGGCTATGAGCTGGAGATTTATGACCCGGCCATTGACGCCAGCAAGCTCATTGGCGCCAATCTCGGCTATGCCTATAGTCAGTTGCCCACGCTGGAGCGCATTCTGGTCGATAAAAAGCACGCGGAGGCAACGAAATATGCTCGCGTGATCAAGGCCAATGCGACGATCAACCAACTCAGCCTCTCTGATACATCAAACATATTAGATATCAATAGCTTGTAATGAAAACCTTAGATGACATGAGGGCGGAGCAACCGCTCAAGGGCCGCAAGATCCTAATGATTGTGGAGAATCTGCCACTGCCCTTTGATCGACGCGTTTGGCATGAATGCCGCACGCTCAAAGCCGCAGGCGCAGAGGTGGCGATTATCTGCCCCACGGGCAAAGGCTATGAGGAGCGTTATGAGGAGCTTGAGGGCATCCATATCTACCGCCACACGCTGCCGATTGATGCTAAGGGCGCCTCGGGCTACCTGCTGGAATACGGCGCCGCCCTCTTTCACGAGACCCGTCTGGCCTGGAAAATCTGGCGTAAGCACGGCTTTGATACGGTGCAGGGCTGCAACCCGCCGGATCTGATCTTTTTGATCGCTTGGCAGTTCAAGCTTTTGGGCAAAAAATACATCTTTGATCACCACGATATTAATCCTGAGCTTTATGAAGCAAAGTTTGGAAAACGTGGGTTTTTCTGGCGTCTCATGGTCTTGTTTGAGCGGCTGAACTACGCTTCAGCCAATGTCGCCATTTCCACCAATGAAAGCTACCAAGAAGTGGCCCTCACACGTGGGCGCATGAAGCCTGAGGACGTGTTTATCGTGCGTTCCGGCCCGGATCTTTCGCGCCTTGTGGTCTCAGAGCCTGATCCCAAATGGAAGAATGGCCGTGATTTCATGATCGGCTATCTTGGCGTGATGGGTGACCAAGAAGGCATTGATCTGCTGCTCGACGCGCTGGTGCATCTCAACTTTGAGATGGGCCTGAATGTGCAATGCGTTCTGGTGGGTGGCGGCCCCGCGCTTGAAGATCTCAAGGCGCTGGCGACTAAACTGGGCCTTGATGAGCATGTGACCTTTACTGGCCGTGCACCGGATGCAGAATTGTTCGATGTTCTGAGCAGTGCGGATGTCTGTGTGAACCCGGATCGGGTTAATCCGATGAACGATAAAAGTACGATGAATAAAATATTGGAATATATGGCTTTTTCAAAGCCTATAGTCCAATTTGAAGTCACCGAAGGTCGCCGCTCAGCCCTTGAAGCATCGCTTTACGCAGAACCCAATAATACGCAGGATATGGCCGACAAGATCGCGGGCCTTTTGGCGGATCCTGACACCCGTGCCAAAAT
This sequence comes from uncultured Rhodobacterales bacterium, assembly GCA_964642935.1. Lineage (GTDB taxonomy): Bacteria > Pseudomonadota > Alphaproteobacteria > Rhodobacterales > Rhodobacteraceae > CAKZTM01. The sequence continues at coordinate 40,593 of CAZXRG010000001.1, read as the reverse complement.
GGGTGAATACGGGCGCAATCGCGTTCAATCCGAGCTGAGCTGGGAACACCAGATCGAACCATTGATCGCCGCCTATCAGCGCGTGGCAGAAAAGTAAGAGTAACAGGGAGAAACCCCATGATTTATCCAGTCATCCTCGCAGGCGGTTCCGGCACCCGGCTTTGGCCGCTCTCCCGTAAAAGCTACCCCAAGCAATTCGCCCCGCTCGTTGGCGAAGACAGCTTGTACCAAGCCTCCCTTAAACGCCTCTCAGGCGAAGGTTTCGGCGCGCCCGTCATCCTCACCAACACAGATTTCCGCTTTATCGTCACCGAGCAGCTCTCAGAGGCCGGCTTTGAAGAAGCGAAAATCCTGATCGAGCCTGTGGCGCGCAACACGGCCCCTGCCATTCTGGCCGCGGCCCTGTCGCTCAAAGATCAGCCTGATGCGCTGATGCTGGTCGCCCCTTCGGATCATGTGATTGAAGATGAAAAAGCCTTCCGCGCGGCAGTAATGGCCGGGGCTGATGCGGCCAAGGCGGGCCAGCTTGTGACCTTTGGCATTCGCCCAACCCGCGCTGAAACCGGCTATGGCTATCTGGAGCTGGACAAGAAGCTCGAAGATTTCACGCCAGTGGCCCATAAGCTGAAAAGCTTCGTGGAAAAGCCTGATGAGGCCAATGCAGATAAGATGAGCAACTCCGGACAACATCTTTGGAATGCAGGAATTTTCCTTTTCAAAGTCTCTGAAATTATTGATGCCTTTGAAAAGCACTGCCCCGACCTTGTTGCCCCTGTGCGCCGCTCGGTTGAAGAGGGTCGCCCTGACCTTGGCTTCTTCCGTCTTGAAGAAGAAGCCTTTGGCGAGGCAGAAGACATCTCTATCGATTATGCGGTGATGGAACGCGCCAAGAAACTGAGCGTTGTCCCTTACGCAGGCGGTTGGTCTGATCTTGGCTCTTGGGAAGCCGTGTGGCATGAAACCGGCCCAGATGCGCAAGGCTTATCAACATCGGGTCCGGTGACCGCGATTGATTGCGAAAATACGCTGCTGCGCGCGGAAAACAAGCATCAGCAGCTTGTGGGCATTGGGCTCAATAACATTGCGGCGGTCGCGATGGGTGATGCGGTGCTGATCGCGCCTCTAGATCAGAGCCAGCGCGTCAAGGAAGTCGTGACCAAGCTGAAGCTTGAAAAAGCACCACAGGCCGAAGAATTCCCGCGCTGCTACCGCCCTTGGGGCTGGTATGAAACCCTGTCCCTTGGCGGGCGCTTTCAGGTCAAGCGCATCATGGTCAAACCGGGCGCGCAGCTCTCCTTGCAATCCCATGTGCATCGCTCAGAGCACTGGGTTGTGGTTGAGGGGGCGGCCACGGTGACTGTGGGCGAAGAAGAGAAGCTGCTGACCGAGAACCAGTCGGTTTATATCCCGCTGGGGGCTGTGCATCGCCTCGCCAATCCGGGCAAAGTGGACCTGCATCTGATCGAAGTGCAGTCGGGCCCCTATCTGGGTGAGGATGATATCATCCGTTATGAGGATATTTACGCGCGGGTCTAAAACCTGCCTTTTGCGTATGTGCTGTGCACTGCACGTGCCATATGCGTGCGCGAACTGTGCGACATGGTTGCCATGCATTTGCCTGATTTGAGCTGTATAACAGCCTTGTCAGTTGGCTTTTTGGGGCTCCCATGATATTGCCACACTAGGCCGGTATAATTTCATCGGCCTGTCGTATTGTCAGCGACGCTGGGGTAACAGTGTCAGTGTTTGTGAAGAGGCCATCACATGGCGGATACCGCCCAGTTCAGTCCCCGCGGGCAAATGATGAAAAACCTAGGTGACCATGGTTTTGGCGGGATTTGGTTCCTGTTGATACTGGTCGCCTCGCTGCCGATTTTCTGGTTTGGATTTGTGTCGCTTGGAGTTGCCTGGGCAACCCCGGAATACAGCCACGGGCCGATTATTCCGATTCTGTCGCTCTACTTGTTTTTGCGCGATATGCGCAAAGTTCCCCCTGTTGAGTACAAAGTTGTGCGCTGGCCCGGCGCGGTTGTTATTGTCGCCGCCCTTGCGATTGCGATCTTTGGCAACCTGATCCGCATCCCGGATATTGTCACTTACGGCTTTATTGTTTGGGTCGGCGGCATGGTGCTGCTGTGCTTTGGCTTCTCACGGGGTCTTCTGTTCTGGACTGGGGTTTTGCACCTTGTCTACATGTTGCCCCTGCCTCAGTTCATCTACTGGCAGTTGACGATTTATTTGCAACTCATCTCCTCTGAGTTGGGTGTTTGGTTCATCGAAGTCATGGGCATTTCGGTCTTCCTGGAAGGCAATATCATTGATCTTGGCATCTACAAGTTGCAGGTGGCAGAAGCCTGTTCAGGTTTGCGTTATCTCTTCCCGATCCTAAGTTTCTCCTATGTGTTCTGCGTGCTCTATAATGGGCCAAGGTGGCACAAGATCGTCCTCCTGCTGTCGGCCGCACCGATCACAGTGTTCATGAACGCATTCCGCATTGGTGTGATCGGCGTTTTGGTGGATAATTACGGGATCGAGCATGCAGAGGGTTTCCTGCACTACTTTGAGGGCTGGGTCATTTTTGGTGCTTGTGTCGGAATCCTGTTCTTGTTGGCCATTTTGATGCAGCGCTTGCAAAAAAATCCCAAGCCATTGGCAGAAGCGCTCGACATTGACTTTGAAGGTCTGGATGAGCAGGCCATGCGGGTGACAAAGATCCCGTTTACAAAGCTTTTGGGTGCGATGGCTGTGTTGACGGTTGTGATTTCAATCGCTTGGCAGTTGATCCCTCAGAACGAACATAACCGGGTTGAGCGGGAACCGTTTGGCTTTTTCCCGCTGATCCTTGGTGACTGGCATGGCAACAGCATTAGCCTTGATTCTGCTGTTGAACATGTCCTTGGTGCGGATGACTACGTTCAGATGAACTATCTGTCGGCGGGTGAGCCTGCATCGGTTGGGTTCTTCTCAGCTTTTTATCATGACCAAACAGATGGAACAGGCATCCATAGCCCAGAAGTTTGTCTGCCGGTTGGTGGTTGGGAGATGTTTGACGTGAACCCGTTTACAGTTGACCTGAAGACTGAGACTGGGTGGGAGCCGTTTCAGGTGAACAGGGCGATCATTCAAAAAGGATTAGAGAAGCAGCTGGTCTATTACTGGTTTGAACAGCGTGGCACTCGGATGATCAACGATTTCCGGGTCAAGCTTGTAACCATCAAGGACGCGCTCCTGACAGGACGCGGTGACGGTGCAATTGTGCGCTTCACAACGTCTATTGTACCAGGTGAAACAGTTGCAGCAGCAGATGCGCGGGTGCGCAACCTCATGACTGAAGTGCTGCCTAAGCTGCCGGCATATTTGCCGCAGTAATCACGTCTTGCGCATGCCGGTGGCGGGGGATTACTCCCCGGCCACTCGCAAAAGATATGTCCCGTATTCTGTTTTCAGGAACGGTTTGGCCAATTCGCGCAGCTCATCAGCTGTGATCCAGCCCATGAAATAGGCGATCTCTTCGGGGCATCCGATCATGAATCCTTGCCGCTTTTCGATGGTGCGCACGAACTCGCCGGCCTCAATCAGGCTGTCATGCGTGCCGGTATCAAGCCAGGCAAAGCCGCGGCCCATACGGCTGACCGTGAGAGAGCCCTCATTGAGATAAATTTCTAGTAGAGATGTGATCTCCAGCTCGCCTCGCTCCGAGGGCTGCACAGCGCGTGCACGTTCAGAGGCCTGACCGTCCAAAAAGTAGAGCCCGGTTACGGCAAAGTTTGAGGCAGGTTTTGCAGGCTTTTCAACGATAGAGATCGCGCGATCATCCTCATCAAAAGCAACCACACCGTAGCGCTCGGGATCGGCTACATGATAGCCAAACACAGTGCCGCCGCTCTCTTGAGCGCTGGCGTCTTGCAACATCTTTTGAAGGTCATGACCAAAGAAGATATTGTCGCCCAGAACCATCGCAGATGGGGCGCCATCCAGAAATTCTTCGGCGAGGATATAAGCCTGTGCAAGGCCATCGGGCGAAGGCTGAACGATCCAAGTCAGGGTCATGCCCCATTGACTGCCATCGCCCAGCAGGCGCTGGAACTGGGCCTGATCCTCAGGGGTGGTGATGATCGCCACCTCGCGGATACCTGACAGCATCAGGGCCGACAGCGGGTAGTAGATCATTGGCTTGTTATAAAGCGGTAAAAGCTGTTTGGAGACAGCCATGGTGATCGGGTAAAGCCGGGTGCCAGAGCCGCCAGCCAGAATGATGCCTTTACGTTGCATGGGTGCCTTCCAGTAAGGTGATTACGTCTTTGAGATCTGCTGTCCAGTCAGGCTCTTCTATGCCAAATTCACTTTTAATATCAGAGCAATCCAACCGAGAGTTCATAGGGCGTTTTGCAGGTGTTGGATAGGCTGAGGAGGGGATATCTTTGACTGCGCAGGCAAGCCCTGCCTGCGCGAAAATCTCGCGGGCGAATTCCGCCCAGCTTACATGAGGGCTGCCTGTGAAATGGTAGAGACCAGAGCGGCCTTGGCCTTGCAAGAGCTGTTCCCCCATGGCGAGACAGGCCGCCGCAATTGCATTGGCAGAGGTCGGCCCGCCAACTTGGTCGCCCACGACGCTCAACTCATCTCGGCTGGCGCCAAGGCGCAACATTGTTTTGACGAAATTATTGCCGGTTTCAGAAAACACCCAAGCTGTGCGCAAAATCGCATTGGGCCCCCCGGCCGCTAGGATTGCCTGCTCACCCGCAAGCTTTGTGCGCCCATAAGCGCCCAATGGCGCAACAGGATCGGTCGTCTGCCAAGGGCGCGTGCCTGACCCGTCAAAGACATAATCTGTCGAGATGTGAATGAAGGGAATGTCGAGCTCTGCACAGGCTTGGGCCATGGCTTTGGGCGCCTGTGCGTTGATGGCATGCGCCAGATCCTCTTCTTCTTCGGCCTTGTCCACAGCGGTATAGGCGGCGGCATTGATCACAAAATCAGGTTTTTGGGCATGAATTGCATCTGCGCATGTTTGTGGTGCCGTGAGGTCGACTTCTGCGCGGCTGAGAAAGGTGGCATTGGGCCGGGCTGTTGCGAGAGCGCTCGCGACCTGACCTGTGCGCCCGAAAACCAGAGGCTGGACAGACATAGTTTTCTCCCTTGTATTTTTTAGCCCTATTCGGCTGGGCGCTTTTCTCATAAAACCGGCCTGTTGCAAATGATGGTTTTGCGAATGATCAAAGGCGTAGAGTGATATGGTTTTTCTAAAGGATGTTGCGGATGGGCGAGATAACAATCTGAACCTGATCCGTGCTTTTGCAGCAACTGCGGTTCTTGTGTCGCATGCCTATCCAATCACACTGGGGCCGGGCGCTGAGGAGCCGCTGAAAGCTTTGACAGGGCGCACACTTGGCGGCTTGTCGGTTTTTGCATTTTTCGTGATCTCTGGATTTCTGATTTCCATGAGCTTCATGCGCTCGTCATCCTGGCAAGGCTTCTTGGTCGCGCGGTTCTTGCGCCTTGTGCCGGGGCTTGTTGTCAGCCTGCTTTTGGTTGCGTTTCTGCTTGGGCCAGTGGTGACAACCCTTAGTCTTGGGGCCTATTTCACGGACCCGCAGACCTATGGATTTGTGATCCGCAACACGATGCTGGTATTCTTGCAATATGATCTGCCGGGGGTTTTTGAGACCCAGCCCTATCCTAATGTGGAAGGTTCAATCTGGACCCTGATTTACGAGGTCGCCTGTTATATGGGCGTTTTCGTGCTTGGGATAGTTGGGATGCTGCGGAGCAAGGTTTGGATGGCGCTTGGTTTTGCAGCCTATCTTGGGGTCTGGTTCTTTATTGAAATATACGGAACCCGGATCGAGCGGCTTGAGGCTTTGCAGGACCTGTCGCTGCCTTTTGCGATGGGGATGGCGTTTTACATCTGGCGCGACAAGCTGCCATTGTCGCTGATTGGTGTGGTTGCCTTGACTGCTTTGGCTTGGGCGCTGAAGGGCACCGTGTTTTATGATCTGGGGCTAACGCTGGCGCTGAGTTATGCGGTGTTTTGGTTGGGATATGTGCCGGGAGGGCTGCTGCGCGCCTATAACCGGCTGGGGGATTATTCTTACGGGATTTATATCTATGCCTTCCCATTGCAGGGCTTCGCCATCTGGTGGTTTGGCACGCAGACACCGCTGTTCAACATGGTCGTCGCCTTTCTGTTGACCTTGCTGTGTTCGGTTTTGTCCTGGCATTTGGTGGAAGAGCCGGCGATGCGGCTCAAATCACGCCTTGTTGCTTTGGTGCGCCGTCAATCAGCTGCGACCTAAGCGCTCGCCAACGCCCTGACGGTTTTGCAAAGCGCGCCACCAGTCTTGATTGTCCAGATACCAACGCACGGTTTTGCGCAAGCCTTCCTCGACGGTTACGGAGGGGCGCCAGCCTAATTCCTCGCGGATGCGCGTGGGGTCAATAGCATAGCGCTGATCATGGCCTGGGCGATCTGTCACAAAGGTGATCAAATCCGCGTAAGGCTTTGAAGTAGGGTGCATTTCATCAAGCAGAGAGCATATAGTTTTGACCAGATCAAGGTTGCTTGCTTCGTTCTCGCCGCCGATATTATAGGTCCGTCCAACGGCGCCTTTCTGAAGCACTGTAAGCAGCGCGTCTGCATGATCCTCAACATAGAGCCAGTCGCGGATATTGGAGCCATCTCCATAGATTGGGATGTCCTTGCCTGCGAGCGCATTCAGGATCACCACAGGTATCAGTTTTTCGGGAAAGTGGTAGGGGCCATAATTGTTTGAGCAATTGGTGACCAGCACGGGCAACCCATAGGTTTCGCCCCAAGCGCGAACCAGATGATCAGAGGCGGCTTTGGAGGCGGAATAGGGCGAGCGGGGATCATAGGGTGTGTCTTCAGTGAAAAGTCCGGTTTCTCCCAGCGAGCCATAAACCTCGTCTGTGGAGATGTGATGAAAACGGAAAGCCTCTGGGCGACTTTTGGAAACCCAGTAGCTGCGCGCGGCTTCCAGCATGTTGTAGGTGCCGGTGACATTGGTTTCGATGAACTGTCCCGGCCCATCAATAGAGCGATCTACATGGGATTCCGCGGCCAGATGCATCACCGCATCCGGCTGATGAGTTTCAAAGACATTCCCTAGAGAGTTGAGATCGCAAATATCAACGTTTTCAAAAGTATATAGATCGGAGTTGCTAACAGATTCAAGGTTCTCCAGACAGGCAGCATAGGTGAGGGCATCCAAATTGACGACCTTATGTCCTTCGCGCACGGCCTGGCGCACAACTGCGGATCCAATAAAGCCCGCGCCGCCAGTGATCAAAAGTTTCATGCGGAGGCTCCTTGGTATGTGAACGGGCTTTTGAGATCTGCAAAGCTGGGCGCGATGGCGTCTTTGTCAGACAATGTGGCTGCTGTATCCCCTAGCCCCCAATCAATCGCGAGATCCGGGTCATCAAAACGCACAGCGCCTTCTGTGTCCTTGGCATAAACATCGGAACATTTGTAAAGCACATGCACATCATCGCTGAGCGTGGCAAAGCCATGCAGGAAGCCTTTGGGCACGAGAAGCTGTGCGCCGTTCTCGGCAGTAAGCTCAGCGCTCACCCAATGGCCATATGTTGGGGAACCCACGCGGATATCAACGGCCACATCCATAATGCTGCCCTGGATCACACGGATAAGCTTGTCTTGTGCGGCGGGCGGGCCTTGAAAATGCAGTCCGCGCACGGTGCCCTTGGGTGCTGAAAAGGAGTGGTTGTCCTGCACAAAGGAAATGTCCACCCCGGCTGCAGCCCAAGTAACCGCATTCCAGCTTTCGGAGAAAAATCCACGCTGGTCCCCAAATCGTGGCGGCGTGATGCGCAGAACATCCGGGATGGCGAGTGGTTCGATGGTGATCATTGTTATGTCAGTTCCTGCAATAGAGCTTGGGAAAGCGTGGAATAGGCTTTGGGTGTGTGGTGAAGCGCGTCCAGGGCCCATTTGGGATCAAGGGGGCCTGACCCGGCTTCAAAGAGCGCATTGGTGTCCAGGACTTTGACCACAGGTGGGGCCGCTTGTGCTAAAATCATCTCATTGATTTGGGTCGCGTGCTGATGGATGCGCGGTGACCAGGTAAAATTGCGCCGCACGAAGGAAGGGCGCGCGGGCTGGGTGATGGTCAGCAGGATAAGCTGGGCGTCAGTGGCGTGAATTGTTTGGATGATTTGCTCAAGATGTGTCTCAAGATTTGCCATAACCACAGGGGCTTGCTTTGGGGCAAGACTGGCGGCAACGAGATCATTGATGCCAATTTGCAGAATCACAAGATCGGGGCGGTGCGTTGTGAGGATTGGGGCAAGGCGCTGGGTCAGGTGCAGGCTGGTTTCGCCACCCTTGCCGCGATTGATAAAGCTGTATCCCGCAGGTGGCGTGGGGAGTGGCCATTGTGCGATCCTGCTGTCTCCGATGAAGAGGGTTCGGGTTGTATTCGCGGCCCAGTCTGGTGCTGGCGTTGCTGAGCTGGTGGGAAGGGGAGCCAAAGCCATGTTGAGTTTGGCTTTGATATACGCATCTCGTTTCAGCGCGACACCAAGCAGGGAAAGCACGCATGTGAAGGCGATAAAGGTGCCGCAGATCACTTTGAAATTTAGCATATTGCCCACAACGTATTTTGCATGACGCAGATGATCCGCTTGATCCGAGTGATAGGCGGCTACGTTTCTGCGCTCTATAGCAGAGGCTTTTAAAGTTGCAAATTTTACAAGATTCAGCCCTGATCTGGGGCTTTACAGACAGAATTGGGAGAATTTGTGACAAGACCTCGTGTTGCGGAATTCCAGTTTTGTCCGTGCCGTGCTGTCACAGTGTCTAAACGGTTTGGGTCGTAATTCCGGAGTCGATTAAACCCAATTGATTTACTTTTAACTGACGGAACATTTTATGACCGATACTTTTGCAGATCATACCACGGATATTTCCGCCCCCCCTTCCAATGCTGAACAGATCACGCCGTCTGATGCGGTAGATTTGCCCTTTGTGACCCGTGCAATTTATGTTGGGATCCAAGGGGACGTTCGGATTCTTATGCAGAATGGCCAGGATGTTATCTACAAGGATCTTGTGGGGACCAAGGTCATTCGGGCGGCCCGTGTTATGGCGACGGGGACAACTGCTGGCGCGCTTATCGCTGAGTGGTAAAGAGGGGGTATGACAGTGCTTAACCTAGGATTACATTTGCAGACTCAAGATGCTGCATTCCAACAATTGGGCACCGGTGGTGGTGGCGAAAATTCTGCCCCAGCCGTGTTGCCTGTCATTACGCTCCAATTTGATATTGTTGCCAACTGATTAGCCTCCCAGGAGCCGGATTACTCTTATGACCGTTTACAATGAACGCAACGACAAGACGATTCTGGACGCCGCAGTGGATGCGGATTCAGACCTTCTGACAATAACCAAAGTGAATGGGCAAGAAGCCCTTGTGGGCGTTGCTATTCCCATATCCGTTGGTGGGACTGTCACTGTGATGGTCGATGGCACCGTTTCCTTTGATGATAGCGGTTTCAGCGTGCCTGAGATCGGAGAGTATGTCGCGGATGGTTTGATTGCCACTATCTCTGACGGAACTGTCGAGGCAGATATAGCGGTCAATTTGGAGCTTTATGGGGCTGCGAGTGCTGGCGAAGTGGTTTTTGGGGCGCTTACCCGTCCGTTTGAAGGTGGGTATGCGGCTCCTGAAGGGGCCACGTCCATCACAGGTGGGGATCCAGAGGGACATTTCGCCATTTCAGACGGGATGATACTGCCCACGCTTGCAGGTTCTGGGGTGTTGTCTGGTACGTATGTTTTGACGCTGAATACTGGCGCTACTCAGATGATTACGATTTTGCCTGATACGTTCTCAGTCTCCAAAGATGATGAACTTTCGACGCTTTTAAGCGACGCGAGCGTTCCATTTGATGGCAAGACGGTCCAGTTGCGGGAGGCTCGGTTTGGGCTCCATACTTTGCCGAGCCACACATATACCAGTGGTGTCACCATCGCGGCTGATGGTCCTGGCACAAAAATGCGTCAGATCTATATCTCAGCGTGTTGGGGCAGTCCTGAGATTAAAGTGCAGAATATCGAATTTTCTTCAGATGAAATCGAAACCTCAAAGATACACCGGTTATACTATGAGAAAAATAACACCCCTAACGGAAGTCTCTACGTTGAGGGTTGCAGGTTTCTGGGACATCCAGGCATCAATATAGATCCTGACATCTGGTATGCGAAACTTGATTATACTGGTGCCACGGCGCTTCCACAGGTCGGTGAGCGCATTGACAATGATGGCGGCGGCGACAACGGGGCGTATACGACTGTTTTCCAAGTGCATGACAATGGGGATGGCACAGGGACGGTTTATGTCGATGATAGCCCGGGTGGATCAAATGGGGGCAGTTCTGACAATCAGGGTTTGGCATGGGCGGTCGGACAACTCATCACCAGCGATGGTGGCTGGCAGGCGACCCTTTCTTCGGCGCTTTATGGTGGGGATGATACAATTGCCAATGGCATCGAAGGCCAACCTGCCTTTACGAACATGTATGTTGAGGGGAACAACTTTGATCGCCTCAATCAGGCGCTAAAGGTCTCTGCAACTCAGGAGATCGTTGTGCGTGGGAATATCGCGAGAAACCAACGCAATGACTTCATAAAAACATTTGCCATAGATGGCGTTCCCCCCACCACCAGAACACTGATTGAACGCAATGTTGTTTCTCAAGGTATGTGCGGCTCGTCAGATTACGGTAACCCACATCGCGATGGCATTCAGGTGTTTGGCTCGGGGATGAGCGAAAACTGGCAAAATCTGATCGTGCGGGACAATATTTTCTGGACCGGGCAGACATCGCGGGTTGATGCTCGCGCAAACTCCCATCAATGTATTTGGTTCCCGACAAAATCATCGTCAGGCTACGGGCATTTCAACGCGACCATCGCAAATAATATTTGTGATGTGGGCGGTGGTTTGAATGCGATCGTCACTGATTATTCTTATTCCAGTACCTATACGCAGAACATGGCGCTTTCCACACTTCAGCGGGTTCAAGGCACCCATTCTGGTGGGGTGCGTATGCAAATCGGGTATAATGGCACGGATAACCTGAACACGATTTCTAATAACATCACTGAGAGCCTGCTTATGTATGGCAGTGATGTTGATGGTGGAAATGTTACGTCTGACAAGTTCTTCGATTTCTCAGCGTATTTTCCAGCTTGGGATGGGCTGCAGGATTTCAGCGACATTACTAACCTTTTTAGCGCTCTCACACCAGGTGCAGGAACGGCTGTTATGGCTGGGTCAACATGGGTTCAGGGCAGTGATCATGGGTGCATCAATGAGGCGGGGCGCTTTATTGGCCATGATGGAAGTGACCTGACGGATTTCTTCCTCGATCTGGAAGCGAGCTTTGATGATGTTTCCAGCGCTTTTAGTGGCTCTGTTCCCGCAGCTTTTTCCAGCAGCGACTGGTCGCTTTCGGATGATGCAAGTGGCGGGACTTTGGTTTTGACCATCAATAGCTTGCCCAGCGGCGGTGGCTTTGGGCTCATTGATTTGGAATATCGGATTGATGGTGGGGCTTATGTGAGCCTGGGCAATGTTGCGCTTGGGGACTATCCGCTGACTGGTTTGAGCGACGACACAACCTACACGCTGGATGTCCGGGCGGTGAACAGCTTGGGAGCTGGTCCTGCCAGTGACAGCAAGTCCGCCACGCCCAGTTTTGGGGGCTCCCTTCCCGCGGCTTTTTCCAGCAGTGACTGGTCGCTTGCAGATGATGCAACCGGGGGCACATTGGTTTTGACTATCACTGGCTTGCCCAGTGACGGGAACCTTGCGCTCACTGATTTGCAGTATCGGATTGATGGCGGGGGTTATGTGAGCTTGGGCAGTGTTGTGGCTGGGGACTATCCAATCACTGGCTTGAGCGACGACACGACTTACACTTTGGACATTCGAGCGGTGAACAGCCTGGGAGCTGGTCCTGCTAGTGACAGCAAGTCCGCCGTGCCAAGCACTGCAAGCTCCGTGCCTGGGGACTTTACCTTGGCAGATTGGAGCCTGGTAGATGCCGGGACCGGCGGGACTGTGAATGTGACCATCACTACGCTGCCCGATGCAGGCAGCAGCCCGATCACAGATCTTGGCTATACGGTTGATGGGGGCAGCTTTGTCAGCCTTGGCTCTGTGAGCACTGGATCCTATGCGATCACTGGCTTGAGTGATGATGTTGAAGTCCAGATCGGCCTTCAGGCGCAAAACGCACAGGGTGTTGGGGCGCAAGGGCCACTGAGGGCGGTGACCCCAACCGGGGGAGTTGCGCTTGATGAAAGCTTTGCAGTGGATGAGCCAACCTCTGCGCGCATGGTTTATGATCGCAACAAGCTCAATGGTGGCAATGCTGCGGATATTCCGGTGGCCGTGACTGGGGCCTCCCCGAACACGGCACTGGAGGCGCGCGCGATTGACAGTGCAGGCTTGGCGACCTCTTGGGTAAGCATTGGCACCACTGATGGGGCCGGAGATCTGTCCAGCACGATCGCAGATATTCCTGCCGCACTGAACTGGTACAAATGGCAGGTGCGAAAAGCCGCCACCCCCAGTGAAGGTGGGACGACTGCAGGTGAGTTTGGGGTGGGGGACGTGATTGCCTTTTTTGGGCAATCGCCACTTGCGCAATCTACATCCCCTGGGCCAACACGCAGCTTCACAAGTCCTGAAGTGTTGACGGTCACAGGTGTCGTTGAAGGTGTTGCGCCTTTGGCAACTGTCCCGATCACGCAGGCGGATTCCTACAATGAGGAATATTCCTATCTTTCAGAGATGGTTGCTGGCACGTCTGATTGTGTCGCTATGTTCGTTGATCTTGCACATTCTGGCACAGGCCGTTGGGAATTGGCTGATGATGCCAATACAGGGCGTCAATGGGCGGACCTTACTGCTATTGTCCAGCATATCCGGGATGCGGGGTCCGAGATCGGCTTGATCTACGAGACCTGGCACACAGCGGATGGCCCCGAACTTGCCAGCGATCCAACAGGCATCTTCCTGCCTTTTTATACGGGTGTTGATGCAGGGGGGAACGCGGTTGCGACAGGTGCTGATATGAGTGGGGTTTATAACCTTGATCACATGCTGTTTGACTTGAGCGGTCAGGCGCGGGGCTTGTTTAATGAAACACGCACAAAGATGGTCTACGCTACGCCATTCGGGAATGGGTTCACGAATGGTATGAACAACTTCCTTGACACAGACGGGGTGCTTGATCGCAACCGGCTCTTGCGTCATGAAATGCGGGACAAACTGGATAGCATGCTGGCAACCACGCCGATGCAGGCGATCGTTGCTCAGCAGGGCCCTTACTCAAACAATGTGATGATCCAGCTTGGTGGCACAATCCATCTGGAGGAAAACGAGGAATTCGGCCGCCCTCACATTTTGCGCAACGGCTTTGCGGCGGCTTATCTTGCCAATGGTGTTATCTCTGATGATTACAGTGGTACCGAACTTGGCATTCCGGAAATCACAGGTGTGACCTGGTCACAAACCCATATTGATGTGCAGGTATCCATCCCGGCAGGCCGCCAACTGACTACGACACGCATCGCGCGTGGAATGGCTGACATCGGAACTGCGCAACCACATTATACCGAAGTGATGGGCTTTGAGTTTGCGCAAAACCTGGAGCATAGTCTGTTGCCAAGCGGGTTCAGCGCAGTCATCCATGATGCAAGTGCCGGAATCATTCGCATCACGCCAGATGCGGGTGTGATTGAAAACGGTGCCCGTCTGACCTTTGCGGATGGGCAATCTATTCCGGTGCTGGAAGATGCAGATAAAACTGCGGGAAGCCATCTCAATATGCCCATTGTGACGTGCGGTGCAGGGGGCGGCTATGAGGGTCTCCCGCTGAAACCTCAAGCGGTGTTCTGGGGAGACAATATTGCAGGTGCCACGCCGATCCTACCACATGTGCGCTCACCAATTGCCGGCTTTGAGGTTGAAGTGAGCGAAGATTATAGCTCTGATACACTGACAATGGAGTTCAAAGGGTCGCTCACGTTTACAGATGACAAGCATGTGCTTGTTAGCACTCCTGCCAATCGGTTGATTTTTGGAATTGACAGGGAAGGCGATATTCAATGGCTGATGAAATCTGGAAGCGAGACAACGCTTTTTAATAAGCGCTCCCCTGAAGGCACTGTCCCTCTTGGCTATACCATGGATCGTATGCGTCAGGTTCATCTGGTTGCCAGCATCGATCGCATTGCTGAAACGGCGACTGTATGGCTGAAAGATGAGGCAGGTGTTTTTCAAACAGTGATGACACCGTCCTTTACGGATCCTGGGGGTCCTTTGATCATTGATCGGGCCATTCAGTTTGGCAAGACAGGCAATGATGCGATGCATGGCCGGATCGAAAAACTAGCGGTTTGGCAGAGCTATACAAACACACCCGATACGTCTGTTCTTGGCGCGCCTTACGCCCTTAAAGAGGGCAATGCAGCGTCATGGAATGCGACGACCAATGCAGGAACAGGGCCTGAATTTATAAATCGAATCGGAGTTATGGTGGATGCCTGACGCGCATATCACCTCCCGCACTGTAAGCGGGGATGAGGAAATCCTCAGTCGATCAGAGCGCTTTACAGCCCTCTGTCAAAGCTCTTGGTGATAACAAAATCCAAGCGATGGGTGTCATCGCTATCTCGCTGACGATAGCTATATCCAACACGGGCTTCTAGGTCACTGCCAAGTGTCCAGATGATCGAAGGGTTGATCGAGAACTGGGATAGGCTTGTATTCGTTGGAATCGTCTTTTGATCAGACCAAGCCAGATTCAGCCCCAGTTGGGTCGTATTGTTGAACGCATGAGTATATCCAAGGTTCAATGTATTGAACCGGGACAAAAAGCCGGTGCTGGCTTCTGGCGCAACGCGCTGCGACAACCCAAGGCGTATCGTGCCATCGGGCAAGCCATAACTTATCCCACCATTGAGCAGAAATGCAGTGCTTTTGCTTTTTCTGCGCAGACCAAGGATATCATCTTGGCTGTTGGCCCATGTGATGCCTGCGCCCGCATCCACTGAAATGCGTGATGTGGCTTCATAAGACACCCGCACAGTGCCATCCAGCGTGAAGCTTTTGGAGTTGTTTACATTGTCGGCGTCAAACCAACGCGCGCCGACACTGGCAACAACGGCCGTATCTTTGGCCGCGTCAAAGCTGACGGATCCCGTGATATTGTGGGTCACAGACGGGGACAACGCGTCGGATATTTCATTATACGACACGTCTGAATAAGAATATCCAAGCGAGCCGGTCAAGCGGGACGAAATGTCGTAATTGCCCCGAATGCTCGCCCCTAAAGAGCGGCGAATACCACTCACTTGGGTTGTGGTGAGATCAACCCCGTCATCTTCTTCCTCGAAGGTGATAGAATTGAACCGCAGCGAGGCGCTCGTGTTGATCGACATCCGTTTGCTATCAATGCCGAAATTCACCCCAAGACTGGGCAAAATAGCATTAAGCCCGCCACCGCTGCCGACAGCCAGTCCAAAACCAGTATTGACGCCAAAGCGCATACGCTCTGTTTCAGACAAGGCCGCGAGGTTTACACTGGTCAGAGACGAGAGCTGGCTCCCAGTGATCGAAATCCTTTCGGATACACTTCCGTTTACGCGCCAGCCGGTTTCGGCCAGTGCCCCACCAGATGTGAGCGCAGCCCCACTCAGTGCGGCTGCTGCAATGACCCCTGATTTTATGCTTCTCGCCCCCATGTCGGGTATTTTCCTTACTCGAAGAGTTTACGCTCAGGAACGACGATGACATCACCTTCGCGCACAGTCAGGGATGTATTCACGCGCTGTCCGCGTTCGATACCACGATAGTTGAAGACAAAGATCTCTTCGCCGCCACCTTTGACAATCCGGCGCAACTGAATGCGTTTTGTTGCTGCGAATTTGGACATGCCGCCAACTTGGCTCAGCGCCTGTAGCAGTGTCGTGCCGCCTTCCACCCGCAAAAGACCGGGGCGGGAAACTTCGCCGATGACGTAGATTTCAATGAAATTCTCATCTGGTGAAGGTTCAGGGGCAAGGGCCACCAAAGAGACAGTCACGGTTGGCGTGACCTCAAAACCAGACGCCAAGCGTTCCTGAATGGTGCGCTCTACCTGTGATGTGGAGCGGCCGCCTGCGCGGATATTGCCAGCGATTGGTACAGAAATGCGTCCATCCGGGCTGACCAGAACCTGACGGTTCAGTGTGGGGTCTTCTAGGACAGAAATATCAAGCCGGTCGCCTGCTTGAATCTGGTATCTTTGCGCCCAAGCTGCTGGTGCCATCAAAAGAACCAGAAGCGTCAGAATTACACGTTTCATATTAGACTACCTCGATGCGATGCAGCTTTGTTGTGTCGAAAGCTGCCTTTTTTTACAAGACTTATCCGCATTTATGAGGTCAGGACAAGAATTTAGCATCCCCTCTAGCAAAACTTCGTGCCAATTGTGGTTTTTGAGCGTCTTTGCCAATCCCCGCGGCGCACCTGCGAAGACGTGCAGCCTTATGACCGCTCTGGTTGTGCGACGCTCAAATACACCAACAGGCCCTTTGAAATTGTTGAAAAATTTCACGTTAATTATCATTAACTATTTGTAATTGCAGGATCAACTTTTTGTGATAGAACATGGGTCAGTTGAGTGTGTACTAGGGGCTGCTAAAATGACATCCGCGATCGGAAATATCTTTTCCGCGGTTGATGATCTGCTTTCTGTTTTTGAAGAGATCCAACCAAAACCCAATGCCAATGAAGACCAATCTCAGGTTTTGCCTTTGTCGTCTCCGACAGATGCCGGGCGAACTGTTGATGGCACAGGGGCTGCAACCGGGGATGCCGGGCGCGCAGGGGATACATTGCTGCGCCTCACAGAGCCTGCATTTGGAGACGGGATTGGCACATTGGCAGGCGATGAACGCCCAAGCGCCCGCGAAATTTCGAATATCGTAAATGCGCAAGATTCAGATATGCCTGATCCGGGCGGTGCGTCTGATTATCTTTGGGCCTGGGGCCAGTTCCTAGATCACGATCTCAGCCTGACAGAAGCGCATCACGGTGGTGAAGCGGCCAATATCCCAGTGCCATTTGGCGATCCGCAATTTGACCCGTTCATGACAGGTCAGGCCGAGATCTCTTTCAGCCGGGTTGAAGCGCTTGAGGGCAGTGGTGTCGACAGCTCGCGTGAATATGCCAACCAGATTACCACCTTCATTGATGGCTCCCAGATCTATGGATCCAGCCAAGATGTGATGGACACAATGCGTGTTGAGGGCGGCAAGTTGCGCATGGTCGATAATATGCTCGATCAGGACGATAGCGGCTTCATGACCGGCGATGTGCGGGCGGCAGAAAATGTGGCTTTGTCTTCGCTCCACACGCTCTTTACCCGCGAGCATAACCGTCAGGTGGACCTGCTGGCTGAGGCGGATCCCAGCCTTGATGCGGATGCGTTGTTTGAGGGTGCGCGTGCCCGGGTAGAAGCTGTCATGCAGGCCGTGACCTATAACGAATTCCTGCCCCGGCTTTTGGGCGCAGATGCGCTTGGCGCTTATGAGGGCTATGATGCCAGCGTGAACCCAGGCATTTCTGTGGAATTCTCAACAGCCGTTTATCGCTTTGGCCATTCGCTGCTGTCTGGCGAAATCCAGCGCCTCAATGAGGATGGCAGCGAGCATGAAAGCGGCAATCTGGCGCTGCGCGATGCGTTCTTCAATCCATCTCAGCTGTTTGCAAGCGGCATTGATCCGATCCTGCGTGGATTGGGCCAAGGTGCCTCCCAAGAGCTGGATGTGCATGTCATCGAAGACGTGCGCTCCTTCCTGTTCGGCCCTCCGGGCGCGGGTGGCCTGGATTTGGCGTCACTCAACATTCAGCGCGGCCGCGATCTGGGGCTTGGCAGCTATAATGATATCCGCGAAGGGCTTGGCCTTGCGCGGGCTGAAAGCTTTGACGACATCACCGCAGACATAGATATCGCCGCCAAGCTGGAAGCGGCTTATGGATCGGTCGATCTGGTGGATGCCTGGATCGGTGGCTTGGCTGAAGATCCGGTCAATGGCGGCATGCTGGGCGAGACCTTCTCGTTTGTGATGGTGGATCAGTTCTCGCGCCTGCGTGCGGGCGATGAGCTTTGGTCCGAAAACCGGGATTTTGAGGCCGGCGAGCTGGACGCGCTTTGGGCAACCACCCTCTCGGATGTGATCACCCTCAACACTGACATTGAGCATATGCAAAGCGATGTCTTTAGTACCTATAACCGGATAGGCGGTGAGGACAGTTCTGATCGACTTGTGGGTACCCATGAAAATGATCTGATCCTTGGCTTTGAAGGCAATGACTGGCTTAAGGGCCGCAAGGGGGATGATGAGATCTTCGGCGGTGCGGGGCGCGACAAGCTGCTGGGCAACCGCGGCGATGACAAGCTCCATGGCGGTGCAGACCGCGACATACTGTATGGCGGCAAGGGCAATGACATGCTGTCTGGTGGAGACGGAAAAGACCGGTTGAATGGCGGTGCTGGCGATGATGTGCTGGAAGGTGGCGCAGATCGTGATGTTTTCATCTTCACAAGTTGGCACGCAGGTCACGACCGGGTTACGGATTACGACATTGAAGATATGGTGCGCCTCAAAGGAAATTTGAGGGATGTGTCCGTGCAGGAAATTGCGCAGCAGGACGAGTCCACAGATCTGTTTCTTTCGCTCAGCAAAAACACATCCATTGTGTTTGAGAATGTCACAGATGCGGAAATCGACGATATCCTAGAGAGCGGAAATATCTTCGTCTAAAGACGGACTGCTCTGGCAAACACCATTGCCATTTAAAGGGCTTACCCACCTCCTAACGCGCCCCGATCTTTGATTTTTGGCCGCGTTAGGAGATGCAAGGTTGTTCGCGAAGCGTTGTAAAACAGGCCGCGCTTTAGGCGGGATGCTCAACCAATACATGCTCAATTGGCATCCGGTGCGATTTGGCAACCTGCAAGCTGTCAGGCAAATGCCCCACTGAAATCATCATAATAACAGCTTCACTGTCCGGAATACCCAAGGCCTTGCGCATTTCGCGATCCTGTGCCGGGCGCATGGACCAAGCCAGCGGGCAGGCCCCAAGCCCAAGTGCATGCAGCGCATAAAGCAAAGACATGGCAAACATCCCACCATCCACAAAAGGCTGATTGCGCTCGCCTGTTCCCGAAAAGGACTGCAAATCAGCGGTCACGATCAGCCCGCGTGAGGCCAGATGCCCAAAGCCTTTATTGCCTGGTTGCCAATCCAACGCCTGCTGCGCGTTCTCAAATACATGCACCCGGGGCCCTTGCCGGTTGCACACAGTTGGGGTCTTGCGCGCCATATCCACGGCCTGACGGATCATCTCCATGGGAACTGGTGTGTCAGAATACTGACGCACCGAATGGCGAGCCCAGAAAAAATCTGCATCCACACCCTCGCCCGCAGCAAGGATATCATCGCGCGTTACAAAATCTGTCCCACCGGTCTGCGCGTTTTCTGCCCCCAAACCATCCAGAAACGCATTCAGGTTTTTGTTCTCAACACCATGGGGCAGGTTAAATTCACGATAGGCTTCCAGCGCAGAAACAGCTGCAGGAACACCTTGCGGATTAAAGCGGCTTGAAAACTCGGTCAGCTTGCCAATCAGGATGTTGATTTTATCAACTCCGAAATTGGGACGCGGTTCGCTCAAAGACAAACCCTTTTCCACCCCGTGATAGGCCTTGTAGATCGCATGGGTGGCCTGCGCCTCTGTGCGATCTGTTCTGATCCCATGGGCCCAATGGAAATACCGACGCGCATCATAAATGTTGTCCATCAACAAAGCGCCGTAAAACCGAAGCATTTTCAACCTGCGCCAGACAAAGCGAAGCATACGATAGGGTAAAGATTTTCTTTGCATCGGGATCTCATCTTTATTTGGAATACGGTCGCACACAAATTTTCTGCATGGCCTCAATCAAATGCCTGCATAAAGGAGTTGCCCAACAGGAGCAAAATATTTGACCATCAAAATGCACTAAATATGGGATTGGAAACAGGCCGACGGCCATGGGAATCTGATCGCGGCACCATTGATCTGTTGGTCCCAAGCCCCTCTCAAAAGGCCTTACTTCGGCCCAATTGCAGGTGGTGCGCTCTTAGGTGATGCAAAAGCTCAGCTCTGAATCGCGCGAACCCGCCTTCAGTAGAGATGTTCGAATAAATCAATTTTTATTGACAAAACTGAGCATCACCGCTCGTTCTTGGGATTCTGTGTACCATTTGTAAAAACACAACGCCCTATACCAACTTGGTAAATCTAAGGCGTATTCGAATGAGGTTGATGGCGCGCGTGACATCGGCGGTTTTCCACACGGGTCCAATTTATGCCAGATTTTTGTTTCATCTTGGATTCGGTTAAGTAATGTCTGCTCAGACTATAGGGGTGTGTGTTCGAGTGGATACAAATTGCAATACGGGAAATGGCAACTCCAAATTGAGTTGCGGGGCAATTTCCAAATGTCTGAAACGGGCTTTTTAAACTGCTCTGCCAAGTCGGGATTGTTCAAGACCCAGTCTTGAATCGCGGCTTGAACAGAATGCTGTCCGTACAGGTGTGTGCTAAAATTTGTATCCAGTAAATCGGCGTATCATCTTTCAAATTACAAGATTCCTGAGACAATGTCAGGTTTCGAAAGGGCTTTTATGAACTCGAATACGGTAACAGTATCGAATACCAAGGGACTTATGCGGGCGCTGGAGAAGGCTTCAGGGGGCGAAACCATCTTGCTGCGTGCAGGTGAGTATAAGGGCATTGAAATCAAAGAGATGGCTTTTGACAGCCCCGTCACAATCCGATCTCTGGACCCGGAGAATCCGGCGATTCTGCTCAATAAAACCGCTGTTAAATCCTCAGGCAACATCACCTTTGATTCTCTTGTTTTAGAGTTTGACGCGCCCACAAACGGATATCCCAATTCCGGCTTCAACGCGCTCCTCTACCTTTATGAGAGCAACAACATTCAGCTCACAAATTCCAAGCTGGTTGGCCATTTTTCCGAAATCACGGACACCTCACAGAACCTGCATGAAGGATACCCTTACGGCATGGGTATTACGGTGCGCGATTCCACTGACATCGTGATCGATAAAAATGAGTTCTCAACGCTTTATGGTGGTGTGTCTCTGAACAACTCAGAGACTGTCGACATCACAAACAACCATATCCACGACATCCGTAAAGACGGAATCACGATTACGGATATGCTGAATACCACCATCGAACAGAACCTGTTTGAGCATTTCGTGCCATACCGAAAGGTCGCGGGCGAAGTGAACGGGTATACCGATGATCACTCCGATATGATCCAGTATTGGGGCAAAGGAACTGAATTTGGGGTCCATGATCTGGCCATCCGCGACAATGTGTTTTTGCAAAACGATGTCTCGACCCAGACAATCTATGGTCGCCTCAATCTCAAGAAAACTGATAATCCTGATGAGATCAGTTTCACAAATTTCGAAATTACCGGGAACCTGATCTATAACGGCGCAACGCATGCCCTGACCATTTCTGGTGTTGACGGTGCAAAGATATCCAACAACACACTAATTGCGAATAATAATGTGTTGAATGACATTCGGAATCTTCCAAAATTCAACATCAAGCATGACGGGCTTGATCCGGATGAAAAGGGCTTCACATTTTCCGACGCCAAAGTGCAGACAACCCGTGATCTTGAGGTCACTGGCAATCTTGTCTCTTATTCCCGCGACATGCTGGTCAATGTCGAAGCGTTTGATCCCAATGAAAATACATTCAAGCAGGTTGCAAAAGCCCTGAACCTGAAAGTTGAAGACAATTACGGGATCAATTCTCGCCAGCTCGATGGCAAAAACTATGATGACACCTTCCAGCTGAAATTTGTCGAAACAGCCACAGGCGGTAAGGTCGTTATCAATCCTGGTACTGCCGCAAATTACGACAATGCGGGCAGTAAATACTTCTACGATCCTGATGCGTTACGTGATTTCTTTGATGCGCTCGGAACCAGTCAAAAATTCACCGTAGGCACAAGCTCAAATACATCTGGGCCAGAGATCATGCATGTGGCGTCTGGTGTTGAGACCGGTGAGTTGTTGGGCGGGCGCACTGTCTCAAGCAAACCACAGATCACGCTGGGTGAAACTGATTCCACGCTGGATGAAACTGATTTTGAAGACAAGAGCATCGATCTGGATATCCTCAGCATTCAAGAGCAAGAGGTGAGTTTCGAAGATGCTCCTGTTGTCGTGGAGGATCCGGTTGAACAACCGAAATCTCTGTTCAATCTGATTGAAGACTTCATGAATCTCAGCTTCTTGCGGTCAAGCAAAGATGCTGTTGTCGTTCATGGG
This sequence comes from uncultured Rhodobacterales bacterium, assembly GCA_964642935.1. Classification (GTDB taxonomy): domain Bacteria; phylum Pseudomonadota; class Alphaproteobacteria; order Rhodobacterales; family Rhodobacteraceae; genus CAKZTM01. The sequence continues at coordinate 18,128 of CAZXRG010000001.1, read as the reverse complement.
GCACAAGGGGCAACCGGGGATCTCGCAGAGGCCACCAAAATTGGCACCGAAGGCCATGACCGGACGAACCTGAGCACCAATTATGACGATATCCTTGCCGGGTTCGGGCGCAATGACCTCCTCAAGGGGGGCAATGGCGATGATTTATTGCTGGGCGGGGCTGGCAATGACCGCCTGTTTGGCAATGCGGGTCAGGACATTTTGGTGGGCGGCGATGGCCGCAACAAAATGAATGGCGGCGGACACGATGATATGTTGATCGGCGGTTCGGACAAGGACCGGCTGGTTGGTAGCTCAGGCAATGATACCCTTTTGGGCAACGATGGTGCGGACCGTTTGATGGGCGGTTATGGTGAGGATATCCTTATCGGTGGCGCCGGCAGTGACCGGATTCATGGCGGTGCCAAGCATGACATTGTTGTGCTGGAAGGGGAACCAGACGACTATTCAGTTGAAATCACCGGCCGCCATAAAATGGTGATCACCAACCTGGCCACAAAGGATGTGGATGTCGTGGTGCTGGTTGAGGCGATTTATTTTCAAGGCTCTGATGCGCTTTACGAGATCGATCGCAAAGCCGGAACAACACAGCTGCTCAACGCCAAGCAACATGCGGATCAATACGCACTTCTGCGCGATACGCTGTCCCAGGCTCCTACTGTCTCTGAGCATTCTGAAGGGCATCCTTTGGAAAACCTGTTGCTCGGCGGAAGCGGTCAGGATTTCATTGCTGGCAGTGCCAATGACGAAATTGTTGTTGGGGGTGCGGGATCAGATGAGATCATCGGCAGCACAGGTATGGATATTGCGGTCTATACGGGCCGTGCGTCAGATTACAGCATTAACCGCACAGCCGATCAGGGCTTTACGGTAACAGAGCATGCAACTGGCGATACGGATCTTCTGCAAGGCATTGAGCAAATCTACTTCGATGAGGTTGATATGCTCTACTTCGTTGAAGATAGCGGCGATCTGCAAAAAGTGTCGCGAAGCGCCCATGCAGAGAAGTATGACGCCCTCAATTCCGTGGATTGGAACACACTGGCCCAAGAAGACATTTACGGCTAAACCCCACTTGAATCGGCCTCTTTGGGGCACAGACAGCAGTAAAAGAGTGCCTTGGTATGAGTGTATCCAAACTTGGTGTGGTGATCGTCACCTATGATTGTGCAGATGTCATCGTTGATTGTCTGGAAAGTCTGGTAACTGCGTTTGCGGCTCAGGACATCCGGGTTGCTGTGGTTGATAATGCGTCTACCGATGACACCGTTGAGCGCGTGCAAACCTGGGCAAATCTGGGTCATCCAACCTCAACAGATCTGCCCTTTGCACTGCCCTTTGCACCAAAACCGATCGCGCTTGAGCACCTCAAGGATGATCCGGCCCAAACCGAGCCTGTCCCTGGCGCCACGCCACTCACCCTGATTGAAACTGGCCGCAATGGCGGGTTTGCCTTTGGGGTGAACCGCGGCATTCGCGCGCTTTTGAGCGATCCGGAGGTTGGCGCGGTCTGGGTGCTCAATCCTGACAGCGTTGTGCCTGCACAGACTGCCGCTGCCTTGGCCAAAAGCCTGGCCGAACATCCTGATTTTGGCCTGATGGGGGGACGGATCCGCTATCTTGAAGAGCCTGATCTCATTCAAAGCGACAATGGGCAGATTGAGTTTTGGACCGGGCGCACTCGAAACTTAAATCTGGGCAAAACGATCAGTCAGGCGCAGCCCGTCAAAGCGGATGATTTTGACTTTGTTGCCGGGGCCAGCCTGATCGTCTCGCGGGCTTATGCCGAAAAGATCGGGCTGATGCATGAAGGCTTCTTTTTGTACTACGAAGAAGTCGACTGGGCTCTGCGCGGCAAAGATTTCCCCAGGATCTACAACCCGGAGATCGAGGTCTATCACCGGGCGGGAGCCTCTATTGGCTCACATACAACAACCCGGGTGGCCTCCTCGTTTTCCTCCTACTTCCTTTACCGCGCGCGCATGATGTTTGTGCGCCGGCACAACCCTGTTGCGATCCCTCTTGCAGCGGGATTTGCCCTTCTCAAAGGGGCTCAGATGATGCTCAAGGGAAACTGGCGTTTGGGTCTGGCGATCTGGCGCGGGATTTTGCAACTTCCTCCGCCCCAAGAGGTGCGCCAACGCCTCTCCCCTGCGGCCATGGCCATCGCCTTCAATCACAAGGCAATACAGTAACAGGTTGCAAAATAATCGCCCAAGCCACGAAATTTCTGGACCTAAACTGGCCTGAGCCGCTAAAGCGAAGCAGCCCTATCAACCCTCGCATGTGGTGGCTTGATTTGTTGTAAGATCGCCGGAGTATGTAAAAGACTATGATAATCCTGATTACAGCAGCTTCCGTATTGGCATTCATCATCGCCTTCAGCGTTTTTGGTATCGTGCCACGAGCGCAAAAGGCGATTGGGGTTGCGCAAAGCACCACAGCCACAATGCGCGACCAAACCCTGGACGATGAAGCCAAGGAGACGGCGGTTCAAGCGGCCTCCCTGATGCTGCTCAAACAGTTCTTTGGTCTTCTGGTATTTGGCATTCTCACGCTTGTTGCTGCCTATATCCCACTTTTCCTGGCGGATATGGCGGGGCTGGCACCGGCGCAAACTGTTCTGGATTTCATGCTCAGACTGGATGTGATCCTGATTACATCTGCCGTGCTGATTGCACTTGTTGTTGGGTTTCGGCGCTTCAGATGACAGCAGGTGCATATTCCTCACTGGATCGTCTTGTCCACAAGATCGCCTTCAGCAGCCGCGGCTTGCAACTGTCTATGGCGGATATGGAAGACAGCATGTTTTCCAAAGACACGCAAAACACCGATCCATCGCGCCCGATCTTCGTGACTTCCCTGCCCCGCGCCGGGACCACCATTTTGTTGACCGCCCTCTCCCATATGCCAAGTCTGGCCACCCATCTTTACCGGGACATGCCCTTTGTGATGGCACCGCTATTCTGGTCCAAAGTGTCAAAGTCGTTTCGCAAAAGCACAACCATGGCAGAGCGCGCCCATGGCGACGGGATCAAGGTCGGTTTTGACAGCCCCGAAGCCTTTGAGGAAATTATCTGGAAAGCGTTTTGGCCTGATCACTATAAGGCAGACCATATTGAGTTGTGGCAAGGGAATGCGCGCAACGCGGAGGCCGAAACCTTCTTGCACAACCATATGGCTAAGATCATTTCCCTGCGCTGCGGCGAGCTAAAATCTGAGGGCCGCTATATTTCCAAGAATAACGGCAATGTCGCCCGGATCCCGCTTTTGCGCAAAATCTTCCCAGAATGCAGCATCGTTATTCCCGTGCGCGATCCTGTGGCCCATGCAGCGTCCTTGCTGCGACAGCATCAGAATTTCACCAAGCAGCACGAGCAAGACAGCTTCATCCGCCGCTATATGTCCGATATCGGCCATTTCGAATTTGGCGCGCTGCACCGCCCTATCGCCTTTCCCGGCTTCAAAGAGCTTGCCGCAGGAACGGGCCCGGATGATCTGGCCTATTGGCTTGCCTATTGGGTCGCTGCTTTTGAGCATCTGCGCAATCTGGATCAAGGGCAGATTTTTGTCGGCCATGCAGCGCTTTGCAATGGCGGCGAGCCTGCTGTGGCAAAGCTGTGCGCCCGCCTTGATCTTGAGCCAGCTGAGGCAATTTCAACAATTGCTTCTGAGTTCAAACCCCGTCAGGAAAAGCCTATCAATCATGCCCTTCCTGCGGATCTTCATGACCGCGCCACCGCCCTTTTCGCTGCTCTTACTGGAGAGTAATTCTCATGTCTCGCATCCTGCCATTTTTGTTTTTTCTGATCTCTTTGGGCATTATGGCCTTTGGAGCCGGCATTTTTGTCGCCCAGTATAAGATCGGGCCTTATCGCACCATCGCCTCGGGCACCAAAACGCTTCAGCATCAGATCAAATCTCTTTGGGCCCCAGCCTATTACGGGCAGTTCCGCACCAAGGCGACAGATATCGCGCTGGACCAAACAGCTGCAAACCGCTTTGTGCCGGGCCCTTCGGCGCAGGCCTATGATGACAAAATTTTGGTCAGCGGCGGGCTTTACGAATATCTTGATCTCTGCCCTGAGATGGGCTGCATCGCCGTTGAGATGAACCGCGCAGGCGAAGTACTGCACGCCATTCCCTTCAAGCTCGAAGCCATCCTCAATGCCGATACCACCGGTGCCAATCTTTACCGCGAAGCGGTGCCACAGGAACTCAACGCCGTGATGCGCCCCTTCGGCCTTGATCGCTACCCCAATGGTGATTTGTTGGTGGTGTTCCAGTCCACCGGCGTGATGTTCCCCTTTGGCGCGGGTGCTGCGCGCCTTGATAGGGACGGCAATCCGCTCTGGTTCCGCTTTGATTACAGCCATCACTGGCCAACCATTCTGGAGGATGGCACAGCACTGGTGCCTGACATCGAAATCCGCGAAACCGATCTGGTGATCCCCCTTGGCCCTGATGGCAACACCGAAAAACTCACCTGCGAAACCGGCCGGCCTCAGGTTGATCGCGTGCATATTCTGGACGGCGATGGAGAGGTTACAAAAAGTTTTGACCTTGCCGGGGCTTTGCTGAAATCACCCTGGGCCCCCATCCTGACCTCCACCACCCATGACTGTGACCCGCTCCATATCAATTTTGTCGATCAGCTTGATGAAACCACCACAGGCGGAAATCTGCGCCCGGGACTTTACGTCATCTCAATGCGCAATATCAGCTCGATCATCGTCTTTGACCCTGACAGCGAAGAGATCGTTGATGTGATCCGCGGCACCTTCGTGGAGCAACATTCTGTGCAGCAGCTTGAGGGATCAAAAGTTCTGCTCTTTGACAATTGGGGCGGCGATGCCATTGGCGGGGCCTCCCGACTTCTGGAAGTCGATCTGGTCACTGGCTTTGAGCGCCGGGTCTTCCCAATTCAAGGAACTCCCGAGTTTGAGGAAAACCCGTTCTCATGGCGCGGTGGCCGCGTTGACATCTCTGCGGATCGCAAACGCGCCCTGGTCAGCTTCTCAGGACAAGCCCGTGGCTATGAGGTTGATATTGCCACCGGTGAGATGATCCTTAAGTACAATAGTCTACATAACATCAGTGATGTCTCTGTGGCTGCGGATGAACACAAAAAAACCGCGGTACAGGCATTATTGAAAGACATGCTATATTTTACAGAGTAACCATATTTTTGCGCAGAAAGGCACGATATGACACGTAACATTTGGACAGCAACGCTGCTGTCAGCACTCCTGACGCCCAGCCTGGCTATGGCATATATCGGCCCAGGTGCCGGGATATCTGCCATTGGTGCAGCTCTTGCCTTGGTTGCCGCGGTTATCTTCGCAATCGTCGGCTTTGTCTGGTATCCGGTGAAGCGGATGATGCGCAAACGCAAAAGCGTCGAAAATCAACCAGATCAGGACAGCTAAAGCAGTTCCCAAGGCGCGCTGTGTCACAAGACTGATCTTACGTCACCGCACGCAAAACCTGTGTGGCCATATCCTCTTGCGGGCCAAGGCCAGCACCTGAATGGGTGCGGCTTTGCCCAAAAAATAAACGGACCAGATAGAAAACACCCAATTCCAGTCAAATTACAGCCATGATCTTGAAGCATTGCCACATCCATGGCTTGGGGTATTCCTCCATATAACTGCGCTCAGCTCAAAAAGAGCCCGCGCTTTTTGCGCTTGTGTTTCACAGCAGTGCTGATGAGTGCTGTGCTGGTTGTGTGTGGCCCTGCCACCGTGGCTGCAAATGAGGCTGAGCTCTCCTCAAGGAGCGTAAACTACACGCCTGATGCCCGCCCCTTTACAACAGCTGAGATCAGGATGGTTTTGGACTTAATGGATCTGGCCAAACGGCGCCTTAATCCTGAATATTATCTGAGCAATGAATATCTCTATGAAAACGCCACATCCTCAGAGGCCTCGCGACGGCAAAATCTGCGCCAGCAGAAATGGAAACAAGCCGCCCGTCACCGTCAAGAACTCAGAGACCAGCGGATTGCAGAGCGAGAGGCCAACCGTGTTCGCATTCGCACGCTGCGGGATCAGGAACGCACAATCCAACGCATTCAGCGCCAGGCCCAAAGGGCTCAGCGCCAACGGGAGTTTTGTGCCTGGAGACAGCGCAGGGTGCAATTTTACCAGCAAGCACGCCATCACAAACATTCCCATTTAGCATCCCGCGCAAACACCTACCGCCACCCCCAATGTCGGTAACAGATCTAGCAGGAGGCCGAGAACGAGATGTTACACATCAAACAAGTACGTCATCACTTACGCAACATACTTGGTTTTAGGCCGCCTTGGCTTTATATCAACACTCATACGTTGTAATTGACAGCGCCCTCCTGAAGTCCAAATCACCTAACGCAGTTTTCAAATAGTGGAACGCCCAAAGATGTACCTTAAAAAAGCCCGAACCCTTGTCACATTATGCTGTTTAGGCTTAGCCGTTGCCGCGTGTGATACAGCCGATGAACGAAGTGCTGCTCATTATGAAAAAGGGCTGGAGCTGGTTGCCTCAGGGGATACCACAAAGGCCATGCTTGAGTTCCGCAATTCACTGAAACTCAGTCAGGATTATGCAGAACCACGCTTTGAGATGGCAAAACTGCTTTTGGACCAGCAGGATTTCAAAGGGGCTCTGGGGAACTTCTTGCGGGTTGCAGAACTGAAACCCGAGCATCTGGAGACACGGGTAAATCTAGCGCGGATTTTTGTCTTTGCCCAGCAATGGGACGATGCAAACCGTCATATTACTGCAGCTCTTGGATTTGCTCCTGAGAACACAGAAGCCCGCGCATTGAGTGCGACCATCGAATACCGTCAGGGCAATAAGGAAAAGGCGTTGGAGATCGCGCAGCAAGTGCTTGTGGATGAGCCTTCAAACGGCCCTGCGGCCGTGGTGCTGATTGGCCATGAAATCAATACAAAGAATTTCAGTGAGGCACTAAGCCTGACCGATGAAGCCTTGAAGCAGAACCCGAACGATCAGGGCATCAACTATCTGAAACTGGCAACCCTTGAGCAGATGGGCGATACACAGGCTGTTGGGACGCATCTGCAATCTATGACGGAGATATTCCCCACCAATCGCAATATCGCACAGTCGATGGTGCAATGGCATATGTCCCAAAAGGACGAAGCCGGGGCCGAAGCCGCCTTGCGTGATATCTACGCCCGCTTCCCCGAGGATCACGAGGCTGCGCTCAATGTGGTGCGCTTCTTGCGCCAGAGCAAAGGCATTGATGTCGCCCGCGTTGAGATGGAGCGTTTGGCAAAAGGCGACCTTCACCGCCCTGCCTTTGCGCGCGCGCTGGCAAGCTTTGATTTCCAGAATGGCCAAACCAAACTGGCGATCGAAAATCTGGAAGGCGCCCTTGGCAGCATTGAGGACGAAGCTGAAAAGCGCATGACCCAAACCACGCTGGCAAATCTGTTGCGGGTTGAGGGGCGCGATGACGAAGCCAAGGAACTGATCGAATCCGTCATCACCGGGGATGCCGAAAATGTTGACGCCCTGAAATTGCGCGCGTCCTACGCCATTGACGAGGACCGCCCGCAAGACGCGATTCAGGATCTTCGTGCAGCACTGGGGGCGAGCCCACAAGACTCCAACATTCTAGCTTTGCTCGCCACAGCCCATGAGCGCAATGGCTCACGCGGTCTGGCTCAAGAACGCCTCGCCCTTGCGGTGCAGGTTTCTAAATCCGCACCTGAGATTTCCATGCGCTACGCTCAGTTCCTGCTGCGCGGCAACAAGCCTGATGTTGCCGCAACTGTCCTGACAGAGTCTCTGACCAGCAATCCCAGAAATGAACAACTGTTGATGCAGCTCGCCCGGTTGCGGCTGCGCCTTGAGGATTGGACAGGAGCACGTCAACTGGCGGGCCAGCTTGACGCCATCGGCACAGAGCACTCCAAAAACATGGCCAACGCGATCGAGGCCAGTGTGCGCGGCGGTCAAGAAGACTTCGCAGGCACAATCGCTCTGATCGAAGAAATGCGCGATGGCGCCAGCAGCCTGTCCACAGGTCTGCCAGCGCTTGTGCAAACCCATTTGCGTGCTGACAATCCAGACGCGGCGCGCGCTGCCATTGATGACGTGCTGGCTCAGGAGCCCGATGATCTGCGCGCCAATCTGACCCTGGGCCAATTCGAGGCGCAGCGAGGCAATCTTGAACAAGCTGAGACCGCTTTCAGACGCATGATGGGACTCTACCCGGAACAAGCGGCACCCTATCTTGGCCTGGCCGCGGTTTTGCGTCAGGATGTGCGCCCGGATGAAGCGGCCGCGGTGGTCAAAACTGGCGTTGAAACCGCCCGCAACCCCGGTCGTTTGATGTTTGATCGCGCGTCCTATCTGGAAGTCCAAGGCGACATTGATGGCGCGTTAGAGCTCTATGATACGCTTTATGAAGCCAACAACACCTCCGAAGTGATCGCCAACAACTTTGCATCGCTCTTATCAGAACACCGCAGCGATCCTGAAAGTCAGGAAAAGGCCTTTGCCATTGCCAAACGCCTGCGCACCTCTGAAATACCCGCGTTTCAGGATACTTATGGCTGGCTGCTCTATAAACGCGGCGAGTATGAGCGTGCGATTGTCTATTTCACCAAAGCAGCAGAGGGCGGACTTGGGGAGCATCCTCTGATCCAGTACCATCTGGGCATGACCCTTGCCGCACTTGAGCGTGTTGCAGATGCCAAAACCCATCTGACCCGCGCGATCGAACTGGGGACCAGCAATGGAGATCAGTACCCTCAGTTGGCAGAAGCCCGCAAAAAACTATCCGAATTAGGCGGCTAACTGGGCGCGCATCCTCACCTGATATACCAAGACGGCACTGGCTTCACCTCCGGTGCCGCCACGGCTCTCCTCCACGCTTCCTTTGAATAGCAAGACGGCGCATATGACACGTAAGTTCTTTGGCACAGACGGCATTCGCGGCCAGGCCAACCTCTCTCCCATGACCCCTGACCTGGCTCTAAAAGTCGGGCAAGCGGCGGGAGCGTATTTCACCAAACAGCACGGTTCAGGCCGCGTGGTGATCGGCAAGGACACGCGCCGCTCTGGCTATATGCTGGAAAATGCACTCACCGCAGGCCTCACCAGTGTCGGCATGGATGTCTTTCTGTTTGGCCCCGTGCCGACACCGGCGGTCGGCATGCTGACGCGCTCCATGCGGGCTGATGTGGGCGTGATGATCTCCGCCTCGCACAACCCATTTCAGGACAATGGCATCAAGTTCTTCGGGCCTGATGGCTACAAATTGTCCGATCAGGTCGAAGCGGATCTTGAGGCGCTGCTAGAGCAAGATGCAGATCTGGCCGAGCCACGCGAGATCGGTTTTGCGCGCCGCATCGAAAGCGGGCGCGGGCGTTATCAGGAATTTGTCAAAACCGCCTTCCCGCGCGAACTGCGCCTGGACGGGCTCAAAATCGTGGTGGATTGCGCCAATGGGGCTGCCTATCGCACCGCCCCTGAAGTGCTTTGGGAACTTGGCGCCCAGGTCATTCCCATCGGCGTCACCCCCAACGGCTATAACATCAACGAAAATTGTGGCTCCACCCATCCCAAAACATGTGCCGCGCGCGTGCTCACAGAAGGGGCCGATCTTGGGATATCCCTTGATGGCGATGCAGACCGCTTGATGATCATCGACGAAAAAGGTCAGGTCGCAGATGGCGATCAGATCATGGCCCTGATTGCGTCAAACTGGGCGGCCAAAGGCCAGCTTGCCAAAAACACATTGGTGGCAACGGTCATGTCCAACCTTGGGCTGGAGCAATTTCTGGCCAGCCGCGACATCAAGCTGCTGCGCACCGCTGTTGGCGACCGCTACGTGGTTGAGGCCATGCGCAAAGGCGGGTTCAATTTAGGTGGCGAGCAATCCGGCCATATCGTGTTCCGCGATTTCGTCACCACAGGCGATGGCCTGATGGCCGCTTTGCAATTTCTTGCCGCTCTGGCAGAAAGCGGGCAGCCTGCCAGCGCGCTGTGCCGGAGCTTTGAGCCCTGCCCCCAAACCCTTGAGAATGTGCGCTATGCTGGTGGCGACCCTCTTGATGCGAAAGCCGTGCAACAGGCCATCGCTGACGGCGAGGCAAAATTCGGGGATCAAGGGCGTCTTGTGATCCGCAAATCCGGCACTGAACCGCTGGTGCGTATCATGGGGGAATGCACAGATACGGATCTGCTGGCGGAGGTTATCGCAGATATCCGCGCAGAAGTTGAAAAGGCTGTCTGACAAAAGCACAGTACCTCCCAAACCCATCACGGCTAAATTTCAACATTATTTCATGTAATAGCCCACGCTTGTACGGGTGGTGAAAATGTCAGATAAGCCACCTCAATACTGGTCCATCGCGAACCTGTTTCAGCCTGTTTTTGGAGTGATATCATGTGTGGCATTGTTGGTGTTCTTGGGAATCGTCCTGCAGGACCGGTGATCTTGGAAGCGCTTCGGCGTCTGGAATATCGCGGCTATGACAGTGCCGGAATCGCCACGCTGGTGGAGGGCAAGCTGGAGCGCAGACGCGCTGTTGGCAAACTCTCCAACCTGACAGATCTTCTCGCGCAAGAGCCACTGGCCGGCACGCTGGGGATTGGCCACACCCGCTGGGCCACCCATGGCGCGCCCAATACCAGCAACGCGCATCCCCATCGCGCAGGGCCTGTGGCGGTTGTGCATAACGGGATTATCGAAAATTTCCGCGCCTTGCGCGATGAGCTGATGTCCGAGGGCGTGACCTTTGAAAGCGATACCGACACCGAGGTCATCGCCCAGCTTTGCGCGCGTCACATGCGCAAGGGCCTGAGCGGCGCTGATGCAGCCGCCGCAACCCTTGCCTCTCTGGATGGCGCTTTTGCGCTTTGCTTCATCATTGAGGGCGAAGAAGACCTGATGATCGCAGCGCGGCGCGGCTCACCGCTGGCGCTCGGCTACGGTGAAGATGAGATGTTTGTCGGTTCCGATGCGCTGGCACTGGCCCCAATGACCGATCGTGTCAGCTATTTGGCCGAGGGCGATTACGCGATCCTCACCCGCAATTCCGCGCAAGTTTACACTCGTGACGGCGTGCTGGCCAATCGTGAAATCCGCACTGTGTCTATGGACAAGGTGCTGGTGGATAAGGGCAATCACCGCCACTTCATGGCCAAGGAAATCCACGAACAACCAAGCGTTTTGGCCAACCTGGTCTCGCAATATACCGATGGTGGGCTCGGCCAGGTCGTCTTGCCAAAAGAAAACACTGAGATTGATTTCACCAAATACGACCGGCTGGTGATGGTCGCCTGCGGCACGGCGTTTTATGCCTGCCATGTGGCGAAATACTGGTTCGAGCATTACGCCCGCATCCCCGTGGAGATCGATGTAAGCTCTGAGTTCCGCTACCGCGAGCCCCCCATGACCGGGCGCGAGGGTGTGATTTTTGTCAGCCAATCAGGCGAAACCGCCGATACCTTGGCCGCGCTGCGCTATGTGGCGGAGCAAGGCGCGGATATCTTGGGCGTGGTCAATGTGCCCGAAAGCTCGATCGCGCGAGAAAGCACCTTTGTGCTCCCGATCATGGCTGGCCCTGAAATTGGCGTGGCCTCGACCAAAGCCTTCACCGCTCAGCTGACCGTGCTGGCCTCTCTTGCGGTTCTGGCAGGGCGCCAACGCGGGCATGTGGATGCAGCGCGTGAGAAGCGTCTGGTGGATGCTTTGATCTCTGTACCCGGCCTTGTGAACCGATCCATTGATATCGAAAAACAAGTGGCAGAGGCCGCCAAAGATCTGGCCCGCGCCCGCGATATCCTGTTTTTGGGCCGCGGCGTGATGTATCCAATTGCTCTTGAAGGCGCGCTCAAGCTCAAAGAGATCAGCTATATCCATGCAGAAGGCTATGCCTCAGGCGAGCTGAAACATGGACCGATTGCTCTGATTGACGAGCATGTGCCCGTGATCGTGTTTGCGCCCGCAAATGACCGCTTTGACAAGACCGTGTCCAATATGCAGGAAGTCATGGCACGCGGGGCAAAGGTCTTGCTCGTGACCGATCAGGAAGGGGCGGATCAGGCCGCTTACGGCGCATGGAAAACAATCGTTCTGCCCAGCTGCGCTGATTTCATCGAGCCGATGATATATTCTGCCCCCGCACAGCTGATCGCCTATCACACAGCCCTTGAAAAAGGCACCGATGTGGATCAGCCGCGCAATCTGGCGAAGTCAGTAACAGTAGAATAAAATTATACAAGCACCTGTTATCAAAAAGAGAAAACCATGCGCATACTCGTAACTGGTGGGGCGGGCTATATCGGCAGCCACACGCTGTTGCAGTTGTTGCGCGCGCGCCATGAGGTTCTGGTTTTTGACAATTTCTCCAACAGTTCGCACGAGGCTCTCAAGCGCGTCAAACAGCTCGCCAATGCGGATTTTGAGATTGCGGAAGGCAGCGTGGAAACCGGCTCTGCCCTTGAGGCCGCCATGGCCAGCTTTCGCCCCGACGCGGTGGTGCATTTCGCCGGGCTGAAAGCCGTCGGGGCCTCTACCGCACAGCCCCTTGAGTATTACGCCCAAAACGTCTTTGGCAGCATCGCGCTCCTGCGCGCCATGGATGCCGTGAACTGCCAACGCCTCGTCTTTTCCTCCTCGGCCACAGTCTACGGCGAACCGCACTACCTGCCCTATGACGAGGCCCATCCCCTCGCTCCTATCAGCCCTTACGCCCGCACCAAGCGCATGGTTGAGGACATCATCCGCGACTGGGCCGCCGCGAAGCCCAGCAGTACTGCTGCGATCCTGCGTTACTTCAACCCTGTGGGTGCAGATGCCTCCGGGCATATCGGCGAAGACCCAAACGGCGTGCCCGACAATCTCGTGCCTTTCATCGCCCAAGTCGCCGTGGGCCGGCGCGATCAGCTCTCCGTGTTTGGCAATGACTACGACACCGCAGATGGCACAGCGGAGCGGGATTACATCCATGTGGAAGACCTCGCATCCGCCCATCTCGCCGCCCTTGAGTACTTGGAAACGGCCAAGGGCTATGAGGAGATCAATATCGGCACTGGGCAGAGCACCAGCGTGCTGGAGATGATCCAAGCCTTTGAGCGCGCTTGCGGCCATCCCATCCCCTACAGCATTGCTCCCCGGCGCAGCGGTGACGTAGCTCAAATGCGCGCGGATGCCAGCAAAGCCGCACGCCTTCTGAACTGGCATGCCCAGCACGATATCGATGCGATGTGCGCCAGTACCTGGCATTGGCAAAGCAGCAACCCGGATGGATACCCTGAATGAGCCGGAATCACTGCTTGCTCAGCTGATAAATCTGATCCCTCAGATCAACCGTGCGCAGCACGGTGACCTGCTCTGGAAAGCAGCGCTCAATCTCAGACAAGGCCGTGCCCGGCAGCGTGCCAAGGGGCGCAAAATACCGGTGTAGGGTCAGACATTCCGCATTTTGGTCCAGCAGATTTAGGGCGCGGATCTTGCTCAGGATCATCTCAGCCAGTAGACCATCGGCCATATCACCGGGGTCGTGGCGCAATTGCACTGTGATCAGCGCCTCCCCCGCTCTGGGTTTGGGAGTCGCGAAAGGCGCCACATCGCGCACCCGTTTGAGCACGCTGTCCCCGATGATCTGTCCAAAGCCTGCAAAACTGAGCGCCGGGCTTTTGAGATGGAGGACCACACTGCAGACTCGCACAGTGCTGACCTCCTGCCAGAGCGCCTCCTGCCCCTTAATCGGGGAATGAGCCCGCGAAGACATGATCAAGCGTTTGGCTGTAATCTGGTCCCCATCCAGCATCGCTGTGACGCCACTGGGCGTTATTTCTACCGAGCGCAGCTCCTGGCCCATTCGAACACCGCCCCTGCCGCCAAAAGCCGCCCTTCCAACTGCTCCAGAATGCCTGCAATGCCTACATGCGGGTAAATCAGAAGCAGCGCGATATGGCGCAGAGCGGAGCTCATACTTTTCAGAGAATTTCATGCTTATTTGCTACTTAATTTCAGTATTTTCTATGCCATAACTAATTCTTAAAAAGGCACCCGCGCACTGCGCATTGGCACGCGCTTTCCCCGCAACACTGCAAAGTCTTCTGTGCCAATGGTCAGCGCGTCTTTTCCCATCAACACATGACACAAACGCTTGAGATGAGGGCGGTTCTCGATCAGATGCACGCCGACCTCAACATCGGAAAAGCCAAGCATGCAGCGTATCTTGCGGATATTGCGAACCGGACAATCACCCTTGATGACGGCAGAACTGAACAGAACCCGTTTTGTCCACTGCCCGACAGTGCATTGCGCAGCAATGTCACGAGAGGGGGGCACGATGACGCGCGGCGTTCCATGCTGACTGAGCAGTTTGCGCATCAACCGTTCAGCCGCGTTTGCGTTTCGACGGCTCTAAACAAGCACGTCCAGCACAAATCCATTTTGATCAACCGCACGCCAATGCGCAGCACGCTTAGGAATTTTGTTTGCGAACTGGCGGCCGAACTTCTCTTCCCATTTTCGGATCGTTTGATGCGAAATAATGATCCCTCTTTGGGCAAGAAGATCCTCTATCATCCGCAAGCTGAGCGGGAATTTGAAGTACAACCAAACAGCATATGCGATCACGTCTGGAGGAAATCTGTGGTGGCGGTGAATCGAAGGATTATTCGTTTTATTCATGCCGCCCAATGACACATCCTCAAATTCAGTGCACTCCGGTGGGGCGTTAACGGACCACCAGATTGGACACTGAGGCAACGATCTTACTATCCGTGTCGTCACTGTCAGCTGAGACCGCAACACCTACAAGCACGACATTCCCGCTCCCAAAGGCGCGTTTGTAATCTGCACGTAGATCAACCTTCTCGTTAAACCCGCCCGTACCAGAGGAGCGCAGCACGATCGACGCCCCCCCCTCGCCCACATAAGGGCTCTTGATCAGGGCGCGGCGCTTGTAATTACCGCCCCAAACATAGGTTAGCACCCGCGCGCCCTTCGCCGTCAGCAACTTGCGCACCGAGGCCTTCTTCAGCCGCTCAGCCTCTGCGGGAGGCAGGAAAACCGCGTAGATCGACAGGTTCCGGTCATCCCCGCCTTTGCGCGCCAAATCCGTCGCGGGCACACTTGTTTGGACCTGCCAGCTCCAAGAGGCCGCACTTGCCTTCCAAAGGCTCGGGTCAAGGCGGCGATAGATCAGCGACACACTGCCATCAGAGCGCACCCCAAGCCGTTGCCCCTTCAAGGCATATGTATTTTTGGAAAACAGCGAAAAGCGTTGATGGACCCAACTGCCATCAAAAGGAATGTCACCGGCCTGAGCTTGTGCAAAAGCCAGACAAAACACGAGAGCAGAGGTCATCAGACGGATTTGGTTTTTCATAAGCCCCAAGATATAGACCTCGCGGATTTGTTCAAATAACAACAGCGTTAGCGATCTCTTGACGGATTATTTCTATGTGGACCTTTCACATAAAGCCGATAGAACGCCTACACAAAACCGCAGATTTGCGTGACGATTATCAAGAGGCCAATCCATGAAAGTTGTAATGATCGGAACAGGCTATGTCGGCCTTGTGTCCGGGGTGTGTTTTTCGGATTTCGGCCATGACGTGATTTGCGTCGACAAGGACCCTGCCAAGATAGCCGCGCTCAACGCGGGCGAAGTGCCGATTTTTGAACCCGGTCTTGATGTGATGATGGCACAGAATGTCGCCGCCGGTCGCCTGTCTTTTACCCTCGATCTCAAAGCCGCTGTCGCGCAGGCGGAGGCCGTGTTCATCGCGGTTGGCACGCCAACACGGCGCGGGGATGGTCATGCGGATCTCACCTATGTCAAAGCCGCAGCTGCTGAAATTGCCGCAGCCCTTGAGGGCTACACGGTTGTTGTGACCAAATCGACCGTGCCGGTGGGCACCAATCGCGCTGTGCAAAAGATCATTTCTGAAACCAACCCGGAGGCTGAGTTCGATGTTGCCTCCAACCCCGAATTTCTGCGCGAAGGGGCTGCCATTGACGATTTCATGCGCCCGGACCGCGTGGTTGTGGGTTGCGAAAGTGAGCCCGCCCGCGAGGTGATGGCCGCCCTCTACCGCCCGCTCTCCTTGCGCGAAGCCCCGCTGGTCTTCACCGATATCGAAAGTGCGGAGATGATCAAATACGCCGCCAACGCGTTTCTGGCGACCAAGATCAGCTTCATCAACGAGATCGCAGCGCTCTGCGAAAAGGTCGGTGCGGATGTGAAATCCGTGGCCAAGGGCATGGGGCTCGATGGGCGTATCGGCAATAAATTCCTGCATGCCGGGCCCGGCTATGGTGGCTCGTGCTTTCCCAAAGACACCAAGGCGCTGGCCCGGATCGGGCAGGATCACGCCTCGCCTGTGAGCATCGTGGAAACTGTGATCGCAGTGAATGAGCGCGTGAAACACCGGATGTTGGACAAAGTGATGGAGCTGTGTGGTGACAGCGTGAATGGCAAAAAGATCGCAGTGCTCGGCGTGACCTTCAAACCCAACACCGATGACATGCGCGACGCCCCAAGCCTCACCATTGTGCCCGCCCTGATCGGTGCAGGCGCCCGTGTGCATGTCACGGACCCAGAAGGACGCAAAGAAGGCCAAGCGCTGCTGCCGGGCGTGATCTGGGAAGAGGACGCTTACGGTGCGGCTGAGGACGCAGATGCGGTCCTGCTGCTTACCGAATGGAACGCATTCCGCGGCCTCGACCTCACGCGCTTGGCAAAGCTGATGAAAACCCCCGCAATGGCCGACCTGCGCAACATCTACGGCCCTGAAGACGCCAAAGCCGCTGGCTTTGACTATGTGTCAGTGGGGCGCAGCTGAGCGAAATACATTTTCAGCGCCCAGTCACCCCATTTCTGCGTTCTTGCGCCGTGGGACGACATGGATTGAGCAGCTTGCACATCTCATACGCACAGCCAATTAACTGGACATTTACAGGTTTGATCCCATATGTTTGAGGCAGGTGGCATTTTGCCACCCTTTTGAATTGCGGAGGTATGATGGCCCAATCTGTGAAGCTTGCTGATGATGTAATGTCAGCAGTGCGGCGCGAGTCTGGCTTGCAAAGCCGGTCTGTGGCCGGGCAAATCACCCATTGGATCAACATCGGACGTGCAATCGAGAAATCAGGCAGCTTCGACTATCAGCAGATCCGTGCTGCTCTTGCTGGCGAGCTGTCGCCTGACGCTTTGAGTGCCGAAGAACAAGAGGTCTGGTTTGCCCAGTTTGCTGAGGATGTGACCGCACCAACATCCGGTGAAAAGGCATTCTATGCAGAACGCCGCCAGCTTGGACGCGGTGTTGGGCTAAATGACAAAGGCATATTGGTTTATGCGGAAACCCTATCTCAGTAGTGGCCCCTGCCCCACGACCCACTCTCGTGATGCTGGCCGGACCGAATGGCTCTGGCAAATCCACGCTGTATGTCACACGGATTGCCCCAAAATTTTCGGCACCCTTCATTAATGCGGACCTCATTCAGCGCGATGAGTTGCAAGATAGGGATGTAAATGCAGCCTACCAAGCCGCGCAAATCGCATCAGAGCGGCGGGCATCTCTACTGGCAAGCGGCAAGAGCTTTGTGACGGAAACTGTGTTTTCCCACCCCTCCAAGCTTGATCTGATCACTCAAGCCAAAGACCGTGGCTATCGGATTATGACCTTTCACATCTCGGTTGAACATCCAGATCTGTCAGTGGCCCGTGTCGGCGCGAGGGTTAAGGAGGGCGGACACCCCGTGCCCGAAGAGAAGATTAGAAAACGCTATGACCGCGCAGGTATCCTTGTTCGCCAGGCCGTCTTACAAAGTGACGTGGGTCATGTCTTTGATAACTCTCAGCTGAACCAACCTCCTCGCCGCGCGCTATCCTTCACAAATGGAACTCTGACATTTGCCTTGCCTCAGCTTCCCACATGGGTGCTTGAAATCTACAGCGATGACCTGATGCTTTAGGTCGGGCTGTGAATTGATGTTGACCATGTGTGCGGCATGTAAGGCCCATTGCCTCGGTGGGTGTGTTTGGTATGAACTGATAGCGTATAAATTCATAAGCATTATTATTAAGAAAATATGTTCGCTACACACGCCCTCACGCAATTCACCTATAATATGTGATAAG